>JAFRLI010000266.1 GCA_017431255.1 Victivallales bacterium
CGCGCCGCTCTGGCCGACGTCAAATCCAGTGGTCTCATCACCTCCGACACGGGGGAAATCACCCTCAACAGCAAACGCAAGACCCTCCGCATCGTCACCCCGAAGAGCGAACTTCTTACGGGCGAAGGGGTGCTCTGCGGCAAGGTCCTTGCCGGTGCAGACATGAGTTGCTTCCAGACCATCGCCCTGCTCTCCCTGGACAATCTCCCTCTCGCCGAAAGCAAGCGGATGCTTCTCGTCCAACTCACCGATATGTCCAACGAAGACGTCACCTTCAAGGACAAGGACCGCAAAATCCTCATAGACTGGGGACATCTCCCGCAAATGCTCCAGCGCGGCTCGGCTGAACTCTCCCTCGCACTTCCCGCCGATATCCAAGCCACGCCACTCAATCTTGACGGCACACCCGCCGAAAAGTCCTATCCCACCACCTTCGAAAACGGTCTCCTGCGCCTTCGCATCGCCACCGATTCCCTGCCAGGCGGCTCCCTCTCTGTCTTGCTCACCCGCTAGTGGGGCTCCCCGCTGGCTTTTCTGTCAGGTTTTGCAGGCCGCGCTCCGCGCGGCCACCAGGTCTAGCATCAACCGCACGCAAGCAACTCCCTACAAAAAGGCACAATCTCCTATGAAACGACTCGCAAAACTCTTCCTTGCCCTGTGGTGTGCGGCGGCATGCGCTGCGCAATTCCCGCCCGAACTCGTTTTTCAGAGCACAGGAGACTTTCAAATTGGAGGGTATCCCTTCTATCTGTTGCGCTTCGATCCCCATTGGGCATCCAAATCGCAGGCGCTAACAGATGTCTCCAAGAAGAAGACTTCTTTCTCGGCTGGAGGCGTCTCTCTGGAAGGGACCTTTGACCAATTTCTGTTGAACGAAACAGTCACCCCCGTCGCAGAAGACACCTTGCAATATGCGGCCCGTCTTCAATCCAAGGGCGGTTCTCCCGTTCCAAGCAAAGTCATTTGCTTCGTCACGCAAATACCCGTGGCGGACAAACCCGTCATTCTCGTGGACAAGAAACCGCTCAAGTTGCAAACCGAGAAGTTGCGGGTTTCGTATGTGAACGGTCCCCAGAAACTTGTCGAAATCCAGACGAAACTACGGACGTTCCGCATCTCCGGCAGCAAAATGCATGTCAACGTGACCGGTCCCTTCCCGCCAAACGAATACAGTTCCACCAACTACTATTCTGTTCGGTTCTCCGAGGAGGCAACCTATCCCCAGGACACGGCAAACAAATGCTCCCTCATCACCACTTGGAAATTGGATTTGAAACTCCAGTTTGACGTTCCGAGGCTTCGGGTCAATTCCTCCACGCCCATTCCCCTGGAAAGCGCCTTCAACGCCTCGCTCGTCGACGGTGGCAAACTCCCCGCCTGGACACGCCAGGGAAAGGAACGCGACCTCCGCAAACTCAAGCCAGGTGCCTACGACTTTCAGGGCGTCAAAATGAACGTTGCCGACGCCAAAGAGGGAACGGTGCCTTCGTGCATCGTCCTTGGAAACAGTTCTCGTTCCAGCGAAGCCAACCACAACTACGGCACTGCCGCAACCGTCGAAGCCACGTCTCCCAAAGGCACGCGCTACCTGTATCTCCTCCATGCCAGTGCCTGGAATCCCGGGCTGGAGAATCTCCAGGGCACTATCTCGGTCCAGTACAAAGACGGTTCCAAGGAGGAGATACCCGTCATTGACATGGTGGACTGCTACAACTGGTGGAAGCCGCTCGGCGGCGTCAATGCCCCAACTGTCTGGGAAGCAACCACCAATGACAATATCCCCTTCGGGCTCTCCCTCTCCGCATTCCCTGTCAAACCCGATGTGACACGCCTCACCTTCACCCCCGCGCCTGCAACCGTCTGGATGATTGTCGCCGCCTCCTTCACCGATTCCCGTACCACATTTGAACGCAAACAAAACACCTATACGGTCCTGGAAGGTCCCGAATGGCTTGCCCTCCCCAAGGACTACCGTCCCTCCACCGCAAAAGGTTCCCCGCTTGACTTCTCCACCTTCCGCGAAATGCCCGCCGGAAAATACGGCCGCATCATCGTCAACCGGGAAGGGCATTTTGTCTTTGAGAAAGCCCCGCAGAAGCGCATCCGCCTCTACGGCCCCAACCTCGTGCAAGGCGCGAACTTCCTGCCCGATGACCAAATCGAACTCTTCCTACAGGAAGCCGAGCGCATCGGTTACAACACCGTACGCCTCCACCATTACGACCAGGACATCCTCGACCATAACGCACCCGACTCCCTCACCTTCGACCCCAAGAAACAAGACCAGTTCTTCAAACTCATCGCACGCCTCAAGGAACGCGGATTCTACATCTGCATCGACCTCTATTCCTCCCGTACCCTCAAGTTCGGTGACAACATCCCCGAGTTCGACAACACGGGCGACTACTCGATGAAGAATCTCATCCTCATCTCAAAGGCCGCCATGGAGAACTGGAAGACCTTCTCGCGCAAGGTGCTCACAGTCCAGAACCCCTATACGAAAATGACCCTTGCGGAAGACCCTGTTCTGTACGCGCTGAACCTCGTCAACGAAAACACCGTCGCCGTCCAATGGAAACATGGCCGCACCAGCACGAAGGCCTCCAAGATCATAGAAGAGCGTTTCCAGAAATCTCTGAAGGCGAAGGGGCTCGACCTGAAGCCCGGCTCCCCGGAATACAACGTTCGTCTGGGGCATTTTCTCGTTGCCCTCCAGAACGCCTGCATTCAGGAGCAAATCCGCTTCCTCCGCGAAGACCTCAAACTCGGTGCGCTCATCACCGATGTCAACCACCAGAACCTCACCAACATGATTCCCACGAGAATGCTTCTCGACCTCGTGGACAACCACAAGTACCACGACCACCCCAGTTATCCTGGCAAACGCTGGAAACTCCCCGCAGTCTTCCAGAACAAATCCGCCATCGCCTTCGAGCCAGAAAACCAGGTTCCCCTGAAACTGGCACCGACGCGCATTTTCGGGAAGCCCCTCACTGTCACTGAGTTCAACTTCTGTTATCCGAACCAGTGGCGTGTCGAAGCCGCGCCGCTGGTCGGCGGCTATGCTGCCCTCCAAGACTGGGACGGTCTCTACCGCTTTGCCTGGTGCCACGGCAACCGCAAGATGACCCCCAAGAAGTTTGAAAAGTTCAGCACGTTTGATGCCGTCAACAACATCCAGGCGCAAATGGTGGACCGCCTTGCGGAACTCCTCTTCGTCCGTGGAGACGTCTCTCCGGCAGAGAAGTCCACCGGTGTGGCGTTCCTGTACAGCCAGAAGCAGGACTTCGAGCGTGGGCTGCTTCCCGGACGAACAAACTATCCCAACGACTTCCAGCAGTTGGGGCTCTGGGGGCTCATCGGCTCCACGATTGCCGACTACAAAGGCGATCCCGGCATTCTGCGCGTGGACCCCTTCCAGCCTGGCTGGGAAGACAAACTTCCGGAAGCGGCCCGGAAGGCGATGGCAAACTACCGTTCCACGGGCAAGATTGCCTCCTCCACAGGCGAACTGTTCCTGGACACCAAGGGCAAGACAATGACCCTTCTCACTCCCCGCACAGAGGCTGTCACAGGCAAGGGGAAAGGGAAAGGCAAGCTCATCGTGTCCATCGATATGAACACCTACCAGACGGTCGCATTTGCGTCCTTGGACGGCAAACCGCTTGCGGAATCCCGCCGCATCCTGGCCTTCCAATTCTCCAACATCCTCTGCAAGGGACTGAAATACACCATCACCAAACTGGGACAGATGTACATTGAAAACTGGGGCGAACTTCCAATGCTCCTGGAACGTGCCCAGGCCAACGTCCAACTCAAACTTCCCGCCGCGATGACCGTCACTCCCCTCGCGCTTGACGGCACCCCCGCCGCAAAACCATATCCCGCACAGTACAAGGACGGCATCCTCTCCTTCCAGATGCGCACCGACTCCGTGCCACAGGGCTCCCTCTCCGCCATCCTTGAACGCTAGTCCCAAGAGGTGATTGCAAAACTACCGTCCAACTGCCAAAACGCCGCAAGCGAGGGCGAAGAGCGAAAGCGAAGCGTGGTGACCACGCTGAGTTTGAGCGATGAAGCCATCGCACCGTGAAGGCGGTTGGGATGAGAGTTTTGCAATTACCTCCCAAATTACCACAAGGCTCCCATGAAACACCTCTCCCTGCTGTCCATCGTATTGTTTTGTGCAACCGTCCTGGCGCAATTACCAGAAGGCGTGCGCTTGAACCCATCAGGAGCGTTGGATTTGGCCGGGCTGGCGCACGTCTCCCTGCTTCGTTACGCGCCAGGCTGGGCCACCAGGCAGCAACTCACCGAAAAACTCGCCCAGACCACGCAAGGCGAGGCCACCATTCTGGATGGCGTTTTTGACGTATTCCACGTCCACGAAACCCTTTCACCGCTTCCAGGCGGCTTCCGATACACGGCCTCCCTGAAGCCACGCACGTCGAAATCCGTCCTCTGCGAACAACTCTGCCTCAAGTTCGAAATCCCGCAGGCGCGGAATCCCATCCTCCTCGTTGACGACAAGCCCATCTCCTTTCCTCCCGATGTGCTGCGCAAAAACCTCTTCAACGGCAAGGCGTCTGTCATCACGGTGAAGGACCAGACGGGAAGTTTCACGCTGCGGGGGAGTTTCCGCCTCCAAGTTGTCGGCCTTTTCCCCAACAGCGGAACCTACCAGCAAAACCACTACCAACTCCGCGTCATGCCTGAACACTCCTTCCCCAGGCAGGACAATCTTGTCGTCATCGACAAATGGGACCTGGAAGCCGACATCCTGACCGAACTGCCCACCGACGAAGACCCTCTTGCGCTCAAAACGACCATCCAGGAAATTGTGCCCGGTCCACGCTGGTTCGCGCTTCCCGAAAACTACCGCCCCTCCACCACACCAGGCTCCCCCCTGGACTTCTCGCGTTTCCTCGACGCTCCCGCCGGGAAATACGGCCGCATTCTCGTGGACAAGAAAACGGGGCATCTCGTCTATGAAAAACGCCCCGACACCCGCGTGAAACTCTTCGGCACCAACCTCGTCAGCGCCGCCATCTATGCTCCCGATGAACACATTACACAGTTCTTGACGGACATCGAGCGCGTCGGATACAACACCGTCCGCCTCCACCATTTCGAAAAGGACCTCGTCGACAAGAATGCCCCCGACTCCCTTACCTTCGACCTTGCCAAACTCGATACCCTTTTCAAACTCTTCGCACGCCTCAAAGAACACGGTTTCTACGTCACTATCGACCTCTATGCCTCCCGGACCATCAAAGCGGGGGACAACATCCCCGAGTTCGACGACACGGGCGACTACGAGATGAAGAACATGATCCTGGTCAGTCCGCAGGCACTGGAGAACTGGAAGGAGTTCTCGCGGCGGCTTCTGACTGCCAGAAATCCCTACACGGGAATGACGCTTGCCGAAGATCCGGCGCTTTATATGCTGAATCTCATCAACGAGAACTCCATTGCCATCTGGTGGAATCACCGCCGCGGCAGCCGCAAAGCCGCGCGAATCATCGAAGAACGCTTTCAGGAACACCTGCGCGCCAAGGGCATCCAGGCTGCCGAAGGCTCCGCGCAATTCAACGGCGAGTTCATCCATTTCCTGAACGAACTCCAGATGAAACACCAGAAGGAGCAGATGCGTTTCCTGCGCGAAGACATCAAACTCCAGGCGCTCATCACGGATGTCAACCACCGCTGCATGTTCCACTCCACCCCCGCACGCACCAGTTTTGACCTCGTGGACAACCATTCCTACTGGGACCATCCCCTCTTCCCCGGCAAGCGCTGGAGCACGCCCGCTGTCTTCCACAACCGCTGCAGCATTGAGGAATATGCCAGAACCCCCATTTCACTGGCCGCCACACGTGTCTTCGGAAAACCTTTCACCGTAACGGAGTTCAACTACTGCGTCCCGAACCAGTGGCGTGCCGAAGCCGCGACGCTCATGGGTGGCTACTCTGCCTTGCAGGATTGGGACGGTCTCTACCGC
>JAFRLI010000267.1 GCA_017431255.1 Victivallales bacterium
CGTTTTCTCCGAGAAGCCGCTCTGCCGCAACCTCGAAGAAATGCAGCAAATCCAGGCTGCGGTCCAGGCCAGCGACAAGTTCTTCAACTGCGGGCTCTGTGTGCGCGCTTGGCCAGAATACAACTATCTCTATGAGCAGATGAAAGCAGGTGCCTACGGAAAACTGCTGGTCGCCAACTTCCGCCGTCTTTCCCCCACCACCGAGTTCAATCTCAACTGGAAGAACTGGTATATGAATGCGGACTGGTCTGGCGGCGCCATCCTTGACCTCCATCTCCACGACACCGATTTCATCACCTATCTCATTGGAAAGCCCAAGGCCGTTACCTCTTTTGGGCGAAACCTCAATAGCGACCACGGAATCGACCACGTCGTCACCCGCTATGAATACGGCGATGGAACCCTGGTTCTGGCGGAAGGCGGCTGGGGGGCAGCCCGTTCCGTCCCATTCGAGATGTCCTTCCAGGTCATCTTCGAAAAAGCCACTGTTCGCCTCGAACCATCCGGACAATTGAAAGTCTACTGGACCGATGGCAAAATCGACACCATCACCATTGACACCCAAAACCTTCCCACCGGTTGGCACCAGGAACTCGCGTATTTCGACAAGTGCGTCCTCGACGGCGTCACCCCGGACAAGTACCAGACCCCGCAGTCCGTCTTCGATTCCTACCGTGTCCTCTGCGCCGAACGCGAATCCGTCGCCCAGGGCAAGACCATCGCACTGTGATGACGACGCAACTGGCCTATTGCAACATTGCCGGTTACTGTTCAGAAGGGTCGCCGCGTGATTCAGGTCTTTTGTTTTTATCCACAAAACACACAAAAAATACACAAAAAGAACAGTCATCAGTCCTGTCTCTCAAAACGCGCGGACGTCGCGCTGACTTCCTGTGTTGTCTCCCGGCGGGAACGGTCTTGACCTTTCCCGCCGGGGGACAGGCAGGAAGCAACGGTTCTTTAGAACCTTTTGAAGAGACAGGTGTATCCAATATTTTTGCGTATTTTGTGTATTTTGTGGAAGAAAGAGTTTCAAAATCATTACCATGAACCAGGGTTCTGAATAATAACCATTGCCGATAGATTAATTGGCAATTCCTTCCAATACTTAGTTCCCTCAATTACCTGAAAGGAATGGAGATCGAAAGATGACGAAGCGTCTGATGGCTGTTTTGCTGGTGGTTGCGAGTTCTTTTTTGGCGGCGGACGCTCCAAAGAAGGAGAAGATGATGTCTGAGAAAAAGCAGATTGTTGCGGAAAGGATATCCGACGCGGAGAAGAACAATTCCACGCAGATGAATGCCACGCAGGCGGAGGCGGCTGTGCAGAACGCAGGTGGTTTGCGCGTCGTCTTCATCGGCAACTCCATCACGCTTCACGCGGTCGCGCCCGGGATAGGATGGAACCACAACTGGGGGATGGCGGCCAGCGCGGAGGAAAAGGACTATGTCCATATCGTGACGCGTGGCATCGAGGAGAAAACAGGGCGCAAGGCCGATGTACGCGTCCGAAATCTGGCGCGATTTGAGCGTGGCTTCGCCAGCTACGACTTTGCACTTGAGCAGGATTTGGTTGACTTTGCTCCCGACTATCTGATTGTTGCCCTGGGCGAAAATGTCGGAGCACTCGCAACACAGGAGGAGCAACTTGCCTTCTCGGAGGCGTTCAAGAAACTTCTTGAGGGTTTCCTGAAGGGACCCAAGAAGCCGAAGACTGTGGTGCGAGGCGTCTTCTGGCCACGCGTCTGGAAGGACGAGATGATGTCACGTGCGGCGAAGGAACTGGACGTGACCTTCGTCAAGGCGGACTTGTCAAAAGATAAATCGATGATGGCGTTGGGGCTGTTTGAGCATTCAGGCGTGGCGCACCATCCAGGCGACAAGGGAATGGAGGCCATTGCCCGCCTCATCTTGAAGGCGCTTTTCCCCGACGAGGCGGAAAAGGAATGAGGAGCGGAATGGGAGGAACAGATCCTCTGCGGTCTTGACAATGCGGTGGGCCAGGGCCGCGCGGAGCGCGGCTTGCAAAACCTTCCTGGCGGGGAAACAGAGAAGCCGTTGCGTGGGGGACGCAACGGCTTCGCGTTAGACGGGATGGAGGATGTGGAAGTGGTTGGCGGCTAACTACTAACCACTAACCACTAACCACTAACCACTAACCACTAACCACTAACTACTAACCACTAACTACTAACCACTAACTACTAACCACTAACTACTAACTACTAACCACTAACCACTAACCACTAACCACTAACCACTAACCACTAACCACTAACCACTAACCACTTAGGATTTAGTCCACTTCTTCGGGGTGAACCTGGGGACGGTCGCCGCCTTTGGGGCCGCGGGGACCTTTGCCGCCTTTTCCGCCTTTGGGACCACGGGGACCGCAATCCTTGTTGCCGCCCATGCCGGGGCCGCGTCCGCCGCCCATGCCTTGACCGCCGCGTCCGCCGCCCATGCCAGGACGGAAGAAGAGTTGCGCGGCCTCGGGATTGGCGGCCATGTACTCTTTGATGGTTTCCGGAGCGGCCGCGATTTCATCGTTATCGAGTTCGCCGTCGCCGTTTTTGTCGACGATCTTGAAGATGGCGTACTGGCGGGCCTTCTGGAGTTTCTGGTTGATCGCCTGTTGTTCTTCCTGGAGTTCCTGGAGATTGTAGTCGGCCTCGAGTTTGGCGCGTTCTGCGTCATTGAGTTTGCCGTCCTGGTCGGCGTCATAGTTCTTGATGAGGTTTTTGACATTGTTGGCGGCGCGCTTGACGAACTGTTCGTTCATCGGCATTCCCATGCCGGGACCGCCCTGGGGGCGCGGGGGACGGGGAGCTTCCGCATCCTGCGCGATCGCTGCACTGCACATTCCTGCCACTACACAACTCAACACAAATTGATTCAGTTTTTTCATGATTCTCTCTCCTGATTTGAATGGTTAGTTTTCTTTTTTTCTAGAACCTCTAGAACCTCTAAAACCTCTAGAATGCTCTAGAGCCTCTAGCAAGTTCTATACAGGAAACGTGGCAAGAGTTGAAATATTTTATTCAAACCAGATATTTGGTTTCAGGGGGCGTTGAATGATGGTGTCCTTGGGGTGGTAGGAGCCATCGTATTTGGGGCAGTCAAGGTTGTAGTGGAGGCCGATGCTTTCGGGACGTGCGATGGCACTGTCGATAATCATTTCGGCGACGGAGGCGAGGTTGCGCAGTTCGATGAGGTCGGGAGTGACGGTGAAGTCCCAGTAGTATTTTTCAATTTCCAGGCGCAGCATGCGAATGCGGTTTTTGGCGCGTTCGAGGCGTTTGTTGGAGCGGACGATGCCGACGTAGTCCCACATGAATCGGCGGATTTCATCCCAGTTGTGGGTGATGACAATCATTTCGTCGGAGTTGACGGCGTCGCCGTGCTTCCAGTCGGGGACATCAGCGGGCGGGACGATGTTTTCGGAGCGGCTGGCGGTGAGGGAGTGGATGACGGCATTGTAGCCGACCACCATTGCTTCCAGGAGGCTGTTGCTGGCGAGGCGGTTTGCGCCGTGGAGACCCGTGCAGCCGCATTCCCCGATGGCATAGAGGTCCTTGATGTTGGTGACGCCATTCACATCCGTGCGGACACCGCCGCAGCAGTAGTGCGCAGCGGGCACGACGGGAATGTAGTCCTTCGCCATATTGATTCCGAACTTCAGGCATTCGTTGAAGATGTTGGGGAAGCGTTTGCGGAGGAATTCCTCGGATTTGTGGGTGATGTCCAGCCAGGCGCACTCTTCGCCCGTGCGCTTGAGTTCGTTGTCGATGGCGCGTGCCACGATGTCGCGCGGCGCGAGGCTTTTGAGTTCGTGGTAATTCTGCATGAACTCCACGAACTTCCCGTGACGTCGGATTTTCAGGATGGCACCCTCGCCGCGGACGGCTTCGCTGATGAGGAAGGACTTGGCCTTCGGGTGGAAGAGGATGGTCGGGTGGAACTGGTAGAACTCCATATTTGCGATTTCGGCGGAGGCGCGCCAGGCCATGGCGATGCCGTCACCGCAAGCGACGTCAGGATTGCATGTGCAGAGGTAGACCTTGCCGGCACCGCCCGTCGCCAGGAGCGTGAAATGGCTCAGGATGGTTTTGATGTCATGGGTCTGGGTGTCCATCACGTAGGCACCATAGCAGCGGTTGGGTCCCTTCCAGGCGAAATGGCGGCAGGTGATTAAATCGACAGCGAGGTGGTTTTCGAGGATGGTGATGTTCGGGTTTTCGCGGCAGCGTGCGATGAGGACGTCGCTGACCTCGCGTCCCGTGATGTCCCCGGCGTGGAGGATGCGTCGCGCGGAGTGGCCGCCTTCGCGGCCCAAGTCGAACTCGCGTGCCTGGTCGCTGGTGGTGGTTTCGCGGACCTCGCCGCGTCGCGTGAACTTCATCCCATAGCCTTCCAGGTCGTGGATGCGGGCGGGGGCGGAACGGACGATTTCGCGGACGACGTCCTCGTGGCAGAGCCCGGCACCGGCCTTGAGAGTGTCTTTGACGTGTGCGTCGAAGGTGTCGTCGCTATCGATGACGCAAGCGATGCCGCCCTGGGCGTAGCGGGTGTTGCATTCTTCTGCTTTTCCCTTGGTGACCACGAGGACGGAACCATGCTTGGAGGCCTCCAGGGCCGCCGTCAGACCGGCGAGTCCAGAACCAATGATGAGATAATCTGTCGTGATTCTCAACTTCGTGAAGTCTGTCATCCTAGTGTCTCCTGGTCTTGTTTTCTTTCAATCCTTTTGGTCTTTTTGTGTCCTAGTAGATAATATAACCTAAAAATCTCATTTTTCGAGAAAAGTGATGTGGTTTCGTGCGTGTCCGGTTGATATTTTGAAGGAAAGGGCTATTGTTTATGAGGTAACTGCAAAACAACCTTTTGAGTGGAAGGTTTTCCATGAAGATATACCGATTCTGGTGCACAAAGCAAGTCACGTTGACGGATGCGGTCGGGGAGACGTTCGAGCAGAACATCACTGCCGGCTCGGAGTTTTCACAAGCCGACGCGGAGGCGCGGATTCCGATGCTGCAGGCCGCGTTGAACCGCAAGATTCAGACGGGGCAATGCGAGGCGGAGGTCGACGGCTACGAGGTCCCCATCCGTGAGGAAATCATCCAGGAACTTGATCCGCACAACGTCGTTACGCGCAATCGCTATGGGGCGCTGGTGCTCAATTCCACCGACCACTGCATCGTGGACGTCGACCTCCCACCGCACGCCGAAGAGCCTCCTTCGCTCTGGACCTCCTTCTTCTCCTTCCAGTGGTTGTTTGGACGGGCCGCCCTCTCGGGAGAACCCGCCCCCACACCTCTGGAAAATGCACGAAAACAACTTCTGGAAGATACACTGACCCGCTTGCGTTCCTCTGCATTCCAGGGGCTTTCCTTCCGCGTCTATCGTACAGCGCACGGTCTCCGCGTCTTTGCGCGCGGCCGCGAACTCCCCGTCCGCACCGACTTCACGAACTATCTCTTCGAGCAGCTCCACGCCGACCCGCTCTACGCAAAACTCTGCGAGAAGCAGAACTGCTACCGTGCGCGCCTCACCCCGAAACCCTGGCGCGTAAACGTGAAGTCCCCGCAATTTCGCTTCCCGTACGATTCCGAGGCGCAGCGAGCCATGCAGGGCTGGCTTCGGGAATATGAAAACGCCAGGCGAATGTGCGCCACGTGCAGCCTGGTTGCCGAGGTCGGTTCGCCCGTCTATTCTTCCGTCATCGAGTACCACGACCGCGTCTGCCGAGTCCGTGAAGGAGGACTGGAATTCGGATGAACGCTCCCGTCACCATACGCTTCCAGGCAGGGACCCTGCTGTTGGAAGCCCCGCAGGAGGCGTCGTTCCCCTTTCTGGAACGATGCGTCTGGGATTCCCGCGTTTCCTGTTGGCGGGCGCCTGCCATTGCATACGCCGATATCGTCCTGGCACTCTACCGAGAGCACATCCCTTATGACGACCAGGCGCGTGCCTACGAAACGCTCTCCTTGCAATCCCACGATTCTCGCACGCCGCGACCATACCAGCAAGAAGCACTTCAGACCTGGCTTGCCGCGCAGCGACGCGGGGTCGTTGTCTTGCCGACAGGAACCGGGAAGACGGTTGTCGCGCACCTTGCGATGATGGCTTGCCAGCGCTCGACCCTCGTGGTGGTGCCGACCATTGATTTGATGACGCAGTGGACGTCTCAACTGGAAAAGACATTCTGCTGTCCCGTCGGAATGCTGGGCGGGGGCAGCCACGATGTGCTGCCCCTGACCGTTTCCACCTACGATTCCGCGTTGCTTCAGATGGAGTTCATCGGCAACCGTTTCGGGCTTCTGGTGGTGGATGAGTGCCACCATCTTCCCAGCGGAATGTACCAGCAGCTCGCGCGTGCCGCCATTGCACCGTATCGTCTCGGGCTCAGCGCCACGCCCGAACGAAACGACGGCGAAGACACCGCGCTGGACGAACTTCTCGGTCCCATCTGCTACCGCAAAGATATCACCGATATGGAGGACGGATACCTCGCCCCGTACTCCACCATTCTCCTCCCCGTGCAACTCCCGCAGGACGATTGGAACGAATACCAGCGTCAGCGTGCCATCTACGTCCAGTTCGTGCGCCAGCACCGCATCAACCTCAGTTCCCCGCAAGGCTGGGGGCAATTCCTGCGCGCCTGTACGCGAATGCCAGGCGGGCGCGAGGCATTCACCGCCTATCTCGCGCAAAAACGCATCGCGCTAGGCAACCAGTCCAAAGTCCAGAAGGTTTGGGAACTGCTGCTGAAGCACCGTGGAGAGCGCATTCTCATCTTTACGGCGGACAATCATACCGCGTATCTCATCGGGGAGCGATTCCTGCTGCCCGTCATCACGCACCACACCAAAGCCATCGAGCGCAAGGAGATGTTGGAGTGTTTCCGTGCAGGGGAATACCCTGTTCTGGTCACCAGCAAGGTTTTGAACGAGGGTGTGGACGTTCCCGAGGCAAGCGTCGCCATCGTGGTCTCCGGCAGCGGCTCCACGCGCGAACATGTCCAACGACTGGGACGAATCTTGCGACCGTCTCCTGGCAAAAGTGCCATCCTCTACGAAATCATCACCGCGAATACCTCGGAAAGTTACACCAGCGACCGCAGAAGGCAGAACAGTGCTTACGAAAGATTTGATTGAAGCCAGGCTCGAAGGCACACGTGTGCGGCCACTCCTTCTGGACACTGGCAATCCTGAGTTTCTGGAACTCGCCCAGCAGATGCTGGATTGCTTCCCGTCTGAGGGGCGCACCGTCACGCGTGGCGAGGTCGATGACGCCCTGGACCTTCTGCAGGACGGGTGCGAGCGTCTGCGCATTTTCCGTGGCCTACGCAAGACCCTGGAGGACCGCACCGAGTTCGATCCACCAGAGGAACTGGATTACCCCACGCAACGGCGCGACCTCTTCCGTCTCGCTGCGCAGTGTCTCCGCAACTGGGACCCCGGTCAACCGGAAAACCTGCGCACCGCACTTTGCACTGGTCCCGCACGGGACAATCCTCTTTTGACAACGCCCCAGAGCGCCATCTACCGCGACCTTCCCGAAAACGACATCATTTCGCGCCCGCCGCAGATGAGTGCGCGAGAACTGCTGGAACGCTATAACATCGGACTGGTGCAGGGACTCCTGTTGCAATCGGAGCGTTTGGAAGTGGAACTGGAATCCCCTTCCGCTTCGCGCCTGCGCCGTCTTCTCGGACTGGTTCGCTTCCATCGTCTGCTGGCTGAAATCCACGAGTGCCCCCCATCCACTTTGAACGGCGAAAAGCGCAATGCCTTGAAGTTGAGCATTGATGGCCCAGGCAGCGTTCTGGAGCAATCCAAGGGCTACGGTTTGCAACTGGCGCTCTTCTTCCCTGCCATCTGCGGTATGGAACGCTGGAAAATGCGCGCAAAGGTCTTTTGGAAGAACAATCTTCGCAGTCTCGTTCTTGACGAGTGTTCAGGACTGGTCAGCCACCTCTCTTCGGGCGCGTATGTCCCTCCCGAAGTCACGATGTTCCAGCAGGCCTTCCGCGAAAATGAGAATGGCTGGGAACTCCTTGACGAATGTCCTCACCTCAAGGCAAAAGGTGGAATCCTCGTCATTCCCGACTTCGCTTTCCGTGCTCCTAGCGGACGCATCGTCTTTCTTGAACTCTTCCACCGCTGGCACGCAAACCAACTTCTGACACGCCTCGAACAACTCGAAAACGGAGCCGATTGGCCGCTGGTCCTCGGAGTCGACCGCGCCGTTGCCGCACGCCCTGACATCCAGGAACGCCTCGCTTCCACCACCGCCGATTCCCACCTCTTCCTCTATCGGGACTTCCCTACTATCCCTAAAGTCCTCAAGGCACTCGAAGCAGAAGAAAAACTTGACACCCCCCATTGAATGCTTTTTTTCGAGGATAGGCTTGACATCTTAGTTATTCGTATTAGTTTATGAGGAGTTGAATCCGTGAATCCTTTTGCAAAGCGAAGGAGTGTTGCCATGAAACGTTGGATGTGGTTGTGTTTGCTGGTGTGCCTGGGATGTTTTGGGGCGGAGAGTGTTTTTCTGGACAAGCAGGGGCGTCTGGTGATGGAGGAGGCGACATTTGCGCTGGACTACCGCGACGATATGCTGAAGAACAACATTCGGCAGGGACGCGAAAAGGTGTGGCAGTTGGAGAAACTGGAGGCGGACGCGAAGGCGGGCCGCTGGGTTGCTCGCGGCAAGTTTGTGTACGATGTGTTTGACGCTGCGTACACGACCCGTTTGACGAGGACGGGGGCAGGGGAGTATGAGTTCGTCGCAGAGCTTGCGTATGATGCCGCGAAGGAGAAGGCGTATCGCAATTTTACGTTGCGAACCTATCTGCCAGTTGCGGCCTTTGCGGGGCGCACGGCGCAGTTTGACCAGGATACGCTCACCTTCCCCGAGAAGCCAAAGCCAGACCAGGGAGTGGGAAAACACAACTCGCACACGATGATTCTGCCATGCCTGAATGGACTGGGCAAGATGGAGTTTGAAAAGTCGCGGCAAATCACGTTTTTTGCGACGAAGGACACGACGTCTTTCGGGATGATGATGCCTATTCCCGTGGAAGGCAAGGTGCTTCGTCTGGCGATGAAGGTTTCCATCCAGCCATATCCCAGCCGGGCATTGGACTTGCGTCCCGTCTTCAACATGGGCTTCCAGGACGATGTCGCAGGCGACGGGAAAGGCGGCTGGACCGACCAGGGACCCGACAACGACCTCCGCGTCCTCAAACCGGGCCGAAAGAACCTTCGCGGTCTGGAGTTCAACATTGCAGACCCTGCCAAAAACAACGGCAAATCCTGCCTCGTCCTGGCTGGCGAGGATGCTCAGCCGAGTTCGCTGGCACGCGAGGCGTCCCTGTCTGTCAAAGACGCGCCCAAGGGAAAATACCTCTTCCTGCTTCATACCGCAACCTTCGCCGGCACGAAGTCCACTGGTACCATTACGGTCACGTATGGAGACAACACCAGGCGCGAGATTCCTGTGAGTTACGGACGCGATGTCAGCAACTGGTGGAATCCACATCCCATGGACAATGCTTCTCTGGTCTGGACCTCCGAAAACCGCAGTTCCTTCATCGGACTCTTCCGCAGCGCATTCCCTTTGGACGACAAGCCAATCGCCTCCCTTGCCTTCCAGAATGGTGGTGCCCCGATGTGGATGATTGTCGCTGCCAATGTCGGAGATGTCCTGCCGCCCGTGGACCGTTCGCAGATTACCTACATCACGCAGAGTGCCGAGTGGAAGCCCATTGACTTGCGCAAGGACATTCTTCCTGGCTCGGCATTCGACTTCTCGTGGGTTCTGGACGCGCCTGCGGGAAAGTACGGGCCGACCGTCATCCGAGGCAATCATTTTGAGTTCCGCGACCGTCCTGGAGTTCCCGTGAAGTTCTATGGTGCAAACCTGCCGTCGGAATCTCCCTTCGGTACCAAGGAGCAGGCGGAGAAGGTCACGGAGCGAATGGCTCACCTGGGCTTCAACATCATTCGCCTGCACCACCATGACGCCTCTCTCACCTTCCGCGAAGATACCACGAAACTCAACGAGGACAAGGCCGCCCGCCTTGACTACACCCTCTACTGCATGAAACAGCGCGGCATCTACGTCACCATCGACCTCTTTGTGTCGCGTCGTCCCCGCAAGGGCGAAATCCCCGAATATCCCGACAACATGGACCAGCACGCGGCCTACAAGGCACTCTTCTGGGTGTTGGATTCTGTCTGGGAGAACTGGAAACGGCACGTTACCAATGTCTATTCCCACGTGAACCCCTACACGGGGCTGGCACTCAAGGATGACCCGATGCTGGTCTGCGTCAATCTCGTCAATGAAGGCAATATCGATTCGCACTGGAAGGCAGACGCGTTCACCCGCCAGGTCTATATGGACGCCTTCGACGCCTGGCTCAAGCAAAAGGGCGTCCAGCAGGTCACGAGCGAAGTCCGCGAGAGAATGTTCGATCGTTTCCTGCGTGAAACCTACACGAAACGCTACCGCCAGATGGTCGATTTCGTTCGCGGTTTCGGGTTCAAATGCCCGCTTTCCGACCAGAACATGGCCTCCAGTCCCCGCATGGCTCAGTACCGCGACCTGTACGAATATGTGGACAACCACACCTACTTCGGAAATCCCCGCTTCCTGAATCCAGGACCGCCCAAGGACGTCCCGACGCAAACCTCCCAGAAGAGCGCACTCTCCCAGAACATCCCCGTACCCAATCTGTTCCCCACGCGAATGTTCGGCAAGCCTTTCACCGTCACGGAATGGAACTACTGCATTCCGAACCAGTACCGTGCCGAGGGCGCGCCCCTCATCGGTTCCTATGCCGCCATGCAGGACTGGGATATGCTTGTGCAGTTCACCTACTCCCACTCCCTCAACGGCATCTTCCGCGATGACTTCCAGCGCAACCATTTTGACGCTGCGACCGACCCCGCGCTCCTCTCCACCGCTCCCATCGGAGTCATGCTCTACCGGACCATCCAGCCCGCAAAACACGCGTTCTCCGTACTTCTCGCGGACCAGGCCGACATTTCCTACAAAACCACCACCCCAAACAATGTCTTGCGCCTCGGCCTCGTTTCCCGACTGGGAACCCTCAACGTCCCCAAAGACAATACATTGCCCGCCGTTGCCTCCAACGTGGACATGTTTGTGGACGCCAACATTGCCTTCCCCGAAGCCGCCGTCAAGGGCAAACCGGTCCTTCACGCAGGTCTCGTGGACGCTGAACTCGTGGACCAGGCCATTGCCGCTGGAGTCCTGCCCAAATCCGTCCATCCCGCGCCGAACGTATTTGCCAGCGAGGACGGGGCGCTGCGCTTCAACCGCGACACCCAGTGCTTCCAGGCGGTTTCGCCTTCCTGCGAATGTCTCATCCTTACCAAGGGGCAGGCGGCGAGCGGGAACGTCCTCGCAGTCTCCAACAAGTTGGGGCGTGGCGTGTTTGCGGCCATCGGCGTCGGTGGCAAGCCGCTTGCAACTGCCTCCCGCATCCTCCTCCTTCATGTCACGGATACGCAGCGCTCCATGTCCAAGTTCAATGATCCCAGCCTGGAACTCTTCCTCAAATGGGGCAACCTCCCCGTTCTTGCCAGACGCGGCGAGGCCGATATCACACTCACACTCCCGCAAAAGAAGTGGAAACTCCACGCCATTGACTGCGCCGGCAAACGCCTTTCGGAAATCCCGTTCCAGTTCTCCTCCGGCAAACTCTCCTTCCATGCCAAGGTCTTCCAGTCTTTCGGCAGCGTCTTCGCCTACGAACTCACTGCAGAATAGACCGTTTCCGAATCGAATGCGAGGGGATCGGGGACGGTCGCCCATCCTTGGGACGGTCGCCCCACGCTCCCCGCTTTCCTTTCCGAAGAGACCTGAAAAATGTTTCAAGACACGTTTATTTGAATGAGGTAATTGCAAAACTCCTTTTTGAGTCCACAGAATACACAGAATACACAGAAGGCAATCCGCCGCGAAGGCGATGGAGCGGTAGTAGCTTGCGCGGTAGTAGCGGTGCTTTGGCAGGTGTGCGGGCGTTTGGAGCTTCCTCTGCCGATGGATTCGCAAGTGGTTATGGCAAGGAGATTCGGGTGGCCCAGAACTTGTTGTCGATGCGCCAGATGTTTTCGGGGGTGTTCTGGAGAGGGGCGAGTTCCTCAGCGGTAGGGATAGCGTCCAATGCGGTGAGGAAGATGGTTGGTTTGCCATCGATTTGCGGGGAATAGGTGGCGAAGAGGGTCCAGTCTGCGAAGCGGATGGCGTTGCAGGAGGACTTGGAAGAGAGTTCTAGCGTGCAGGTTCCTTCGCCTTTGGAGCGTGCCAGGCCGTCGAGCGCCTTGACGGAAATGGAGACGGTTTCGCAGGGAGGTTCCTGTCCCTCTGGTTCGGTTGGAACGTTTCGGGAGACGATGACATTTGCCATGGTATTGACGTCGCGGAAGAAGCGTATGATGATAGGGGTTTTCTTCGCCAGGAACAGTTCGGCGGGCATGGGCTGTTCGAACGTCATGTCGATGGTGGCCTCTTCGGGGAAATATTTGTAGTGGCGGTCAAAGCCCATGCTTTCCGCATTGCGTTCATTTTCCCGTTTGCTGAGGAAGAGGAGGAGGCCTAGCAGGGCCGCCACCAGAAGCATGATTCCGCAACCAGATTTGTCTTCCATCCCGTCACCTCAATCGCCCAAATGCCCGTTACGAACGAAATACGACGCATAGTCCTTGACGGCGTCTTCCAGGTTCGTGAGGTGGCGCGTGTAGCCGGCCTTCCGTAGTTTCTCCATATTCAGGCAGGTGTAGTACTGGTATCGCGACTTCAAGGTCTCCGGCATTTCAATGTATTCGATGTGGACTGGACGCCCCAGCGCGGCAAACGCCGCACGCGCCAAATCGTTCCAGGAGCGCACGGAGCCGTAGCCGATATTGAAGAGACCTGCAACGCCTGCACCGTCTCCCAGGAAGAACAACGTCATGTCTGCGGCGTCCTTGACGTAGAGGAAGTCGCGCACCTGTTCGCCGTCCGCATATTCGGGACGGTACGACTTGAACAGTGCGACCTTGCCGCCAGCGGTAATCTGCTCGAACGAGCGCAGTACCATGCTGCGCATGTTTGCCTTGTGGTACTCGTTGGGACCGAATACATTGGAGTATTTCACGCCCACGAAGGAGGCTCCCGAGTCCAGACGGGTGCCCATCCATCCGCGCAGTTTGAGCCATTCGTCGAAAATCTGCTTGGAGTAGCCGTATTTGTTGAGAGGGCGGAGTTGGAAAATGGTGTCCTCATTGTCGTCGAAGCCGTTTTCGCCGTCGCCGTAGGTTGCGGCACTGGAGGCATAGACCATCCGTGCCCCGTTGCGGACGGTGTATTCGGCGAGCAGTTTGCCATAGGCGAAGTTGTTTCCGGCGAGGTAGGAAGCATCGATTTGCGTAGTATCCGAGCAGGCTCCGAGGTGGAGAATCTCGTCAAACTTTCCCTCGAACTTGCCAGCCAGGAGGAGTTCGCGAAACTCGTCTTTTTCGAAATAGTCCTGGAATTGGAGGGCGCGGAGGTTCTGCCATTTTTCTCCTGTAGCGAGATGGTCTACCACCACGACGTCGGAGCGTCCCAGTTCATTGAGTTTCCAGAGGATTGCGCTGCCGATGAGGCCCGCGCCGCCAGTCAAGAGAATCATAGTTTGGTCCTAGGAGTTTTTGCGTGCATTGGCGCGCGTGTAGAAGAAGACGACAGCCGACCGGGGCTTGGGGAGTTTGACGGTGAGTTTTGCCAGTTCGCTTCCCTTGATTTCGGTCGGTTTGCCATTGGTAGGTTCCAAGATGTATTTTGCGCGAGGCTCGATGCCGCGGGGAGCGATGGCGCAGGTGGCTTCGGAGGCGTCGGGTCGGCGGAATGCGGCGATGTAACCTTCATCGGTTTCCGGATTGTCCATCTGGTAGACGAGCCAGGGTGCGTCGATGTCGTCGCCGCCCGCGAGGATGTGAAGATTGCCATAGGCCAGGGGGCGCATTCGTTCGGCGATGTAGAGCATATTTTGCAGCCAGTCTGCGTCGAGTTTTGCAAGGTCGTAGGCGCAGGAGATTGCGATGCCTGGTGCCGCTGCGCTCAGGAACTGGTAGTCGTCGTTGCTTTGGACGGAGATGTTGCCCGCCTGGTGGGGCACCCATTGCCCGAGCCAGCAGAGTTCGTTTTGCTGTGCCTCCGAGGAGTCGAGGAAGGAGCGCCCGATGATGTCGGAACGGAACATGCAGATGGAACGGGAGGCGGTCTCGAAGTCGATGCGCCGTCCTCCCGAGGCGCAATTGTCAATCATCATATCGGGGAAACGGGTGCGCAATTCGTCCCAGAACTCATAGAATCCGGTGATGAACTTGGCCTCGGTGATTCCCTGGCGGTCCTCCTTGTCAGCCTGTTCGCAGATGGGGAGGATGTTGAAGTTGAAGTCTTCGCGATAGAAGTCGATTTTCTCTTCGCGGACGAGTCGGGAGATGGTTTCGACGGCCCAGGCGCGGGCGGCGGGGATCCCGAGGTTCAGCATGAGGCGGTCGCTCCCATTTGCGGCCAGGAACCAATTCGGATGTTCCTGGACGATTGGCGAGTCCGGCATGGCTCGCTCCATTTCCACCCACAGCATGTACTTCATTCCCGCCTCGTGCGCACGCACGGCAATCGGGGAGAGACCGCCTGGATGGGGAACCTGGTTGACGCGCCAGTTGCCGACGGTGCGTGACCAGTCCGAGCCATGGAACTCATCAGAAGCGACCTCGCGATCGGAACCATACCATCCCGCGTCCATCCAGAGTGCGTCGAAATGGAGGTGTGCCTTCTGGACCCAGTCGAGTTTGCGGATGACATCGGCGTTTGTTTCGCCGCCCCAAACGCAATAGCAGAGGGGGGCTTGCAGGGGCTTTCCGTCCTTGCCATGAGGCGCATGGAAGTCCAGCATAAAACGCCGATGCAGATTCTGGGCGTCCTCGACGGACATGTTGTCGCGCAGCATGACGAAGATGGAGGGTTGCCGGATCGTCTCGCCTGCCTTGAGGCGGAAATGCGTCTTGAGCATCCCTGCGTCGGCATGCAGGCGGAATCCCTTCGAAGGATTTCCCTGGAGTTGGAAGTTCATGCTCCAGGCACCTGACCAGCCAACCGCCACGTTGAACCCGTAGAAATCATCCAAATCCACGCCGACAAAGGGCAGCCAGGCCGTAGAAGAACGTCCTTCGTCCGTGTCCAGCACGAGGTTGTTGAGTGGATAGCGGTTCTCCAGACGAATCGGCATGGGACGGAAGTCATCCATCAGCGTCTTCGCCCCAAGATAGCGACGAATGCCAAGCGAATAGGGTTCCCACCGGTTGTCCGGGTCCGCCCACAAATCCCAGTCCAGCGCAAACGAGCGGAAGTTTTCGATGAGTCCCGTGTCGGCCCCGGCCGGTGCCGAGAGTTCGGGACGCCATTCGATGACGGGGAAGTTGGCGTAGACCGTGTAGGTCAGTTTCAACGTCAGCAGGCGGTCAGGAGAAAGGTAGCAGACCTCGAAACGGTCATATGCGTCATTGGATTCCAGTTTTTCTATGGCACTGGTCCACTTTTCCACATCGAACGGCTCGTACTTGTATTTGAAGGAGGGGAGCACGGGAGTCAACCCCTCCTTGCGTCCGCCGATGGCGGAGAACAGTTGGTCAGCCAGTGTCGAAATGAAACTCTCCATAGTGCCGTCCTGCTGCCGTGTTGCGGTCTTTAGCGGTTCTCCGCGTTGAACGCCGCGTCAAATGCGCCTTTTGCCGCCGGGAAATCGACCTTGTGGACAAACTCAAGTGCGTCCTGTGCGCCGTAGTCGCGGTCCATGCCGCTGTCTTCCCATTCGACCGAGAGGGGACCCTCATAGCCGATGCGGTTGAGTTCGCGGATGATTTCCTCGTAGTTGGCGTCGCCGTGACCGGGGCTGCGGAAGTCCCAGCCGCGGTTGGGTTCGCCGAAGTTGATGTGGCTGGAGAGGATGCCTGTGCGTCCGTCCAGCGTTACAGCGGCGTCTTTGACGTGGACGTGGTAGATGCGGTCCGGGAAGGCACGCAGGAATTCGACGGGGTCCATGCCCTGCCAGATGAGGTGGCTTGGGTCAAAGTTGAAACCGAAGGTCGGACGATAGTCGATGGCTTCCAGGAGGCGCTTGGCGGAGTAGAGGTCGAATGCCAGTTCGGTGGGATGGACTTCCAGGGCGAACTTGACGCCGCACTTGTCGAACTCGTCCAGGATGGGGGTCCAGATTTCCTTGAACCACTCGTAGGCGCGGTCGATGGTCTTCTGGGCAACGGGCGGGAAACTGTAGAGCAGATGCCAGATGGGGCTGCCCGTGAAGCCGTTTACCACCTTCACGCCCATGTTCTTCGCGGCTTTGGGAGCCGCCAGCATGGACTTGACGGCCCAGTCGCGCTTGAGGTCGGCGTTGCCGTTGCAGTATTCGGGAAGGGCGCCAAAGCCGTCGGTGCGGTCGTCATCGTCGGGATCGAGGGTCATCTGGCCGGCGAGATGGTTGGAGATTGCCCAGCAGTTCAGTCCGTTTTTCTGTAGGACGGCGCGAATCTTGTTGCAGTATGCCTTGCTCTTGGCGCCCTGGAACACGTCAAAATGGTCGCCCCAGCAGGCGAGTTCGAGGCCGTCGTAACCGAACTTGCCCATTTTTGCCGCGAGTTGTTCGAGGGGGAGGTCGGCCCACTGGCCGGTGAAGATGGTGACTGGACGTGCCATGAATGCTTTCTCCTTGAGTTGTTCGTTATGGTTGCCGAAGCAGGAATGCCGCTGAGTCAACGTCGGGACACCGCAAAACACCGTTGTCCCTAATCCACATTCACTCCGACCAGATCTGCCTGCGGGTGTCCAAAGATGTTATATTTGTCCATAATGGTGCCGACGCCCCGGGTGACAGCTTCCATCGGGTGTTCGTCCTTATGGACTGCCATATGGAAGTGCTTCCGCAGCATGACATCGATTCCTGGCAGACGGGAGCCGCCACCCGTGATGGTCATGCCGTTGGAGGGAAGGTCGCCCGCCAGTTCGGGCTTGCAGGCGGAAAGCGTCTTGCCGATTCCCGCCACGATTTCATTGAGCGGGTCTTGCAATGCCTGGCGGATTTCCTCGCTCGTGACCGTGACGGTCGACGGCAGGTGGTCCCCCTGGGCACGCAACTTCAGACCGCTGACCTCCATCGTCTTCTCCTCCTGCTTCAGTTCCGCAAACGGCACCGCACTCCCGATTTCAATCTTGATGCGTTCCGCCGTCAATTCGCCGATGCTCAGATTGTGGTTCTCTTTCATATGGCGCGTAATCGCATCATCAAAGGCGTCTCCTGCATATTCGACGCTATTGCAGTGCACGATGCCACCCAGGGAGACAACGGCGATTTCCGCCGTGCCGCCGCCGATGTCCACAATCATGTTCGCCGTAGGGTTCGCCACGGGCAATCCGGCACCGACGGCTGCCGCGAAGGGTTCTTCCACCAGACGCACGTCCCGCGCTCCGGCACGCTTCACGCTCTCGATGACCGCCTGGCTCTCCACAACCGTGATGCGCGAGGGAACCGCAACCACCACGCGCGGCTGCATCAGGCAAAACGGATTCGCAATCATTTCCATGAAACGACGCAGCATCTTGTCCGTCACATGCGGATCCTTGATGACGCCTTTGCGCATAGGACGCACCGCGCGGATGTTTCCAGGGTTCACGCCTAGCATCTTCTTCGCTTCGTGACCCACGGCCAGCACATCGTTCGTAGTCGAATTCACCGCTACAACTGTCGGTTCATTCAGCACAATGCCGCGTCCGCGTGCAAAAATCAGGGTATTCATCGTACCCAGGTCAATGCCGATGTCGTTATGGAAAAAGCTCGTCAGAAAGTTTGTCATGGCAACACCTCTTCGTTCACGGAATATACACTTACC
>JAFRLI010000268.1 GCA_017431255.1 Victivallales bacterium
CTACTATATACCTATTTGGGAGCTTTGCAAACGAGTTTTTGAAAAAAACTTAAAAAAACTTAAAACTATCTCCAACAACATAGTCTGCAAAGCCGACTGGCGGGCACGCGGGGGCTGGCTGCGGGGTGGGCACGCGCTGGGGCTGTGGTAGCGCGGATGGCAGTTATTTGGAAATGGTAGCGGTAATTCCGAGGAGGACGGGTGCGGCCTTGTCCTTGTTGGAGAGGAGGTCAATGGTGGTGATGGGGACCTCTGGCTTGGGATTTTTCCAACGGAATGCTTCCAGGGAAAGTATTGCGCCTGTCTTAGTCTTTCCCGTCCAGGCAGTTTTGCAATAGGAAGAGGGGATTTGTGCATTCCAATGAATGATGTTTTCCTCCCATTGCAGGGGGATTCGGAGAGTGGAATGGTCGGCGTAGTGTATCACGTAGTATCCGATGCATCTTGGCTTTTGCTTGGAACGGTCGTACATCGTTCGGATGACGGGATTTGGACGTGTGGCAGTGTGGAGGAAACAGAGTTCCTGCACTTGGCCGCCGACAGGAATGTCGTACATGCCATTGGGGAAGTTCTGAAACTCCTTTAGGGAAGCCGCTGTGGCGAAGGCACCTTCGATTTGGAACGGAATCCCCTGGAACCAATTCAGCCCCGTCGGAATGACGGAGACGCCTTTGTCCTGGACGGGAATGCCCATCCAGGCTGTCTCTTGGGCGGGTGTTCTGTCTATATCGGTCAAAGGAAGGGGCTTGAATCGCACGGGTTGCCGTGGGGAGATGCCGTCAAAGACGCGTTGAAAGAGTTGTGCGGGCTGGTAGGCAAGCGTTTCAAGGGAGGAATCATCCTGTTTCCAGGAACGGTCTGCAGCAATGGGAATGGCAGTCATCAGGTGAGGATGATTTCGGATGGATTCCGTTCTCACCCAAGAGGTTCCACCATATCCCAGAACATTCTGGAGGAAGATTTCATCAATGAAATGCTTGTGGTTTTCGGGAAGGAACCAACCGGCACCTATCACGTCGAATCCCTCTTTCTTGAAGAATGCCACCATTGGGAAGTTCTTGCCCTCGTTGTAATGCCAGTCGAAGATGAGGATATCGCGTGGGACTTTCGGGAGGGCTTCTGCGGTGAGATAGGGCTTCTTTCCACCATTGCGAATGGTTTCAAGTTGATCGCACCACATGCACATGCGCAGACCTTTCGCGGTGACGAAGTCATGGAGGCGCTGGATTTCCTCGGCGAGGAGGACCCCGCCCGGGGTTCCTTTGCAACGGTCGCAGACGCCGATGGGTTCGAAGGTGATTTCGTCAAGCCCGACATGATACCATTTTGCCTTGGGATAGCATTCGAGATGCTCTTCGATCATATCAAAGACATATTTGTGGATTTCGGGATGCCTGGGGCAATAGTTCCAGTATTTGTGCCTGGAGTCTGCGGAGGGATTTTGTACCTCGGCGAGATGGCGGTATTCGGGTCGTTTGAGGAAGTAACTGAAATGGGAGAAGCACTGCGTCATCGGGATGACATCGATTCCGTAGAGGTCGATGCGTTCTCCCAGTTGACGATGCTGTTCCTTGGAGGGTGCGTTCGGTGCACCCCAGGCGGGATTGCGTTCATAGGTGAAACGGTTGTCGATTTGGATGGAGCACCAGTTGAACTTCAGGGCGGCAAGCGTGTCGATGAGGCGTAGTGCCTGCGGGACCTCGTTCGGTTTTTCCGGAGCCATGAAGTGCCAGCCGCGGAACTTCAGACTGGGCCAGTCCTTGATGGTTCCCGCGAGAAACGTGAGGTTTCCCTGGTCGTCATAGCACATCAGTTGCGCCATGGATGCAACGGCGTAAACCAGTCCACGATGGGTAGTTGCAACCGCCTCGCTGCGCTTGCCTGTGGTGAGGGTGTATGCTTCGGCGTGCTGCCAGTCCGCCAGTTTGTCAAATCCGTCCTTGAGTGAACAGGCTGATAGGTTCAAAACCAGATTGGCTTCTGTTGGGGAAGTTGCCTTTTGCACGGTCGTATGCAATTGGGTTTCCAGCATCAACTTGGCGGCTTGGAACGTTTTTTCGACATTGGAATAGACTTTCAAGGGGGGCTTCCAGGTGATGATGTCCTGCGTAAAATTGGTCTGTTGTGGGGTGGGGACGATTCGTGCGATAGGCTTTGAGGCGGGTTGAGGCGGAAGGGCGGGAACCTTGTCAAGAAGGTTGTCCACAGGCAGTGTGAGCGTGGCAAAGCCTTCGCTGTCCTTGAAGAAAGTGCTTGCGGTACGTCCCCAGGAACTGTTTTGGGATCCTTTGGAGGTTTTACGAGAACGCGCCAGTAGGATTTGGAACTTGCGGCAGTCTCGGAAGGCCTCCTGGTCCAACAGGATGGCAAATTGCGCCGTCCAACTGTCTTCCTGTTGAGAAATGGCGGATTGGAAGGTCAGGGGCTTTCCCTTTGCATTGGTGTTATTTCGCACGGTGCGCGTGGAGTACCAGTCCACGGCAAATCCCGTTATACTGTCGGTATTTGCAAGTTCCGAGAGTTGTTCGCCGGTGGCGGTGACACCAAGATGGTACTTCATCCCTGAAACCATATCGCGCAGAAAAACTTCGATTGTATCATTGCCCCAGCCGCTCGTTGATGTAACCCGTTCGTTCATATAGGGTTCTTTGGCGATTGTGAGAATGTGCAGAACGCCGTTGTAGTATCCGATTAGAGAGGAAGTTGCACTCTTTTTTGGGAGTGCTTTGAGTTCTGTTCCAAGGGGGAAATACAAAGAGGTTCTGTTGGCTTCTTGCCAGATGGCGGCATTTCCGTCGGCGTCCAGTTTGGGGGCGGCGGAGAATTGGTGCAACATCATCTTGGGAGGTTCGTCGATATTCAGGAGTTGTACATTGGTGAAGAAAACGGGTGCGGCGTCCGTCTGTGCGATGAGGGAAATCTTGAAGCGTTTGCTCAGAGGGGAGGTCTGGAAGACCAGACGGATTGTCTGCCAATCTTGGTTCTGCTTTTCGGCAAAGCAACTCATGGGCTTGTTCTTGTCATGTGTATCAAACTCATACACAATGGCTTCTGCAATGGTATCCGTGTTCTTGACATCCACTGAGAAGAAGTAAGTCGCTCCTGGAACGACCTGGTCCACCCATGTGGAAATCCGGCACATCGTTTGAGGCTTTTTCTCCGTAAGGCGTTGGATACGAAAACAGTTGCGCCCATTTTCCTGGACAACTCCGTACTCTGCCCTCACTCCCTCGCTGGTATCCGCGCGCCAGTCTGTCGGAATCCCGTTCTCATTCGCGCCATCCTTAAACATCGGGTTGGGAATCAGGTTCTGCGCCAAAATCGACAACGCGAACGCAAAGAAAACCACCAGCAAACGACTCGACTTCACCATGACACCTCACTTTGCAAACAAACGCTGCTGTTACAAAACTTTTCTGTGAGGTAATTGCAAACCCCTATGGGAGTCCACAGAACACACAGAATACACAGAACTGTTTGTCCGCGCTAACGTGCGCGGCTAAACACTTGATATAAAGCAGAATACAAAGTGCAAGCTGCCGCGAAGCGGCGGATTGCCTTCTGTGTATTCTGTGGACTCAAAAAGGAGTTTTGCAATTGCCTCCTGTGTTTGCTAAAACTCGTATTGGTCCAGCATTTTATTGGGCAGTTTGGTCCGTGATGGCAAGCCAAGCCTGGAAATAGCGGTGTCCGAACTCGCGGAGTGCTGCGGAATGGAGGTGGAGTTTGTCTGGTTTGCATCCCAGACCCGTGGAGGGGACGAACGCGAAGTTGGGATGGCGTGACACAATGCGTTTCAGCATGTCGTTGACATACGGGAAGTTCTTTGGGATGTCATTGGGCCTTCCGGGAAGGTAGGCGTCCTTGAGATATTCCCCGAGTTCGCCGATGAGGAAGGGCACATCCTTTAGACCCGTTTCGCGGACCAGTCCCTCGTAGAACGTTTCGAATCGTTCTTCGTAATGTTCAAACTTCCCGTCGTGGGCATTGCTCTCGCCCTGGTGGAACAGAAATCCCGCGACTTCGCTGGTCTTTTGCGCCATCTTGATTTGGAAGACTGCATTTTCAAAGAGGGTTTCGCCTGGTTGCCATTGCTCAATGACGGTGCCCCCGTGGGCGCAGGGTACCAGACCGCAAGTCTCCTCCGGGAACTTCTCGCAGAAATCAACGGCGAACTGCGGTGCCAGCGAGACGCCCGAATGGTACAACCCCTCGAATATCGCATGGTCGGGATTGACCGGTTCGCCCATCGCCGTCCAGAGTCCGTTCCGCAACATCTTTGCGCGGGGATGCGTCAGAAGCGGAACATCAAAATCTCCACGGCCCGCCATGTTCGACTGGCCCAGCATCACAAATGACTTCATAATAGTCTCCTTATGCTTACCGCGATTTGGAAAAATCTAGATGGAAATGGGAAAATCCCCTTGACTATGGAGGTAATTGCAAAACTCCTTTTTGAGTCCACAGAATACACAGAAGGCAATCCACCGCCTCGCGGCGGCTTGCACTTTGTATTCTGTTTTATATCAATTGTTTAGCCGCTCGTTGGCGCGGGCAAACAGTTCTGTGTATTCTGTGTGTTCTGTGGACTCCCATAGGGTTTTGCAATTGCTTCCATGTATTACCATAACCTTTATTCCTGACTTTTCCAGTTCATTTCCAACATCTTTTGAACAGGAAATCTTTGCGCGCCGCTCGCCGCGTACTCGCCCCCCTTCCTGGGCCGCGCGGAGCACGACCCTGCCAAAACGATAGCGGGGCATGCCCCACGGCGTCTGGCCGCGCGGCCTAGTGTGGAGTTACTCTGCAATTTTGCGGGCGCGCTCAATGTAGGCCTCTTGTTCGACTCTCGGCATGTCTGCCCAGCGGACATTCCAGCCGCACACGCGCACTTGCAGGTTGGGGTATTGTTCGGGATGCTCCTGCGCGTCCCGAAGTTGCTTCTCGTTGTAGATGTTGAAATGAATGGCGATGCCGTTGTGGGCGATGTAGTTCTGTACGATGGCGCGGAATGCGGCAAGCCCGTCTTCGCCTTGGACGGTGGTGGGATGGAGCATCACGTCGAGCGGGAAGTCTCCCGGATAGTCGAGACTGTCCAGCATTTGCATCGAGTGCAGAAGTGCCGTGACGCCGTTGCGGTCCATTCCCATCGTGGGAGAGAGGTTTTTGGACATCTCCTGGCCGGCGAGGCGTCCATCGGGTGTGGCACCGGTCTTTTCGCCGAGCACGATGAATTGCTTGGCGCAGTGTCCGCTGGCGCGGTAGACGCCGCCGCGCGCGTTCGGCTTGCCGTTGATGCGGTCGCAGAGGAACTTACCGAGGTCGCGCGCACATTCATCCACCTCGCGAATCCCATTGCCGAACTTGGCGGGGTCGTTGAGAACCTCGTGGCGGAGTTTCTCGTGCCCCTCCCAATTGTTGAGGAGAATGTCGCGCAGTTCAGGAAGAGTGACCTTTCCGCGCTCGTAGACAAATCGCTTGACGGCCATCAGCGCGTCCGTTGTGGTGCCGAGTCCCGTGAGCATAATACCGGTGTCGTTGCGGTCATAGCCGTTGGTGAAACCGTCTGCGAGGCGTTCCATGGCGTGTGGCAGGGTCGGCGTGAGGACGTTTGCGGGATTGATGAGGGAGAGGTATTTTTCCTCGTCGTTGTGGTATTTGATGGTATCGTCGATGGCAGTTGCGAGTTGGGTGGCGACTGCCTTGTAGAATTGTTCGTAGGTTTGGAAGGATTCGGCCGTGCCCGTGTGAGGACCGATTTGGATATTGGTTTTGGGGTCGAGACCGTCGTTGAGCGCGAGTTCGACGCCTTTGAGGAGGTTGATGTGGGAGACGCCCGTGCCGTTGCTTTTGCCACGCAGGAAGAACTCATAGCAGCCCCGGACACCCCATTTGCAGGCTTCTTTTTCGGAGCAGCCGGAGGCCAGAAGGATGCGGCGGACGGCCTGTTCTCCCACGAAGACGATGCTGGCATTCCAGGAGCGAATCATATTGAGGGCTTTGTCGAGGATGATTTGCGGGGTATTGGGTGCGATTTTGAGTTGGAGTTTTGGAGTGGGGAGTTTCATGCGGTCGAACTCTTCCATCAGGATGGGGGAGAGTTCGTTGTATTCGGTGGAGCCGTCTTCGGCGGTGCCGCCCATGTAGATAGGCTGTCCCCAGTAGTTGTTGAGGCTGCCCCACTGCATCAGGAAATGGTCGAACAGTTCGCGCATCTGAGCCTCGGTGAAACGTCCGTCCGCCAGGTCTTTTTGGTAGAACGGGAGGAGTGTTGCGTCAATTTGGCTGAGGGAACGGCACTGCATCATATCCATCTGTTCGCTGAAGAAGAAATAGAGGAATATGAACTGAAGGACTTCGTAGAAGTTGGAGGGGGCATGGTCGTGGAGTGCCTGCAGGCACTCCATGTTGAACTCGACGCGCGGCCCGGCCGGATGCGCCTTGCCCCAGGCGATGAGGCGTTCGAGGAAGTCCAGGATGGCCTGGTAGGTGATTTCGATGCCTTGGAAATACTTTTCTGCCTCTTCGGTGAGTGTGCCGTTTTTGCGGTGCTGTTCGTGCGCGTCTTTGGCGCGTTGGAGGAGGCCCGGGAATCCCAGCGGCAGGATGAGTTCCCAGTCGGGGACGGAGTGGTCAAAGTCTTTCCAGCCGTTGAAGAGGCCCGTGCTGCGGATTTCGTTGAGTTTTTGGGTGTAGAGGTTGAGGTCGCGTGCGACCTGGTCGCGCCAGCGGTAGACGAGGACGCGGATGGCGCGGCGGTAACGTTCGTAGTCGCCGAGTCCGGGGAAGAAGTCGTGCGGGTCGAGGGCGATTTGGATGTTCTGGCAGGTGAACTGGAAGGCGAGCGCCTTGATGACGCGTCGGGATTCGCCAGGATGCTCGTCGTCGCAGCGAAGAATGCCCCGCTCGAGTTCCTCGATTCCGATGCCGGCATCGGGTGCAAAGGTTGGTGAGCGGAACTTTTGGGTGAGGTAGGGAAGGTCCTGTTCGAGGGTGTTCCAGAGTTGCATGGGAGGCTCCCGTTTCATTTTTGAGGGAATTGCACAACTCTCATCCCAACCGCCTTCGCTTGCGGCGTTTTGGCGGTCGGACGGTAGTTTTGCAATTATTTCTATCGGATGGTTTTGAGATTGTGAGCGTGGAAGAATTGCGCGTGGTGCTCCATCTCCTCGTCGGTGGGGGGAGTGACGTGCGGCATGGTGTCAGTTTGACCAATGGCGGCGAACTTGGAGCGTGCAAGGTCGTGGTACTTGAGGAGGCGGACGGCGGTGAGGCCGCGCTGATTTGCGAGGAGGTCAGCCATCGCTGTGAGCGTGGCGGCGTCGTCATTGAAACCGGGAATGATCGGGATGCGGATTTCGACGGGGATGCCGCGCTCAGAAAGACGCTGTAAGTTTTGCAGAATCTGCGTGTTAGGGAGACCTGTGGCATGTTCGTGCGCGGTGGAATCGATGTGCTTCAGGTCGTACAGGAAGAGGTCGGTATAAGGCAGGACGGTCTCGAACGCGCTCCAGGGCACTGCTCCACAGGTGTCAACTGCCGTGGCAACGCCAGACTCGCTCAGTTTTTCCAGTAGTTTTTCCACAAAGACTGGTTGCAGGAGCGGCTCGCCGCCCGAAATTGTGACGCCACCGCCCGACGTCTCGTAAAAGTCGCGGTCTTCCAGCAGCTTGGGAAGAATGTCCTCCACGGTGACATGCTGACCATAGAGTCGTAGCGCATTCCCCATGCACTCTTTTTCGCAAGTTCCACAGGCACGGCAACGACTGCGGTCGAAGACATGTTTCCCGTCCCTGTCGATGGAATGCGCTCCAGCAGGGCACGCTCTCACACATTCCCCGCAATTGACGCATTTGTGCGCGAGGTAACTCAATTCCGCTTGCGGCAGACGGCTTTCGGGATTGTGGCACCACTGGCAACGCAACGGACAGCCTTTCAGGAACAGCGTCGTGCGGATTCCTGGTCCGTCATGCACCGCAAACCGCTTGATGTCAAAAATGTTGCCCGTAGCCATCGTTGCCTCTCATGCTCCCGTTCGCGCGTCTCTTTGGAACACGTTTTTTTGAACGTTTCTTGTTACTGTTCAGAAGGGTCGCCGCGTGATTCAGGTCTTTTGTTTTTATCCACAAAACACACAAAACACACAAAATACACAAAAAGAACAGTCATCATTCCTGTCTCTCAAAACGCGCTGAAGTCGCGCTGACTTCCTGTGCTGTCCC
>JAFRLI010000269.1 GCA_017431255.1 Victivallales bacterium
GGGGTTAGTGGAGAGGGGTTAGTGGAGAGGGGTTAGTGGAGAGGGGTTAGTGGAGAGGGGTTAGTGGAGAGGGGTTAGTGGAGAGTGGTTAGTGGAGAGTGGTTAGTGGAGAGTGGTTAGTGGAGAGTGGTTAGTGGAGAGTGGGTAGTGGGGAGTGGGGAGTGGTTAGTGGAGAGTGGTTAGTGGTTAGTGGAGAGTGGCATCTACCTTGTGCGTGAGATGTGCTACGGGGAGTATGTTTCCTGCATTGTGTTTCGGACTTGCACGTGAAAGCAACGGAATCATTACAAAAAGGTTACTATTCAGACTCCCAGGCGATGGGGTTCTGAATAATTACACAAAAAGTATCCATTTGGGACGCAGGTTGTGGAAAAGGGGATATATTAGATGTTGAAACGCAGAAAATCAAGACCTTTAGGGAAAGCCAATGGAATACTTGGAATATAGTGAAAAGATACCCGTTCGCGCGGAGAGTTACGACGTCGTGGTGGCGGGTGGTGGTGTCGCGGGAGTTGCGGCGGCATTGACGGCGGTGCGTTCCGGCAAGAGTGCGGTGCTCATCGAAAAGAGCACGATGCTTGGCGGTCTGGCGACGCTCGGCCTCATCAATCTCTTCGTACCCATGTGCAATGGACGCGGCACCCAAATCATCTTCGGCCTCGCCGAAGAGTTCCTCCGTTTCTCCATCAAGTACGGTTGGGCCATCATTCCCGACGAATGGAAGGACGGTCAGCCTAAACAGCCTACCGAACAACGGTACATTGCACGATTCTCCCCCAACATCTTCGCCATCGCATTGCTGCAATTCCTCTCCGACGCAGGGGTCAAAATCTTCTTTGACACCCAGGTCACCGCACCCGTCATGGAAGGCAAACACTGCAAAGGCGTCATCATCCAGGGAAAATCCGGACGCGAATTCCTGCGTGGCAAAATGTTCATCGATGTCACGGGCGATGGCGATATCATGCGGCGCGCGGGAATGCCGGTCGTCATCGGCGACAACTTCGACATCTATGCCGTCAAGGCCATCACGCTAGAATCCTGCAAAAAGGCCGTGGAACTGGGACGCATTGAATACGCCGTAGTGGGACGCAGCGGCGGTGGCGTCAATCTCTATGGCAAAGGACAGCCGGCGGACGTGCCGCTCTGGCATGGGACCGACACCGATTCCATGAACGAGTACTTCCTCCACAACCAGAAACTTCTCTTCCAGAAAATCAAGGACGAACCCAACGAGGCGATGGAAATCGTCACGCTTCCTGGAATGCCGCAGACCCGCACTTCCTGCCGAATCGACGGCGAGTATACCCTCCACGTCGATGACGCCTACAAGCATTTTGACGATTCCATCGGTGCCATCGGTGACTTCGAACGACGCGACTTCCTCTACGAAATGCCCTACCGCCTCCTCATCCACTACGGTTTCGACAACATCGCGACCGCAGGCCGCAGCGCGGCGGGCGTCGGCTATGCCTGGGATATTCTGCGCGTCATCCCGCCCGCCATCATTACCGGGCAGGCCGTCGGCAATGCCGCCTGTGCCGCGCTGGACGCCAACACGGGGATTGACCGCGTGAGCGTTGCCGAGGTGCAGAAGCGGCAGAGCCAGCAGAATGTGATGATTCACTTTGACGACGCGCTCGTTCCCAAGGACCTTAAACATTCTGGCGAGCATTTCAATAACTTTGACCATGTGTAATCGGGCATTCGCCCGTTGATATCCATCCCAACCCCAGAGAAATCATGAACGTGTCTATCGACTTGCCTGGACCATCGTGTCTGGCAGCCCTGCATCCCGAAATTGAACTGGACCAGAAATGGATTGACGCCGAGGAGTTCGAGCTACTCGGGCTTCGGCTGGATGTTCGCGACATCCTGCAGGCGGCCGACCGCAAAACGCTCCGCCTGGTTCTGGAAAACCGCTCGGGAAAGACCTACCGCCTCGGTGGAATCCGCCTTCGCCAGGAGGGGGTCCATGGAGACTTTCTAGAAGCGAATGGAGAGGACTTCCGCCTCTATCTGGAAGGCTGGTCCATGCCCACGCCCTGCGGAATGAAACGCCTGGGAGACTGTGACTTCTCCTTCGACCCCGGCTACCTCAAAAACGCGGTCGCGGAGCCTCGCGAATATGAGGCCGACACACCGAACCATTTCCGTGCAGAGCACGCCATCGGCATCTCCAATGTCGCCTCGGGACGAACCATTCTGATTGGATTCGTGACGGGTGCAGACCAGTTCGGGCGCTTCACGGCGGCCCTGGACGCACAAGGGGTCTCCGAACTCGCCATCACCGCTGGATTGGACGACCGCCTGTTCGAGCGCGGCGACATCGTCGAAACGGAAGAAATTGCGTTCTTTGCGGGGACGGACATCAATGCGCTGCTGTCAACGTATGCAGATTTGTGGGCCGAACGGATGCATGCGCGCGTTCCTGCGAAGGTCCCCGTGGGCTGGTGCAGTTGGTACTACTACTTCTCGAAGGTCACGGAGCAGGATATGTTCGAGAACGTCGAATACCTTGCCGCCCACCGCGATGAATATCCCTTGGACATCATTCAACTCGACGACGGCTACCAGCCTGCCTGTGGCGATTGGCTTGACCCACAGGAGAAATTCCCGCACGGCGTGCAAGCCTGGGCGCTCCGTGCACGCGAACTCGGTTTCACCGCAGGCCTCTGGCTGGCACCGTTCTTCATTGAGAAAACCTCCCGCGTCTTCCAGGAACATCCCGAATGGTGCATTCATGACCGCGAAGGAAACATCCCGACCGTCATGAAATGGCGCGGCGTGGATACCGCTGCCTTGGATGGTACCCACCCTGGCGCACAGCAATTCCTCCGAGACCTCTTCGCCAATATCCGCGCCCTCGGATTCGATTACGTCAAACTCGACTTCCTCGTCTTCTCCTCCGTCGTGCGGGACGGCGTCCTCTACGACCAGAAGGCAACCCGCGCCCAGGCATTGCGACGCGCCATGGAGGTCATTCGCGAAGGATTCGGCGACGACGGCTTCATCCTCGGTTGCACCTCGCCCTTCGGCCCTCTCGTCGGCATTGTCGACGCCATGCGGGTCGCTACGGACATTACCCCGCACTGGGCCAAGAAAATCCCGTATTTTGACGAGGCGCCCGTCGTCCCCAATGTCTGCCGCAACGACATTCAACACGCCTATATGAACCACCGCCTCTGGATCAACGACCCAGACACCCATATTGCACGAACCGACAACAACGAACTGACCGAATCGGAAGTTCGGCTGTGGACGGCCGCGCTGAAAATCGTCGGTGGCGCATTGTTGTTGAGCGACCGTTTCGAAACCTTGATTCCCGAGCGTGCCGCCTTGTCGAAGATGCTCCTTTCGGACCCCGATGCCTACGAGGCATTGCCGCTGGACCGGCTGGAACGCACGATTCCCGCCGTTTGGTATGCAAAGCGACGCGACGGGAAGGGTGCCATTCTCGGACTTTTCAATGTCACGAACGAGCCGCAGGCCATTCCCGTGGACCTTCCTCTGGAGGGGAAGAAACTGCGGGAACTCTTCTCGCACCGTGACGTAGAGGAGTTGCCCGCGCTGGTGGAGCCGCACTCGGTGTTTGCCGTGGAAATCCTGGATTAAGGAACTGCGATGGTCCCCAACGATTCGACACAGCGGCTGGAGAAAATCCTGTCATGCTTCCCGAAGGCGAAGGTTGGCTTTCTTGGGGATTTCTGCGTGGACGCGTACTGGGATTTGCGGGGGCAGGGGGAGCCGTCGCTGGAGACGGGGCTGTGTCCGAATCTGGTATCGGGAGCGCGATATTCTCCGGGTGGTGGCGGGAATGTTCTGGCGAATCTAGCGGAGGCGGGGAATCGGAGCGTTCTTCCCTACGGTTGCGTAGGAAACGAGCCGTTTGGCCTCTGGTTGCAAATGGCGGTTGGCCGCTTGCTGTCGGAAAGGAAGGGTTCTCGCGGTGCGTTTCCGTTGGCGTGTGTGGAGAAGAACTATGACACGCCCGTCTACGTCAAGCCGATGTGCAATGGCGTGGAGCAGCCGCGCTACGACATTGCAGGGGACCGCGAACCGCCACTGGAGGCGCAGCGGAAACTCGTTGCAAAAATTGTGGATGACATTCGCGGGAACAAGATCAAAGTCCTCGTCATCAACCAGCAGTTCCTGCACGGGGTCAACACCTCCTTTCTGCGCAAAAGCCTCGCTCCTTTCATTGGCACCATTCCATTCCTCTATGATGGGCGGGATATTCCCGACGGATATCCAGGTTCCATTCTCAAACTCAACGCACCTGCCGCTTCGCGTCTGGCCTTCGGGGAGGAAGGGCGCGATGCGGTCGAGTCGGCGGCAGCGTTGCGGGAAGGCCGTCCAGGCGTAGTTGTCACGGACGGGGAGCGCGGATGTGTCGTTGCCAGTGCAGACGGTCTGTTTTCGCTGCCGGCGATTGCGTGTCGAACGCAGATTGACATCGTGGGCGCTGGCGATGCCTTCTTCGCCACCTTTTCGCTGGCCATCGCCGTGGGGGCGACCTTGCAGGATGCGGCCGCGCTGGGCACCTGCGCCGCCTCGGTTACCATTCGAAAAATCGGCCAGACGGGAACGGCCAGTCCCGATGAAATACGCAAGATGATCCCCCGCCTGGGAACTTGGAAGCAATGTCATCTGAAGTAATTGCAAAACTCTCATCCCAACCACTTTCACGGAGCAACGCAGCGGTAGGTTTGCAATTACCTCATCTTTTTTTGAGGCACGCTTGGACGTGTTCTGCAAATGATGAAAGACATGACAACGGGTAGCCCGTTGAAGCAGATTTTCTTCTTCCTGATTCCGATTCTGCTGGGCAACATGTTGCAGCAGGTGTTTCACCTGGTGGACGTGATGATCGTCGGGCGCACCTTGGGGGAACAGAAACTCGCGGCGGTCGGAGCCACGATTTCCTTGGCGTGGACGGCGCTGGGATTCTTCTGGGGAATGACGAGCGGCTTCACTACCATCACCTCGCAGCGATTTGGTGCCAAAGATGAATCGGGGGTGCGCCGCAGTTTCACGAATTCCATCCTGATTTGCCTCGTCCTGTCCATCCTTTTCACGGTCGGTTTCTGGCTCTTCACACCTCAATTCCTCATTTTGACGAAAGTTCCCGAGGAATTGCTGGCCGACGCCACCACCTATCTGCGCATCATCTATCTGGGCATTGGTACAACGGTATCCTGCAATCTTCTCACGGGAGTCATCCGTGCCTTGGGCAACAGCCGCACCCCGCTTTATATCCTCTGCGTCTCCTCGGTCGTCAACGTCATTTTCGACCTGGTTTTCATCTGTGTTTTCCACTGGGATGTGGCCGGTGCCGCCTGGGCGACGGTCATTTCGCAAGTGGCGGTGTCGCTGTGCTGTGTGGTCTACATTTGCAGGAAGATGCCGATTCTGCATCCGCGTCGGGAGGACTGGAATCCGAATTGGAAGATGTCTGCCACCTTGACGAAGCAGGGGTTGCCAATGGCGTTGAACTTCACCATTATGAATATTGGCGGTTTGCTTTTGCAAAGTGCCGTGAACCAGTTCGGCGGCAATTCGATGGCCACCGTGACCATTGCGGGACGCCTGAATATCTTGATGGTGCAGCCGATGATTGCGTACGGGCAGGCGATGGTGACGTATGTCGCGCAGAACTTCGGTGCGAACAAGTACAAGCGGATTCTGACAGGCATGTGGCAGTCTGGCCTGATGTTATTCGCCTGGAACTTGTGTGCTGCCCTCATCTTGTTGACTTGCGGTCAGTATCTGGTTGGTTTGTTCCTCAAGGAACCCAATCCTGAAATCATCGACTATTCGATGAAGTTCTTCCTCATTGCGAGCATTTTCTACCCTGTTCTTTCGAGTTTGTTTGTGTTCCGCAGTTGTCTGCAAGGGGTGGGAATGGCGTTTGTCGTGATGTTCGCGGGCATGGGGGAATTGGTGATGCGTGCCATCTGCTCCATCGTTCTTCCCAAATACATTGGCTTCTGGGGAATCTGTTTCGCCAATCCCATGGCCTGGCTTGGCTCCGTTTTGGTTCTGTTCTTCCCCTTCTTGTATTGGCGATACAAGAACCGCGATAGGTTCCTATCCTGAACACCGGTCAGCCTTTGCCTTGCGCGGCCTCGCGCTGGAACTCGCGCGGGGTGCGACCGGTCGCCTTGCGGAAGACGGTGGCGAAGTACATTTGGTTTTGGAAGCCGGTTTGCGCGGCAATTTCCTTAATGCGGTATTGACCTGAGCGCAGCATTTGCATGGCGGTGTCCAGCCGCAGTTTCATCCAGTAGTTTTTGGGGGAGGTGCCGAAGTTTTGCTGGAAGACGCGGTTGAGGGAGGAAAGGCTGATTCCGAGGTGTTTCGCGAGGCCTTCGACGGTTAAATCCGTGAAGCTGGAGGTCATGGCGCGGATGGCATGGGAGACGATGTCCGGCTGTACTTGTGTTTTTTGACCGACATTCAGGCTGGCGAGTTCGGCTAGGATGGCGTAGCCCAGCGTGGAGTTTTCGCCCGCCTGTGCGAGTTGTTTTGCCTGAATCAATTCCCCGCATTGGCAGAGAAGGGAGCGATGGCGTTCGCGTGTAGCGTCATCGGGGAACACGAACAACCTGTCGCGTGCATAGAGATTGAAGGATTCCGTGAGTATTTTGCACATGCCGCCGAAGATGCAAAGTTGGAGGTGGCAACTGTGCTTGCCGTGGTCGTCGTGCCGCACAAAAGAGTCTCCTGGCAGCACCAGCATGGTTTCCCCTGCATGGACGATGTACGAGCGTATTTGGTTGCGAAAATAGAAACTGCCTTCTTCCACGAATTGGATGATGCAACTGGGATAGTTGTCGCAACAAGTGCCCAGGTGTCCGGACATCAACTGCCTTGTGAAGATGGCGGGCCAGATGGCTGCATTATACGGCGCGATGTCGTACCAGTCCATTCGAGGTCCCGTGCGGTGCTCCTCATAGCCAAGAGAGTATTTGGTCACCGTTTGCGGTCCTTGACGAAACACCTTTCCAACTTTCAAATCTTTCGGCAACTCCATGGCTGGCTCCTCTAGCCTTTCGAACGGTTTTCTCGTTTTTCGATAATTCTGACGAATTATTATATATTATCACGTAAAATTGGATTTGCAAATGCCATAAGTTTTTATATAATTTATGGAGGTGAGGTTATTGCAATACTACCGTCCAACCTCTCAGGTAAAAAACAAGGAGCGAGCCATGAGAAGAAGATTCACGTTGATTGAGTTGCTGGTTGTGATCGCCATCATTGCGATTTTGGCAGCGATGCTGTTGCCTGCGTTGTCGAAGGCACGGGAGAAGGCTCGCGCGATTGGTTGTGTGAGCAATATGAAGCAGTGTTTTTTGGTGTTGTCGATGTACGCGGACAATTACGATGATTACTATCCCTATCCCATCAAGTACGGGTATTACACATCGGCGTGGGCGCGTCAGTGTGCGATGTTTGAGATTGGAACGAACTGGGGAGAAAATTTGACGGCGCAGGTATTCAAGTATGAACGACTGAAGATGTATCGTTGTCCCAGTGCGAAGGCCTATGGACGGACCGCCAAAGGCACGGGCAATTACGACTACGTCTTTTCGGAGACTTTTGGAATGAACGGATTCCTCTCCAATCCAGCTTCGAAGCGCACGCTTCACAAGACGGATCCCATTGTCTGGGAAACCTGTGCGCGGCGCATCAGCATTGGGACGGAGGCACGCAATTGGGTTCCGAAAGGCAGTCCAAGTTCCACGATTTTTCTGGCCGATTCCGGTTGCTGGACCGAGAACTGGGAAGGGCAGCAGGTCGCGTGTTTCAATCCCGACGCCACGGTCGGCTACTCTCTCTGCCTTCGCCACAGCCTCAAGGCGAATCTCCTCTGCTGCGACGGGCACGTCGAAACCGCCAACTATGCCGCCATTCGCCAAAATTACGGTATGACATCTTATTCCTACAACTGGATTTCCGACGCATTTGGCAATAAATTATAGAGGTAATTGCAAAATTCTTTTGAAGTCCACAGAACACACAGAATACACAGACCTGTTTGTCCGCGCTACGCGCGGTCAAACACTTGATATAAAACAAAATACAAAGTGCAAGCCGCTGAGAAGCGGTGGATTGCATTCTGTGTGTTCTGTTGTTCTGAGGACTCAAAAATGAGTTTTGCAATTTTCTCTATAGATTGGAACAGATACGGGGGGCGGGGCCGTGCGCCAAGTGCGGTCCTGTATCCCTTTGTGTCATGGGTTGTTTGCGTGGGTTTAGGAGCCTGAGAGTGATGAATCGTTGTTTCTGCGCGGCTGTTGCCTTGGTGGTCTGGTGTTGTGTAGGGGCGGAGATTCCCCTGTACCAGATTTCTTCAGTGAAATCAGCGGTAACGCTGTCACAGTGGAGTGCCCATTATCTTCAGAACGATGCCGACATGGGGACGCTGGAGTTTGTCGACGACTGGTGCGAAACGAACATTCCCGACCGACTGGCGCAAAAGACCGCGGTGTTTCCAGGTGTCAAGAAGAAAGGGGATTGGAACAGTGCGCAAGGTGCGCTTTATCGTGCAGATTTGCAGGCGGAAGTTTCTTTTCAAACGTCGGAAGTCATCCTCACGCTTCCCTACACGATGCACGAATCGGAGGTCTTTCTTGACGGCAAACGCGTCGCGTTTCTCTGGGATGGTTCCCTTCCGCAAGACGTGGATTTGACGCCGTATCTCGTTCCAGGGAAGCGGCATTCGCTCGCCATCCGTGTCAAATCCTATACTGCCAGCACGAAGGACACAAACGGCAAGCAGAAGTATCCCAACGGCTTGCGGTGGCACAAGGGATTGCTGGGGGCACCTGTCCTGAAGGTGCTGTCGCGTGTGCGGCCAGAGGAGATGACAGTCTATGCGCAGGCAGGCATGGTGACATTGGGTTGCGTGGTGCGGAACCGCCAGAACTCTGTGGCGGAAGGAACGCTGGAGTGGAGTGTGGAAGATTTGGACGGGAAGACGATTTACCGTCACCAGGAGAAGCCATTGCGCCTGAATGCTTCCTCCGAAAAGCAGGTCTCCCATGTTTTTTCGGTGAAAGACGGGGAGTTGAAGTTGTGGGACGTCGGGCAGCCCAACCTCTACCGCGCCAAGGTCGTTTTTCACACAAAGAACGGGGATGCCGACGAGACGACGCGATTTGGATATCGCTGGGTGGAGATTCGCGGGGACTCGTTCTTTCTCAATGGGCGTCATGTACGTCTGCGCGGTCCCTGGGGACATTTCAACAACTGGATGGCACCGCGCCTGGCCATCGAGGAGGACCGCTACGATTTGTCGGGCGACCCCAGGAATACCTTCCGCCGCCTGTTGGATTTGGGCTGCAATTATGCACGCCTCCATCAACAGCCATTCCCCCTGGATTTCTATGAGGCTGCGGACGAATTGGGGTATCTGCTCATCGCGGAAAGCGCCCTGCACCACTACATTAGCGAAAAGTCCATTGCGCAGCCGCACCTGGAGCGCTTCGTCAAGACGCTTCGAAACCATCCTTCCGTGGCGATTTGGTCCGCTTCCAACGAGTTCGTGCTGTGGGAGTCTCCCCGTCCGCAATGGGCCATCGATTTTTTCGTATGGTCACGGGATGTCATCAAACGGCTGGACCCCCAGCGACGCCCTGTTCAGCACAGCGGAATTGGGGACGCCAATGGGCAACTCGACATCTACAGCGTCCACTACCCCGCACTGGTGGAAACCTGGCCAACCTCCCTCTACTGGACCCGAAACCCAAAACGCCTCGCGCGCGCCAATATCATTCACAATTTCCTCTCCCACAATCCCGTTGGAAAGAAGCCTCTGTTCTACGGGGAAGAACTCATGCCGAACATCAACGTGGACCGTCACACCTACTACACGGGAACGGAAGGGGTGCGGCACGCCTGCGCCGCCCTCGTGGACCCGAAACTAAGCAAGCCCGCGCAACTGGATTTGGCGCGCACGTGGCGGCTGTATGTCCGTGCCGAGCGGGAACAGAATATTGGCGCCATTTCGCCGATTCTGTTCTATTTGGGGTTGGAATCGGCATTTACGCGTGAACTTGCGAAGGAGTTTCGTCCTGCTGGGGCGTATCCCATGCTGGAGCCCTCAGTGCTTGTGGCTGGGGAGAAGAACCCGCGGCGCTTCGCGGTGTTCGAGGACGATGGATTTGCGCGCGAACTGTCCATCCAGGTATCGTTGCGCAAGGCGGACGGGCAGGAACTCCCGTTGGCTGCCTGGAACGAGACGATGGCGGGCGGCGACCTGCACGAGGTCTCGCGCGTGCTTGAACTCCCTGCGGAACTTCCCGAAGGTCCTGCCATCCTCGTGACCCGCACGCGGCAGGGGGATGAGACCTTGCACGAAGATGAGACCCCTGTTTTCATTCTGCGGAAAGGCGTTCCGCAAATGCTACAAATGGAGGTTGCAACGCTGGGGTCGAGTGCGCCGTTGCAGTCCTTTGCAATGCGTCATGGCGTGCAATTGCAGAGCGCAAATCTGGGGAATCTCCCGAAGGACGGGGTTTTGCTCGTAATGCCCGACATGGCAGAAAACGAACTGCTGGCACATTCGCGCGAATTGGCGGCCTTTGCGGAACGGGGCGGGCGCGTCCTGGTCTTCGAACGTCCCTGGGAGCAGTCGTTCCTGCCTGGAAACGTCACGTTCAACCAGCCAGATTCCCTCTGCGGGGTTGGGTTCATTCGTCTCCCCGCACATCCTGCATTCCAGGGACTGGACGATTGCGCGTTCCGTTTCTGGAACCAGGATCTCTCCATCGCTGGACAGTCTGCCATCAAGAACGGCACGGGAAACATCCAGACCCTACTCGATGCTACAACTGGACTGGAACAACGCCTTCTTTGGGAAATGGAAACGGGCCAGGGGCGTTTCCTCGTCAACCATCTCCACATTCTCGCAAATCTTGAGAAGCTGCCGCATGTGGACCGTTTCCTCTGCAATCTTCTGGCATATCTTCGTGATGTCAAACCCAGAAAAACTCTCCGTGCACGTGGACTTGCCGCACCTGGTGACGACCTCTTCCTGACCGACTGGAGCGGTCTCGGCGTCAGTCCAGACTCGCCAGGCGAAACCATCGTTCTGGCCTCCTCCTGGCTGGCCAGCCACACCGCCACCGAGGCGGCAGAGGCCTGCAAGACCGCACGAAACATCCTTGTGCTGAATCCGCCGCGGGAAGTCGTGGGAGACCTTTCCATCGCACTGGTCGGCAAGAAACTTTCCACCATGCCCGCGTCCAAAAAGTCCAAGAGCAACTCTCCCTGGCGCTGCTATTTCCGGGAAGATGATGAACTTTACCGAGGTCTCACCAGCAAGGATTTGGACTGGGGCGGCGAAATCCTCCCGCCGTTCGCATACAATGCCCGCGGCGATTGGAAGTCCTGCATTTCTGGTGGACGAGACGCGTTCTGCCGACGCAACGGGCGCACCGTCCTATTCCTCAATCTTCCCTATGACCGCGATGTCCCCACGCCCGCACGGAAACTCCACTTCTCTAATGCGCTCCTCCACAATCTCGGGTGCGCCATTCCCTTGCGGCCCGCTGCGCAAATGGCCGATTCCCCCGACCGTTTCCGCACCGTCTCCCTCGAAACCGTCACCAACGCCTCGCGCTCCTCCAGTCTCGCAGATTTCCCCACTGGCTTACAAACGTTCGACGGCATTCCCTTCCGACTTCCCGTCGAATCCAAAGCCGCCCCTCACGCCATGCTGCGCCTTTCCGCGCTGTGGGCACTTCCCAAGGAAGCCGCCGTGCGCCATGATACCGCCTGGGACAAATCCGATGTCACAACCTCCAAAACCATCATTCGCCTTCCCGCCGCTCAGGCAAATGCACTCCACTTCATCGCTACCGCGACTCACAACTGGAAAATCAATGCCTACAAGACCGGCGCCACCATCGCCTTCCTGAATCTCGTCTACACCGACGGCACTTCGGCGCGCCTCCCCCTCGTCAATAAACTCAATATCCACGCCGCCCGCGATGTCGAATATCCCGTACCCCAGGCAACGCGCATCCTGGTCAACGACATCACGTGCAATGCCCCTGGCGACAAGGCGAAAATCTACCACATCCCCTGGCTCAACCCATTCCCTGAACGCAAAATCAAATACCTCGAAATTCAGTCTGCCGGAAATCCTCCTTTCGACCTCCTTGTGTTCGCGATCACCCTCGAACGAACGGCGCTCGAGTTCGACTAGCAGATGGGGCGACAAGGGGACGGAGGATCGTTCTGGGAGGGCGATGGTGCGTCCTGGGCGACCAGTGCCAGGTGTGAAAAAAATACAGCCGTGGGTGAGCGGAGGCTCATCCACGGCTGAAAGTTGTCGCCGCTTCTAGGCTAGGTTCTAGGCTTTGAGGAAGTCAATGGAGCGTTTCATTCCATCGGCGACATCGTCGGGGAGTTCATATTCGATGAGTGCGGGGCCGTTGTAGGATTTGAGAGCCGCGAGGAGTTTCTTCCAGTCGAGTCGTCCTTCGCCGCAGGCGGCGGGCCAGACACCGCCTGGCACATCGCGGAAGTCCTTGAGGTGGACGTAGCGGATGGCCTTTTTGAACTGGCGGTAGAATGCCACGGGGTCGGCAACGCCTGCTGCCGCGAGGTTTGCGGGGTCGTAGCACATCGAGACACCTGTCTCCAAAATGCGCTTCCAACTGTCCACGCGAGTCGTCGTACTGGCAAAATGAACCAGTGCTTGCGGACCGACAGACGCTACGCCGCCATGCGTCTCAATCACGATTTCCACGCCTGCCGCAGACGCACACGCGTTCACCTGCTTCAGCGCGTCCAGCATCGCTTCATAACGCTTCCCCGTCACGACGGAGTCGCTGTTGAAACCTGCAAATACCCGCAGGTACTTGACGCCGAGCGCGGCTGCGGTGGCGATGACATTCTTGACCTTGGCAACCTGCTTCTTGACATCCGGTCCCGTGAAGTCGTTGCCCGTGCAGGCGCAGTCCAGCGAGATTCCGTATTTCTTGTAGAGTTTGCGGATGTTCTCGATGTCCGCCTTGGACGGGGAGAGTTGCAAGGCGTCCTTGTCGTAGTTGGCGATGGAAAATTCGACGTATTTGACGCCGAGTTTTTTGGCGAGCGCGAGTTGTTTTTGAATGGGGAGTTCGCGCAGTCCCCAGGCTGCGAGTCCGAGTTCCATCTTACAGGTCCCTCCAGTCGAAGAGGATTTTGAAGCATTTGGTGCCCTTGTCATGCTGGTATTTGAAGGCTTCCTTGGCCTTGCCGGCGGGCCAGACTTCGTAGGGCAGGTGGCTCGTGTCAAACTTGCCTTCGGACATCCATTGCAGAATCTGCGGCTTGCCACGCCACTTGATGGCGCAGGTCATGGACATGTTGACGTTCTTGACGAACCAGCGGTGGTAGTGATCGAAGACGAGTTTTTCGGGATAGTCGCCGTTGAGGTGGATGTAGCCCGGATCGTCGTCATCGTTCCAGCCGCCGTCCTTGATGTACTTGTAGAGGACACCGGGGACTTCGGGATTGCCGGAGCATTCGAGAATCTTGTCGGCTTTCTTGCCGTTGGTGAGGTCGAGAAGTTTCTTGATGCCTTCGTCGCCGAAGGGGATGACTTCATCGGCGTAATGCCGTGCAATTTCCTGGCGATAGGGATCGGGTTCGACGGAGATGACGCGGCAGCCAGGGCACTTGATTTTGAGGATTTGGACGCCTGAGAGGCCGACCATTCCTGCGCCGAAGACGAGCACGGTGTCAGAGGGTTTGAGGTCCTTGAAGCGTTCGATTCCCTTGAAGGGGACGCAGGCGAGATAGGCGAGGACGGCCTGTTCGTCGGTCACGTTGTCGGGAACCTTGCAGAGGGGGTCGCCCGCGCCGCTCGCGTTCGCCTTGTCCTTGTGGACCATGAGCGTGCCACCGCCCCAGGCCGCGCAGACATCCAGGTACTTGCGGCATTCGTTAATCATGACGCGGTCGCCTTTCTTCAGACCTGGCGCATACGAACCTTCTTCGACGACGACGCCCATGTTCTCGTAGCCCGGCACCAGCGGATACCAGCACTGCTCGGGGTGCTGCATTCCGTGGTAGGTCTTCATGTCCGTACCCGTCGAGATGGCGGACATTCTGGTTTTGCAGACGACGGTGTCTTCCTGCTTAGGCGTGAGTTCGACCTCGCGGAAGTTCGCCTCCATGGGGCGTTCGATGACAGTTGCCAGTGTTTTTTCAGCCATGGGAGTACTCCTTTGTGTGAGTGGTTATTTGTTTTTGGGGGTGGTCATTTGCTGGAGTCCGAAAGAGAGGATGAAACCGAGGAAGTTGTTGGTGACCTCCTGGTATCGTTTGCCGAGTCCTTCATCGAGAGTCTTGGGGGCCGGCGGGAGGGAGGAGGTTTGCTGTTTGGTGGCGGGCGGTGGATTCCGCAGATTTTCCGGAATGTCGATTTTCTGCCATTTGGGGACTTTGACGAATGTCTTCCCGTCGGCGTTCCACTCGAAGGTTTCAATGATCACGAGGTCGCGCCAGAATCGCAGGTGCTTGAAGGCGGGACGATGCGATTTGCCGACGGAGGGCGCCAGAACCGACTTGTACGAGCCGTGCTCGAACTCCAGGTCTAGGTGCAGGTGCCCACCCAGTGCCGCAACCACCTGCGGGCGGCGTCCCAGAATGCCGTTCACCTTGCCGGCGTCCAGAAATGCTGGCGGCCAGACAGGTTCGTGCTGAATGTAGATGCAGGGACGGTCCGCGTTGGCGTCCAGGTCCCGTTTCATCCATTCGAGGGAGGCCGGCTGGAAGGTGACGCAGCCATTGTCGGAGGTGGCCATAATGTCCGTGGCGTTGAATTGGAAATGGAATCCCTGATAGTCCAGACTGTAGTGGGTGGAGCCGAAGACCTTCTCGAAGTCGATCGGCCAGTTGTCGCCAGGAATAACGTGGTAGGGGATGTCAAGGCTTTGTTGGAGGAAGGTGTGGAACCAGAGTTGTCGCAGGTGCGACACGGGTTTTCGGACTTTGGAATCCTTGGGGTAGTATCCGCAATTGTCTCCCGTAATCATCACGAAGTCCGGTCGGATGGAGTTGTTGATGACGCGCAGTGCCTCCGTTGTGAGTTCAATTGCGTTTGGAATGCCCTTGGTGTTTTTCTGACCGAGGTGCATATCGGAAAGCCAGGCTGCATGGAACAGCGGCGTATCCGTCCGTTTCGCCCATTCCGGTTCTTCCATCGTGGGGATTTCATAGGCTTTGGCGGTATCGACAACGGTGGACCAGTTGTGTTGCGCCAGCGAAATTGTCGCGAATGCAACTAGGAAGCAGAGGAACCATTTCCGCATGTTGTGGTCTCCGAATGGGGATTAGTGGTGGGAGAAGACGCGTTCTGGAGCGTAGAAGAAGGCGACGCCGAGTTCGTTGGCGCGTGCAATCACCTCTGCGTCCTTGATGGAGCCAGAAGGCGCGATGATGGCGGTTGCCCCGCCTTTAGCCGCCGTCTCCAGACCATCGGGGAACGGGAAGAAACCGTCCGACGCCATCACAGAATCCTGCATCGTCTCCTTCCCTTCATATTTCTGGAACTTTTCAACTGCCTTTTCAACGGCGCCAACGCGGTCCTGCTCCCCAGTCCCGACCGCGATCGTTCCGCCGTTCTTCACGAACACCACGCCGTTCGAGCGGACGGAGATGTTGATGTACCACGCCGTCAGCAAATCTTCCAGCTGACCGGGCTTCGGCTTCACCGTCGAAACCACGTGCCCGAGCGTTTTGGAATCTGCCTCGGCGGGACGCAGGTCTGCGACGGACCGAATATGCGTCAGCAACGGTTCGGCAATCACCAGGGACCCGTCCGCCAGCACCTTGATCGTGCGCTCGCCAGACGCGTCGTCTCCAACGAAACGCGGCAACTTCGACAGGTCGCCGCACTGTATGATACGAATCTGTTTGTTGAGTTTGACATCGGGGTTCGTGAAGACCGCCAGCGCGTCTTCGTCATATGCCGGAGCCACGACGCACTCCACGAACGTCTTCATGATTTCCTCCGCCGTCGCCGCATCCACTTTCTGGTTGAACGCCACCACCGAGCCAAATGCGGCGCGCGGGTCGCAGTCCCGCGCCTTGATATAGACATCCACCAGTTTATCTTCCCCCGTCGCCGTAGCGGCACCACAGGGATTGACGTGCTTCATGCAGGCGCACGCCGCCTTGTCAAAGAACTTGACGATGTTCAGCGAGTACGAAATGTCCTCCAAGTTCGTCTGGGACAGACCGCTCTTGCCAGTCTTCAGGATTTTCATGGCACCGATGACGTCCCCGCCGTCCACGGGCTTGTAGAATGCCGCCGTCTGGTGCGGATTGGTGCCGTAGCGCAGGTCATCGACTTTGACATAGGTGCGCCCGTTGACGACGAGTTGCCCGTCGTAGGAGCCGAGGTTCTTGGTGAGGTAGGTGTTTCGATTGAGTTTGTCTGTCATGAAAGTGGCTCCTGGAGATTAGGGCAGGGGGTCGTTTCCGGAGACCTGCCTGTCGTAGAGATCCTTGTATTTTCCGTTGAGGGCGTAGAGTTCCTGGTGAGTTCCCTGTTCGACGATGTGTCCGTTTTCGAGGACGACGATGTTGTCGGAATGGACGATAGTGGAGAGGCGGTGTGCGATGGAGAGCACGGTGCGGTCCTGCTTGAGTTGGTCAATGGCCTGCTGGACGAGTTGTTCGGTGATGGTGTCGAGTGCGCTGGTGGCTTCGTCCAGGATGAGGATGGGCGGATTTTTGAGGAGTGCTCGTGCGATGGCGATGCGTTGTTTCTGACCGCCGGAGAGGAGGCATCCGCGTTCGCCGCAGGGGCGGTTGTATCCCAGGGGGTCGGCCTCGATGAAGTCGGCGGCGTTGGCGCGTTGCGCGGCGTCATGGAGTTCCTCTTCGGAGGCTTCGGGGCGACCGTAGAGGATGTTGTAGGCGATGGTTTCGTTGAAGAGGAAGTTGTCTTGGGCGACGATTCCGATGAGGCTGCGGAGGTCGTGGTTGGAGATGGAGCGGAGGTCGCGTCCATCGATGGTAATGCTTCCCTGGTCGGGGTCGTAGAAACGTGCGAGAAGATTGGCGGTGGTGGATTTGCCGGAACCGGTGGCACCGACGATGGCGACGTGCTGCCCCTTCTTGATTTCCAGGGAGAAGTTCTGTAGGACGTTCCCTTGCTCTTTTTCGTAGGCGAAGGTGACGTTTTCGAATCGGATGGAATCGTTGAATGCGGTTTTGGGTTCGGGATTTTCGGGTTCGGGGAGGTGACTGGAGACGTCGAGCATATTGAAGATGCGTTCGGCGGCTGCGGCGCATTTTTGGAGATTGGTGTTCATCTTGGCGAGTTCCTTGAGCGGGCGGTAGGCGGTCTGCGCTGCGTAGCCCAGGGAGAAGAGGACGCCGAGGGAGATTTGGTAGTGGTAGCAGAGGATGATGAAGACGATGCCGATTCCGATGGCGGTCAGTTGCATGGTGGGTCCCATGAAGACATCTGCCAGAACGGCCTTGACCACCGCACGGAAATAGTGGTTGTTCTGCTTGCGGAAACGCTCGTTCTCAAACTCCTCCCGATTGAATGCCTTGACGACACGAATGCCGTTCAGGTTCTCCTGCATTGCCGCTACCAGAAGCGCAATCCGCCTCAGCACCTTGTGCTGGTAGGTTCGAATGTACTTCGAGACGACGTAGACGGGCACCAGGCAGAACGGCGCCACCAGGCACATCAGCAACGTCGGCTTCACGAGACCAACTTCCAGCGCCTTCCGCAGGATGAAGTCCAGCGCAACGATAATCTGAATGGGTGCCAGCACCATCTCGGCAATGCTGTTCGAGAACGCATGGTCCACCAGCGCCGTGTCGTTCGTACAACGGCTGATGAGTTGCCCGACGTCATTCTGGCTGAAGAATCGCAGCGACTGCTGCTGGAAGTTGCGGAACAAATCTTCCCGCATATCCGTCACGACACGTGCTCCCACCCAGCGCAGGAAGTACTTGTTGATGAACTCGCTGACGGCTTTTATCATGAAAAAGAACATCAGCAATACGACAATGACGCACACCACGGGCAAGGTCAGGGTCTCGGAACCGTTCATCTCCAGTCCCAGTTTCCCCGTGAGTTTGGAGACTTTCTTTTCGAACTTGGAGACGTCCTTCGATTCGGAATCAGGCGTCGGCTCCCCTTCCGCCTTGGCATGCTTTTCCTTCTTTTCCAGGGTTTGTTGAATGCCGAGTTTTTGGATGGTCCATTGCAGCAGGCGGTTCTTCAGCACTTTCTGAATCGGGTTTTCGTGCTTGTGTTCCGCCCCATCCTGCACCTGTTCCGTTTTCGTCTTGTCGCTGCTGCCGCCGAGTTCCAGAGTCATTACGCCAATGTCCAGGAACCGCAGGAATCCGTGCATTGCGCCACCCATCAGCAGGGCAAAGAAAAGCCCCAGGAACAGACGGAACCAGTGACGCAGCGCATACTGGTGGAACAGGCGCCAGAAGATTGCCACCGCGTTCCCTGTCGGTTTCCGCAGGTCCTTGTCTGCTTGTTTTCGGCTGGAAGACTTTTGTGACAAGGGGACGACCTCAGGACAGGAGTTTGCGGATGGTGGAGGCGACGAAGGCGATCTGTTCGTCGCTCAAATCGGGATAGATGGGGATGGCGAGGGTTTCCTGCGCGGCTGCCTCGCTTTCCGGGAAGTCGCCTGCCTTGTAACCGAGGTTGGCGAAGCACTCCTGCAGGTGAAGCGGCAGGGGATAGTAGACGTCGCAGCCAATGCCCTCGGCTTTGAATCCATCCCAGACCTTCTGGCGCTTGCCGCCGTGAATGCGAAGGATGTACTGGTTGAAGACGTGGCGCGTGCACCAGGGCGCCTGTTGCGGCAGGGTAAGACCTTCCACACCTGCCAGAAGTTCGTTGTACTTGGCGGCGTTTGCCTGGCGCTTGGCGGTCCACTGGTCGAGGTATTTTAGTTTGATGTTGAGGACCGCCGCCTGCAGCGCGTCCATGCGGAAGTTGCCTCCGACGTACTTGTGGTAGTATCGTGGAGCCATCCCGTGATTCCGCATGCAGTGCAGTTTCTCGAACTTGGCGTCGTCCTGGACGGTGACCGCGCCTGCGTCGCCGAACGCACTGAGGTTCTTGCTGGGGTAGAAGGAGAGGCAGCCGTAGTCGCCGGTGGACCCCGCGACGTGTCCGTCGCATTGTGCGCCGATGGATTGTGCCGCGTCCTCAATCACCACGAGGTTGTATTTGCGGGCAAGTTCCATAATCGGTCCCATGTTGGCACATTGACCGTAAAGGTGAACGGGGATGATTGCTCGCGTTCGTGGCGTGATGGCATCGCGAACCTTTGCCACATCCAAATTGAACGAGACTGGCTCGATGTCCACAAATACGGGTCTGGCACCGACACGGTGGATGGCCCCCGCCGTCGCAAAGAATGTATACGGCGTCGTGATGACTTCATCCCCTTCGCCGATTCCTTCGTTCATCAAGGCTATGATTAAGGCATCCGAACCCGACGACACCGCCAGCGCATGCTTCGCCTGGCAATACGACGCACACGCACACTCAAATGCTTCGACTTTCGGCCCCAAAATGAACATCTGGGACGACACAATCTCCGCAATCTCTGCGTCCAACTCAGCCTTGAGTTGCATGTACTGCGGCTTCAAATCTAACAGGGGGACTTTCATGCAGAAAACTCTCCTTTGAGACAGTTACAATTCTACTCCTTATCATAAGATAAACATTTTTGCCAATTTTGCAACCTCTCATCCCAAGGAATCTCACAGTTTCTGATGTGGAACACGGCGACGGGA
>JAFRLI010000270.1 GCA_017431255.1 Victivallales bacterium
ACGGAAAACGGCCTGAGTGAGAGTGGAAACCCGGTAATGGAAGCAAATCCCGGCGGGGCTCCCTGTTCAGTCTATGTGCAAGGTGAGGACGGAGGTTCCCGTGAGGACGGTATTGTGTGCCGTGTCGGCGCCAGTCTGGTCGCAGAAGAGCCCCCTGCGGTTGGTGTGGGGGACGTAATGCGGCCAGGCGGAGGAGGAGATGTCCAGGCGGAGGCTGGTGCCTTTTTCAAACACAAGCACGTTTTCGCAGAAGTGCATTTTGAGGCTGACTTCCTGCCCGGGAACGTATTCGGGGGCAAATTGCGAGATGGTGCAGATGTCGTCGCGAAGGCAGTATGCGACGCCGTCCTTCACAATGGAGACGCGTGCATAGAAGCAGGTGTCGGGGCAGTCGCTGCGGACATGGAGTTCGAGTTCGGATTGTCCGCAGACCTGGACGGGTTCCTCGAAGGGTTTTGTGAGGAAGGAGAGGACGTCGTAGCGGAAATTCGGTTGTGGCTGGGCGACCATTCCGCCGAAGGTGTTGCTGCAGCCGCCAGGGAATGTTGCGGGAGAAACAGGAATATAGGTGTAGGTGAGTTCTCCTTGGGGTTTGGGAGCGGTGTCCAAAGTCCGTTTCTGGTTGAGGAAAAGACGGAGGGATTTCTTGCCGTATGGCAGGTCATCTCCCGTTTCCCATTTTGTGCCGAACTGATTAAACCATTTTACGCCACCTTCGGGAAGGAAGGTCATGGGAGTGCCCTTGCGGATGTGCTCAAACCATTCCAATATCACTTTTGACCCTTGCACGTCTCCATCCTCTTTGGAAATGATGAAGTCCTTTGGCCCGTGGTTCCAACCATGGCTCCAGGGAGTTATCAGAAGGGGGCAGCGCGCACGGCGTTCGGGAGAAAGGCGGTGCCACATGTCAATGATTCCCTCCGTAAAGATATCGTACCAGGCAGTGACGATGGCGACAGGAATGTCCAGATTTTCCAATGCCCCATAATACTCGGAGCCTCCTTGCGGGGTCTTCCAGTACGGGTCCTCGGGATTTGGATGGCGCATATCCTCGCTGAGTGGGGCCTCCTCGCCAAACACCGAGCGGCTGAAGTTGGACAGCGGCAGGATCCGCCAGGCCTCCTCGCTGAAATTCTTTTTATGCCTGAGTGCCTTTTTCTTATACATGCTCTTCGCATACCAGGAGCCGTGCAACCCCATTTTGAAGAGACCGTTTCTGTAGATGATATTGTAGCGGTTGTCCTCCATGACGGAAAGAAACGCGCCTTTGACATCCGCCGGCTTGTCCTTGAGATATGCCAAATGCACTGCGGAGAGGTAACTGCCGCCAGTCAGGAAGAACTCGCCGTTATAGAATGGATGTTTGCGAAGGGCTGCCAGGAGGTCGAGACCGTCGTTGCGTTCGTTGAGGTAGGGGATGCAGTCCCCTTCCGAGCGACCGCTTCCCCGGCAGTGTTGCACGACATACCCATAGCCTGCATCCAGAGAGGACGCAATCTCCTGGCTGAACTTCTTCAAGTCTGGGTTCGACCCTGAATATGGCGTGCGCATAATGACCTGGGGACCTTTCGACTGATTCGCCGGACGAATCAGGACCGTGTAGAGACGAACACCGTCTCGCATCGGCATCATAAGTTCCTCCATCTCGACCTCGATGGAACGCTCTTTCAAAGTCACTTGAAAATGCGTGACATTCTCTGGGGCTGCGGTGCCAATTTGCTCCTTCGCGACCTCCGCCGCTGGCTTCTCCTGCGCCAAGGCGCAGTCTCCCATCATCGACATCAAACCGGCAACCGCCAGCCCGCACAACATCGCTCGAAAAGACATCTCACTCTCCTTCCGGGTTTCCTGGAAAAGCCATCGCTTTTCCTGGGGTTCCGAATCCTTAGAGGTCATTGCAAAACTCTCATCCCAACCGCCTTCACGGCGCGATGGCTTCATCGCTCAAACTCCGCGTGGTCACCACGCTCTGCTTTCGCTTTTCGCCCTCGCTTGCGGCGTTTTGGCGGTTGGGCGGTAGTTTTGCAATTACCTCATGACCTTGTTTGACCTCATGACCTTGTTTGAAAGATAATGGCGCAAGATGGTTTTGCAAGTAGCTGGCGGGAAAAATCGAGGAAGAAATTCCAGTCGTCGGCACCGTCAAAAGCGGAGACGCTGTCAGACTTTCACGAAGTCATGAGGGGGAACCGTGTGGCCTTCGATGAGGGCGGGGGTGTCTGCGAAGTTACAGAGGAGTTTGGTACCGTTTGCGTAGTGGGCGATTCGCTGGTCGGGAGCGGGAGCGGTTACATCGTCAAGGAAGACGTTTTGAAGGTCGGCGATGGTGGCGAACTTCTGGTATGCCCAGGCGACCTGCTGGATTCCGTAGTCAAGTTCCTCCTGGGTGGCGCAAGTGAGGTCTTCGTTGCCCATCCAGTGAGAGCCTTTGCTGAGGAACTTGGCGTAGTAGTATGCGGCGGGTCGTCCACCGTAGCAGATGTTGAGCAGGAAGAGATTCTTGTCCTTCTTGACCATGGAGTTCATCGTGTGGGTGAAACTGTTGTAGGTAACGATGCCGTGGTAGACGACGAACCAGAACGGAACGAACTCGTCGACGAGTTCAGAGTGTTTGGGGGAAACGTCAAAATGGACATAGAGGACATAGTCGAGGCTGCCGATGAGGAAGTCGTATTCGCCTTCGGAGGCGGAGGCCCCGATTTTTTCGCGAGCCAGAGCGAGGGTTTTGGCACGCCATTCGCCAGATTCGCGGCGGGTGAGCGGATGGTTCTTGTGGTAGCAGGGTCTGGGCTTGAGGATGCTCATCACATCAAAGTACCAGGTGCCGCGGAATCCAAGTTTCTGGAACTCGTCCAAATCTTCGATCGCGTAGTGAAGATGGGCCTGTTTGGGGCAAAGCCAAGTGGATTGCCCGCCGCCCCAGTAGCCCTGGCGATGCGGCTCTCCGTTGCGGTCGACCAGGTAGTCGCTCTTGTCCAACCGTTTGGAAATGGTGTAGGAATCGAGGACGTTGGTGTGTCCCGAAATGAGGTAGCCGTAGTCCTTGGCCTTTTGAATGAGTGCCTTGAGGTCATCCAGCGTGCCGAGCAGAGGCTCGGGCGGGAAGACATCGGGGAAGCGCCCGTCATGCCCACCGACATTCCAGCCGACGAGGCAGACGTCCGCGTGCTCGACACCTGCCGCGTGGAGCCTGTCCAGGATTTCGCCCGCGCGCTGGAAGGTGATCGCAACGTGGACGGGCGGCTCGTTGATCCCCGGAATCTGGTCGTTGGCTGGCGGCGGGACGGGCTTCCACGCATGACGGATGCGAATGGGAATCGACCTCGTGGTCTCCGCAACCACAGGATATTTCTTGCCACGCTCCGCAAGCGGGACACAGGCTCCGATGGACAGCTGGTAGTTGCGATAGGCACGTGCCAGGCCCGCCCAGGTCGCGTCCTTTCCTTCCAGATTCAAAAGGAGAATCTCAGGGGATTCGACTGGGGCATCGCCCAGAAAATGGAAACGCGGGTACATGTAGTAGTGATTGTTGTCACAACCGAAGACCAGCGTGTAGTCCAGTGACATTCCCTTCACAATGGCGAGTACAGCGCGACCGTTCTTGCAGATGCCAAAGACGGGAAGGTCGCTGCATTCGTAACTGGCTTCCAGATTCATGATGCGCTTGTGGAACCGCGCAATGCCAGAGGGACGATTCTGCTCGCTGACGGTCGGTATCACGTAGTACCCGTCCTCGCCGCCTTCGGCCAGAAACTCCTCCAAGTGGAACTCAATATCCTGGGTGCCGGCGGGGATTTGTTCCATCGGGAGACGATAGACCTCGCCTTCCTTCACGAAAGGACGCTCTTCAACGGAACCATTGCTTGCAATGATGTGGAGGTTGCTCATGTTGTTTCTCCTGTTCAAATGAACTGTTCGTAGGCAAGACGTGCGGCACCGAGGGCAGATTGCCGAGTGCCAAGAAATGAAATACCGATGGGGAATTGCCGTCGTTCTTTCGGCAGAATCCCCTCCAGATGGCGCAGGGTACTTTGGTAGAGGAAACCGTCGGCGCGGACTTGTCCGCCAGAAAAGACAATGGCCTCTGGCGCGTAGAGTTGGACCATGGCGGCGATTCCTACGGCGTTGTAGGAGGCGGCAGTGTCCATAATGGAGACCGCGTCCTGGTCGCCGCGTGCGGCCGCGCGGTCAAGCGCGGCGGCGTCGTGAAGTTCGGGACGAGAGGGGAAGCGGCGTTGTGCAACTTCGCGAAGGAAGTTTCCGCCCGAGAACGCCTCCAGGCAACCCGTGAATCCGCACGTGCATTTCTGGGTGTTGCCCGGAATCAGAATGTGCCCAATGTAGCCGACAGGACGACCTGGCTGGCTTAGCAACAACTTCCCCAGCGATACGACCCCCGAGCCAATCCCCGCACCCAGCCCGATGGTCACTAGGTTCGGGCAACCGGCAAACTCCCCGAAATGATACTCCGCGCAGGCAGCGGCGTTCTGGGTAGTAACCGCAAACAGCGGCAGTCCGAGTTTCTCCCCCACGGGTGCCAGTTCCATGTTCTCGCCCCATTTTACGCCCCAGTTCCCACCCGAGACAATGATTCCCCTCTCGTGGTCAATATTGCCTGAAATCGACAGCCCCAGCGCCTTCACACGCGAACGCTCCGCACGGGCGGCTTCCAGAGAACTCTCCAGAAATTCCACAAGCCAGTTGCGGAAGGCGTCTGCCCCGTGATAGCGCGGTGTCGTGGTTTCAGACTGGTGCAGAATGCGGAAATTGAGGTCGCAGAGAACGAAGCGAGTGCCGCAGGCACCAACATCCACCCCGCACCAGTGCGCGGCGTCGGGATTCACGCAAAGAGGAATGCTTGGCCGTCCCTGCGTATTGCGCAAGGGTGTCCGTTCGAACACAAATCCGTCCTGAATCAGGGATGCGACCGTCTTGAACATCGTCCCCCAAGCCAGCCCCGTCTCACGCGCCACATCCTTGCGCGAGGCATCCCCGTGCCCCGCACGAATGGTATCCAGAACTTTGACGCGAAAGGAGGACATGAAAACTTCTCAGTGGGAATGGGGGATGACGTGCCAGGCGTACGGGGTGTGTCCCGAATGGGTTTCGGGGTAGAGTTGCGTGGAGGAGATCTCGTACTTCTCCCGCCAGCGGTGATTGCGATTGAAGCGTTGCAGGGAGAACGCCATTCCGTCAAGTTTGTCGGTGCCCAGAGCGTAGAACGGGATGACGATTTGACTGTACCAGAGGCAGTTCATGCGGTCAATCGTATTGAAGATACTGGCGTTCAAATCGCAGAGGTGGGTTTCGACGGGTGCGTCCTGCCGCGTGCGGTAATCCTCGAAGTGGAGTTGAAGGCGGTGGTTGTTGGGAGTGGAGTGGATTTCGTAGTAGTCTTCGTGGTTGGGAAGACGGAAAAAGAGTTCGAAGGTATCGCCGAGTTCCCAGGAGTGCTGGTTGTCGGCGGTGGTATCGGAGAAAATATCGGAATCGTGGAAGAGGGCGAATGCGTGGAGGCGCTGCGAGTCGTGGTCGATGTTGAGCAGGGCACAGCCAGGTTCCTCGGGAATGCGACCTTGAAAGAGTTCAAACATCGGCAACGGGGTGCCGGGCGTGTATTTGTCGGGTGGTGTGGGGTATTCGTTGCGGGCGAGGCATTTTTGCAGGAGGTCAAACATTCTTCATTGCCTCCTCGAAGCACTGGTAGGGAACGCGTGCGTAGCCGACGCCAATCTGCCCGCCCGAGACACGCGACAGGATGCCGCCGTGCAGTTTCGGGGTGATGTGCTTGGCTAATGCAAGCGAGGCGAGAATGCCAGCAGGAGCGTAGCCGCCAGGCAGCGTGGGAATGGCGAAGCGCGGACTGCGTCCATAGCAGATTTGCGCCATTTCCTCGCACTGCGCAATTCCATTCCAGAGGGTTTCCCCACGCATCTGCATCAAGGCGGGCGCCGCGGCTGCGGCAAGCCCACCCAGACCCCACGCCTCGACATTGCTGGAGTCGCCCAACCACGGCGAGGAATCCGCATCCGTGTACTCTGGCTTCCAGTATTTGCCGCTGAAGGTCGGTGCGGGAGCCTTGTACCAGCGTTCGCCAGTGCCGCTGATTTTAATGCCGAACTCGTGACCGTTGCCGCAAAGCGCGGTCACCAGTGTGGAACCGGCCACGTTCGCGGCAGATTTGAGCGAGGCAACCGCAGACGCACAACCGATGTGGTGCACAAACCGCTTGTCCGAATTACGGTTTGCCCAGCGCAGGAACGACATTCGTTCCTGCTCCGTGGCACCCGTCATGTCCAAGACGCCCTGCGTGAGTTTGGAGAAGAACAGCTTGTCCGTGGCGACCTGGCGGGTGTGGTTGTCGTCCCCCATGGTCAGCCCCTGTGCAAAAAGTTCTGCAACGTGAATGCCGCCGATGGTCTCCAGCGCAGATGTCATCAACGGAGCATAGACGTTTGCAATCTGCCGCAGATTCTCGTCCACGTCAGGATTGTAGACGCCCCAACCGCCGAGGCCACCTCCCTGCTCGCCTTCAATCGGCGGTGCAATGGCGACCACACCACTGTTCGCCTCTTTCACCACCAGGACCGCCATCGAACGCGAGGAAATGCCCGCACCGGGCGCACCCGAGTTGAAGTCGTTCGCAGCACGCAATTCAACTTCTCCCGCCTCGACCATTCCTATCGCCTCCTCCTCCGTCTTCGCCAACTTCTCAAACAGAATCGCTCCCACAATTCCCTTGCGATGCGGTCCTTTCATGTCCTTCCATTCCAGGTCGGGACCTGAATGCAGGATGCGGTTCGCAGGAAAATCGGGGAAGACCTCGCCTACGGTCTTGCATGCAATCAGCACGGGGTCCGCAGTCGTCAATTTTTCAAAAGCAATTGCATCAGGTTTCATCGTTACCACCTTTACAAGCCAAAATGCCCAAAAAGACAAAAAGAACTAGAATCCCAACAATGATATATAGGAAAGTCATGGCTTACTCCCAGATGGCCCCGTTTGCGAGAGAACCGGCATTCTTACGGAACAGACGCAGGAACGGGGGAACGCCCGCGTTGTCGGGAATCCAGGACCAGGCGGTCTTGCGGCGTGCCAGTTCTTCTGCGGGGACTTGCAAATCGATGCGGCGCGCCTCGATGTCGATTTCGATGGAATCGCCGTCCTGGACGAGGGCAAGCGGGCTGCCAAGCGCGGCTTCGGGAGAGAGGTATCCGATGGAAAGTCCCGAGGTGGCGCCCGAGTACCGTCCGTCGGTGATGATGGCGCAGGACTTGCCGAGACCGCGTCCAAGGAGTTCCTTCTGGAAGACGTATGCGGTTGTGCCGAATGCGCCTTTGGGACCGAGATAGCGCAGGACGCATGCGTCGCCTGGTTGGATTTGGTTGGCGTTGAGCGCGGCAAAGGCCGCCTCCAGGGTATCAAAGCAACGCGCGGGACCGCGGAACTGGTAGAGTTCCTTGGGGCAGGCGGCGGTCTTGATGATGGCACCGTCGGGCGCAAGAGAACCATACAGCACGAACAACGCGCCTTCGCGAGAGACGGGATGGTCCAGGTCGCGAATGATCTCGGAATCGTAGACTTTCGCGTCGGCGACATTCTCCGCAAGTGTGCGCCCCGTGCAGGTGAGCGCGTTTCCTTGCAGGACAGGAAGCAGGTTTTTCAAGATGGCGCGGGAGCCGCCTGCTGCGTCGATCTGTTGCAGGTGATAGGGACCACTGGGGGAGGCCGCGACGATTTGGGGGATGGCACGGGACGCGCGGTCAAACTCGGCCCACCATTTTTCGTGAAGCCCAGCCTCGTTGGCAATGGCGGGCAGGTGCATGAAGAGGTTGCTGGAGCCGGCCATCGCGATGGTCAGTGCGATGGCGTTCTGGATTGCCTCGCGGGTGATGACCTTGCGGGCTGTGATGCCGTTCTTGAGAAGCCACATGATTTGCTGGCCTGCACAGTAGGCGAGTTGCAGGAGTTCGGAGCCGTTGGCCGGCATCGTTCCGTTGCCAGGCAACGCCATCCCCATCGCTTCGGCAGCAAGGCACATGCTGTTTGCAGTCGTCATCACGCCACACGCCCCGCAGGGCATATACATCCGCTCTACCTCGCGCTGCGACTTCGCCTTGTCATACTGTCCTTGCATCGTCTGGCCAACGTGATTGGTGAGTTCGACGTAGTTTGCGTACTTCCCGTCCAAAAACGGCATCGGCATGTAGCCGCCTGTCACCAGCAGCGCGGGAATGTCCAGGCGCGCACACCCCATCAGGTGGCCGGGGACGATGGAATCGCAGGTGGAGAGCAGCACCATCGCGTCAAAGTTGTTGCCTTCCGCGATGAGTTCTACCTCGTCTGCAATGCTGTTGCGGCTGGGGAGTTCAATGTATCGCGGGGACTTGAGGACCATTCCGTCGCAGATGCCGGTCGTCATCATCTCGAACGGCAGTCCGCCGGCTTCGCGGATTCCCTGCTTCACGCGTTCTGCCAGTGCGCGCAGGTGCACGTGTCCTGGATTGTACTCGTTCCATGAATTGATGACCGCCACCAACGGACGGTTGTACTCCCCTTCCGTATAGCCCATTCCACGCACGAGACCGCGACGGCACTCGTTCGCAACCCCATACGGCATCGCGCTTTTCTCATTCCACATCGCACGCCTCCTATTTCTCGTACGCCTCCAGCATCGAATCGATGCCGCCGTCAATGGACTGCCCGCCGTCAACCACGAACGTCTGCCCTGTGATGAACGAGGACTTCTCCTCGTCCGCTAGGAACAGCATCAATGGCGTGATGTCCTCCACTTTGCCAGGACGCCCCAGTGGAATCTTGCGCTGGAATGCCGCCAAATCCTCGGGAGAATAGCGGTCCGCCAACTTCGTCATAATCAAACCAGGAGCAATGCAGTTGACGTTGATTCCGTACTGCGCAACCTCTACAGCCAGTCCCTTCGTAAACATAATCAGACCCGCCTTTCCTGGCATGTACGGAATCAACTTCCGCTTCACCCACGTCACCAGACCATGAATGGACGCGACATTGATGATTTTCCCGCGAACCCCGTGCTCCTTCATCCACTTCACTGCAATCCGCGAGGTGTATGCTGCTGCGTTCAAGTTCAAATCCACCTGGTAGTTCCAGTATTCCAGAGGCATGTCCTCAAAGTGCCCACGCGGAATCTTCAGCGCACCGCCTGCATTGTTGATGAGCACGTCAATACCCCCAAAGTGCTCAATGAACTCGCTGATCATCCGCTCGCACTCCGCAGAAGACGCAACATCCCCCTGGTACACCGCACCATCCCCGCCGGCCTCCTTCACCGCCGCGACTGTCGCCTCCGCCCCCTCCGGATTCTTGTGGCAGTTCACCCCTACTTTGCACCCTTCTCGACCAAACGCTACCGCCGTCGCAGCCCCAATCCCATGAGAACCACCCGTGATGAACACACGCTTGCCACTAACCGACATCGCTTCGACTCCTTTTGTCAATCGTGATTTTTCTGAACAATCCTACCAACTCCGTGACACCTCTTCCTAATATAAATCCATTGTGATTTTTTGCAAACGAAAAAAAGAACGACCCGCAACCCGCACTCTAGCCCCTCTAGCCCCTCTAGTTCACGCTAAGTTCGTAGAAGAAGGCGTGGCCGTCGTTGCGCATATCGACGGCGAAGCGGGCGGTATTGCCCTGAACGGAGGACGGTGTGATTTTCTTGAGGCGTTTTCCTGCGAAGTCGAGCGGATAGAGATTGAGTTGGGCGGCATTCTTGTTGGTGATGGAGACCTCGAACTGGCCGCAGAGGACGAGTGCAGGGGCGGTTCCCAATTTGAGGTTGATGTTCATTTCCTCGCCCTGGAAGGTCATTCCCGTGTTGAGGGCATTTGTCGCAAAGACCAGTGCCATTCTGCGGGAGTCGAGGAGCGGGGTATTGCCGTCGACGGAGACGAGGGAGAGCGTAGCGTCACGTGTCATCTTGTGGATTTGGAGCGCCGGAAGTTTTGCAGTTGCACCGGCGAGGCCGCAGATGCCCTGGAAGCGCGGGGTGTTGATTTGCATAAAGGACTTTGGAGAGTCGAGGAAGAGTTCTTCCGTGTCGGACTCGAAGCGATTGATTCCGTCGGTGCGGTTCTTTGCAGAGAGGAGGCCGCGTTTCTTGAGTTCGGCGACAATGAGTTCGGCAGAGGTATTGGCGGTGTCTTTAGTTTCCATATATCCCTGGCCGATGGTGACATGGGCGGCCTTGTTCAACTTGACGAGGCACTCGTTGCTGCGAAGCGGAAGGGTCTTGCCATCAGAACCAACGCATTCCACGGAGAACTGGGAGAAGAGACTGGCGCGCGTCTGCTCGCCTGGAATGCCGCCCTTCAGACCGTCAGGAATGAAGACATCGGATTCGTTGACGCGGACGCGGACCGCGGCGCGCGCGGGCTGCACGTCGCGTCGGACAAAGAGGAAGTAGGAGAGGAACTCGCAGGCGCGCATAACGGGATCCTTGCTGGTGCGGAAGGGGCCCATTTCGCGCGGTCTGAGGTTGATGGGTTCGGCATGGACGGTGATTCCCTCGTAGTCCTGGTAGGCTGCAAAGGCTGCGGTACCGAATGCCTGTTCATAACGGTGTTTGTTCCAAAAGACGACATTATGCTCCGTGATGAAGAACGGTTTGCCCGTGAGACGCGTGGCGGCGAATTGTCTGGCATACGAGAGGGCATTGCTGCTGGGACTCTCCTGTGAGACCTTGGAACCGCTGGGATGCGAGGCATAACTGTTCATCGTGACAGAGTTGGACTTGCTGCGCAACATGTTGAAGTACATGCTCTTGCCACAGTTGTACCCGGACATCGGCCCCTGGAATCCGAAACGGCGCATTTCACTCTCGTACCAGAGCAACAAATTGCTTTCCAAGCTATACACGAAGAGCGCCGCATCATTGCCAGAAACTCCACCATAAACGCCTGGCAACCAGGTCGGAATCTCTTCGAAGGAGGCATATTTCTTTTCGTGGTTCCATGCCTGGTTCAGTTTCTCGATCGTGCCGTACTTTTTCTTCAGGAACTCCTGCCAATGTGGGGCGACCATCTTGGAAACGAATGGTCGCGTCAAGCCGAACTCCTGTTCATTGAAGAAGACGGCCATGGCGAGAATGGGGTCATCCATCAAGCGCATTCCCGTGTACTGGTTTTTGTGCGTGAGAAGTTTCTCAACGCCTTTGGACCAGTTCTCGCGGACAGCGGGGTCAAAGAAGATACGCCACTTGAAGGACTTGAGCGGGTCGCGCCCTGCTTCGTTCCAGATCTGTCCCGGGGTGTATCCCAGCCAACTGGTCATGGCGTCGAAGAGGATGTAGATACCGCGCTTGCGGCAGAGAGAGATGGCGTATTCGAAGTTGTCCCAGACTTTTTCGTTGAACTCCAGGGGGACCTTGGCATCGGTGAGAAGTCCAGCGTCCAGGAAGTGCGGTCGAATCATATTGTATCCATTGCGGGCGATTTCGTCAACCCAGGCTTCGACTGCCTTGTGGTCGTAGTAAATGAGTTGTGAGGGATGGAATGCGTTCACGTGGAACAGCGCGCGGCGTTGCGGGTCTTTTTCGTACCAGAAGTGTCCATCGCGGATGATGACGCGCCCCAGTTCGTCCACGGATTTGTGGGGGACGTATGGGTCGCGGTCCAAGATGGAGCCAGGCTGTACGCGCATTGCGCTCTCGTAAGGTGCAGGCTTCCAGTCGTCGTTTTCCTGGATGGTGAGGATTTTCAGTTCGGGCATTGGGATGTCGTTCTTGGAAAGGGTGGCGGCGAGTACCAGCCAGATGCTCTTGTGAGCCGTCTCGAAGCGGACGTTGGCAATGGGGCCCATGGTGTCTGGGATGGGGAAGCGGCTGACGAACAGCGCCGTGTTTTTTCGCTGCACATTGAAGGCGGTCACCGCAGGATATGCATTGGGAAGTTGGGCCTTGCCGTAGTACCAGTCTGCAACATCGTGGTCGGTCTTGACCTCAAAGACATGGGATTTTCCCGCCGTGTCGGTGACACGAACGCGACCTGCCACTTTGGAACCCCAGGCGTTGGTATGGAGCAAGTAGAGGCAACGGCTTTTCTCGGTTGCGCGGATGGGGAAATCTGCGCTTTCGAGACCGCTGGGGAAGTGTTCGTCGGATTTGAAGACGAGAACGCACTTGCCGTTGCTTTCCGTGCGGAAGGGGATACCGGCGAAGTCTGGCTTGCCGAGCTGGCTGGCAAATTGTCGTCCGTCCTGGGTCGGCCCCTGGTCGGTCCAGCCGCCTTTTCCGTCTTCGGCGACCTCGTCATTCAGTTCCATGTTCGCCTTTTCTGGGATGGGAAGAGCGTAGCCGACCACCTCAATCTTGAGATTGCGGACGTGGAGCGTGCCTGTGGTCTTCTGAACCATTATACTGAGGGAGATGTTCTTGGCATTGGCAGGGAAAGAGCAGAACTTGGTATAGGTTTTCCATTCCGAATCCCCAAAGGGCAACTGTATCTTGTAGTATTGGGGTTCTTGGGGGGAGTTTGCGCAGAACTCGATTTTAGCGGCATGATAATGCAATTTGCCTTTGGCAATCTTTTCGGCCTTTGCCTCGGCGGTGATGCGGATGATACGACTTGCGTATGCCTCCAGAGGCATTTTCAGCGTGGCGAGCGCGGTGGACTGAAAATCGTTGTTGACGAGCGTCAATTCACCTTGCTGGGTTACGCCGGAGGCGAATGTCCAGCCTTTTTGGAGAGCGTCCTCCTTCTGGAAGTCAATCTGGTAATTCGCCAGAAGCACTGTACAGAGCAGGAGGAAAAGTGCAAGCAAGTTTTTCATCATGGGATCCCTTTATTCGTGACGAGTTTCACTCCATGGAAAGTTCGTAGAAGAACGCTTGTCCGTCCTTGCGCATATCTACGACGAAGCGGGCTTGGTCGCCTTGGACGGAGAGCGGCTGGATTTTCTTGAGTCTCTTTCCGGCGAAGTCGAGTGGATAGAGGCTGAGTTTGGAAGCATTCTGGTTGGTGATGGTGACGTCGAACTGTCCGCAGAGCACGAGGCTGGGCGTGGTGCCTTTCTTGGTGTTGACCGCCATATCCGCGCCTTGGAAAGTCATTCCCGTGTTGAGGGCGTTGGTCGCAAAGACGAGTGCCATTCGGCGCGCCTGCTGGAGCGGTGCGTAGCCGTCCACGGCGACGAGCGAGAGCGTGGCGTCACACGTCATCTTGTTGACCTGGAGCGAGGGTAGTGTAGCAGTGGTTCCCGCGAGGCCACAGATGCCCTGGAAGCGCGGGGTATTGACCTGCATATAGGACTTGTTCGTGTTGAGGAAGAGTTCATCGGTGTCGGATTCGAAGAGGTTGATTCCGTTGGTGCGGTTCTTGGCGGAGAGGTAGCCACGCTTCTTGAACTCGTTGACGATGCCGACCGTGTTTCCGCCTGCGCTATCCTTGGTCTCCGTGAAGCCCTCGCCGACGTTGACGGTAGCGTCCTTATTCATCTTGAGCAGGAGTTCGTTAGGCTGCAGTGGGAGCGTCTTGCTATCGGGAAGAATGCACTCGACGGAGAGTCTCGAGAACAGGCAGGCGCGGCTCTGTTCGGTCGGCACGCCGCCCTTGAGACCATTCGGCGTGAAAACGTCGGACTCCTTGACGCGGACGCGGACTGCGGTGTGCGCCGGCTGCACGTCACGGCGGATGAAGAGGAAGTAGCTGAGGAACTCGGTCGCGCGCGAAACGAGGTCCTTGGAGTTGACAAAGCACCAGATTTCGGAATCCTTGTGGAAGCTGACGGGTGATCCGTGGACGGTGATTCCCTCATAGTCCTGGAACGCGGAGAGCGCGGCGGTGTCGAACGCCTGCTCGTAGCGGTACCTGTTCCAGAAGACGATATTGTGCTCGGAGATGACGAAGGGCTTGCCCGTGAGACAGGTCGTAGCGAACTTCCTGAAGTAACTCAGGCCGTTGCTGATGGGGCTGACCTGGGTGACCTTGTTCCCGACCGGATGCGATGCGTAACTGTTCATCGCGACGTAGTCGGACTTCGCGCGCAGCATATTGTACGCCATCTGATTGCCGCAGTTGTAACCCGTTGTCAGGACGTTTTTGCAGCCGATGCGGCGCATTTCAGACTCGTACCAGCGCATCAGGTTCGTTTCCAGTTCGTAGACGAAAAGCGCGGCGTCATTGCCGGAAACTTCCTTGTAGTTGCCTGGTGCCCACGTGGGCACCTCCGTGAAAGACGCAAACTTTGCACCATTCCCCCACGCTTGGTTCAGGGCCTCGATGCTCTTGTACTTTTTTTGCAAGAACGCATGCCAATGCGGGGCAACCACCTTGGGATCGAACGTGCGCCAGAAGCCGTACTCCTGTTCGTTGAAGAAGATGGTGATCGCAAGGATGGGATCGTCCACTAAACGCTTCCCCGTGTAACGATTTTTATGCAGCAGAAGTTTTTCGACGCCCTTGCTCCAGTTTTCACGAACTTTGGGGTCGACGGCAATGCGCCACTTGTAGGAATTGACGGGCTCACGCAACGCTCCAATCCAGATGTGTCCAGGGGTATAGCCGCGCCAACTGGTCATGGCGTCGAACATAATGTAGATGCCGCGTTCACGGCAGAGGGAGACGATGTACTCGAAATTGTCCCAGACCGTCTCGTCGAACTCGAGGTCGCCTTTGGAGTGCCATTGGAGCGCCCAGTCGAGGAAGTGCGGGCGGATCATATTGTAGCCGGCGCGTGCGAGTTCGTCGACCCAGGCCTTGAGGTACTCTTTGTCGAGTTTTGCGAGTTGCGATGGGGCGAATGCGTTCACCTGGAAGAGGGCACGGCGCTGCGGGTCTTTTTCGTACCAGAAGTGACCGTCGCGGCTGATGATGCGTCCCAGTTCGTCCACGGACTTTTGGGGGAAGTAGGAGGAACGGTCGAGAATGGAGCCCGGTGTCACGCGCATATCGTACTTGAATGGTGCGGGGCGCCATTCGTCATTCTCCTGGATGGTGATGTACTTGATTTCAGGGAGGGGGATGTCCTCCCTGGTCAAGGAGGCCCCCACTACCAGCCAGGGGCATTCGTTGCCGCTTTCCAAGCTCACTTTCGCGATGGGACCCAATGCCTCGGGAATGGGAAATCGGCTGAGGAACAGGACGGTCTCCTGGCGTTCTGCATTCAAGGCAACCACAGCGGGATATGCGTTGGACAGTTCGGCCTTGCCGTGGTACCAGTCCGCGATATCGCGTCCTGACTGCACGGTAACGACATGGGATTTGCCCGTCGTGTCGGTGAAGTGGACGCGTCCGGCTGTGTTGGAGGTCCAGGCGGTGGTGTGGAGGAGGTAGAGGCAGCGGTATTTGCTGGGCGAGGGGACGGGGAACTCCACTTTGTCGAGCGCGTACGGCAGATGCTCCCTGTCTTTGAAGGCAAGAACGCATTTGCCCGTGTTCTGGAGCGAGAACGGTATTCCCGCGAACTCCGTCTTCGTGAGGTACGGCGCGAACTGCCTTCCATCCTGGGAGGGGCCTTGGTCTGTCCATCCGCCCTGGTTGTCCTCGGCTTTTTCGTCGATGAGTTCCGAGTTCGCCTTGGTGGCGAGAGGGAGCGCATAGCCGACGGGTTCGATGTGGAGGTTGCGGACGTGGAAGGTTCCTGTGGTCTTCTGTACCATCACGTTGAGGACGATGGAAGTTGCGTCCGCCGGGTAATGATAGACCTTCGTGTAGGGCTTCCAATCCGCGTCGCCGAACGGAAGCAGGATGCCGCGGTACTGCGGACCACTGGGAGTCGAGACGGTGCATTCGACCTTGGCACCGTGGTAGGGCTGGGTGCCTTGGGCGATGTTCTCGACCTTGCCCTCAAAGGAGAGGCGCACAAACTGACCGGCAAACTCGGTCCGTTCCATTCGACGACTGGCGAGGGTGGTGGTCTCGGCACCCTTGCCAACGAGGACAAGCGCACCGCCTTCCCGCGTGATATTGGAGGAGAAGGTCCAACCGGCACGAGCCTGCTCCGTTTGGAAATCCGTCTGGTAGGCAGAGAGAATCCCAGCGCAAAAAACAGCAAAAGAAATCAGAAAACGCTTCATCCATTCATCCTTTGGATTTTAACTTGAGAACTTGTCGTAGAAGATATGGTTTTCGGGCATTCCGTGAGAAGTGAGGACTTGAATGCATGCATCGAGCATACCTGGGCTGCCGCAAAGGTAGGCTTCCTTCTGGGAGCAATCTCCGCACTCTTCGCCGACGGTCACGGTGATGTTGCCCGACTTGCCGGTCCAGTTGTCCGTTGGTTCGGGACGGCTGAGGGAGGGCACGAATCGGAAATTTGGCAGGACATGTTCCAGCGCGTACAGGAAGTCCGTCATGTAGAGGTTGGCGCGGTTGGTCGCCCCAAAATAGAGCGTAGTCTTGGGGGCGGCGGGACCGAGTGACAGGAGTTGGAACAACAGACTGCGGATGGCGGAAAGCCCGCTGCCGCCTGCGATGAAAATCGCCTCGCGCCCGGAATTGCTCAGGCGGAACGTCCCGTTCGGTCCCTTGAGGACAACGGCGTCTCCGAGATTCATGTCCTCGAAAATCCATCGCGTGCAAATGCCCTTGGGGTTGCGACGGATGATGAAGTCCACCCTCGTCTTGTCGCGACAATCTGAGGCAACGGAGAAGGGGCGCGCGACGCCCTCGGGGCAATAGTCGGTCGGCGGCATATGGAACAGCATCCATGCCCCCGGTTCCAATGGGATGGTTTCGGGGATGACTGCCTGGCACTGAAGGTGTACGATGTCGCTCGTGAGCATCGTCTTGCCCACGACCTTCACCAGATAGTCCTCCTCGGGTTCTGCTGCGGCCGGCACCTCTTCCATGGGCGCAAAGTCCGCCTTGGTGACACCGCAGAGGGGGCACCTCCAGGAGTCGGGAATGTCCTCAAAGGAGGTTCCGGCAGGGAATCCGTGTGCCGGGTCGCCTTTCGCGGGGTCGTAGATATAGCCGCAGATTTTGCACTGGTACTTGCGCATGTCTTTTGCCATGGCTGTCTCCTGAATGGGGGTTATCGTAGATATTTTGCGTAGTCGCAGACAAGATAGCGGTAGACGGGTTCGTCCTCCTCGATTTCGGGGAAGCGTCCAACCTGCTCGAGGAATGTGTTGTCGGTATGGTCGTCGTTGACGGAGGAGACCTCGCCAATCATGACATCCTCGTTGGTGGCGGGATAGAACGAATGGAAGAGGTTCGGGGTGAGCGTAATGCTTTCGCCAGTGCCCAGGACGAGTTCCTCACCGGCGGGGATGACCAGTTCCTGGCCGTCACGCATGATGTGTACGGGAGTATCGTCGAGCTCAGGCTTGTCGCCTGGCTTTCCCTTGCGGTTGTAGAGTCGGAATGCGAGTTTTCCGCCGCCCCGGTTGATGATATCTTCGCGTTTGCATTCGTGGCAGTGGTAAATGCAGGTCTGCCCGGGATGCAGGAGCATGATTTTTTCGGCATATGTTTTGGGATACTGGGCGGAGCCGAGTTTGCCGTTGCGGATGGTGAAGAGGAACAGCCCCTCGTGGAGATAGTCCCCGCGTCCAAAGTCGGTGATATCCCAGCCGAGTTCGCAATCCAGAATCTCCTGGACGCCCTGCTGTGCCTTCCAATCCGCAGGCGACCAATTTGCAAATCGCGGCAGCACAAAACGGTACTTGGCAAAGAGTTGCTCCGCATAGCGGATTTCACGGTTGATTTCAGAACGTTTCATTCCTAAAATCCTTCTTTTTGGAGGAAGGCCAGCGTCGGAATCCCTGACAGAGAATCCGCAACCCTGACATTGTACGACGCAACGGCATTGGCTAAATCCAGCGCTCGTGCAGCAGAAAGTCCCTCGTGCAAACCTGCCAGCATTCCGGCAATCGCCGAGTCCCCGGCGCCCGTCGTGCCTACCACGGGACCAGGACGGGGTTTCACCCGCTTGTATACCCCGCGCCATTCGTGCGAACCGAAGCGTGCAAGTGCAGTTTCCGCGGCATCGGTGTCCGCGACCTTGAGCAGGGAGCCTTCAGCGCCCATCTTGAGGAAGACCGCGTGGCATCCCATCTGGAGCGTTGCATCGGCAAGTGCTTCGGGAGCGGAGGACTGGTCCTTGAGCATGAAACGCAGTTCGTCAATGCTCGGGCAGAAGAGATCGGTTCCGGGGAGTACGTTTTTGAGGAATGCCATCCAGTCGAGGGTCCAGAAGACGGTGCCTGGCGAGGGGAGCGCGAGGTCGAGGGATGTGAGTGCTCCGTGTTCATGCGCATTCTGGAAGAGCCGGATGGTTTCCGCACCATTGTTTTGAGCCATAAACCGCGACAGGGTGGGATAGCCATAGTGGAGGAGGTCCAGTCCTTCCGTAAACGTGCGGAAGGAATCGGCGGTCATTTGGTCATTGACTCCGCGGCATGTGAGGAACATGCGGTCCTGGCCGGCGGGATTGAGGACGATGGTCTGCCCAGTCGGTTCTCCGGAAATGGTTTTGAGGAAGAGGTTTTCTTCGGGGGCGAGCGTGTGCAGGAACTCCCGGAGGAAACCGCCGAAAAGGTCGTCTCCGAGCAGGGCACCGAGGCGCGTAGGAAGACCGAGTTTGCAGAGGCTGCCGCCCGTGTTAGCGACGGAACCGCCCGCGAATAGCGGGGTCCCTCCGATCTCCCGCAACTGCCCTGGCACAAAGGCAAACGGGGACGGCCCCAAATCGGGAATCATGTCCACACAAAGATATCCGACAACGCCTAGCATCCTTCTCTCCTGAACAAACGAATCAAACTCTCTACCTTCTCCGACATCTTTTGAACGACTGGACGGTAGAAATTCCCCGCCAGCGACGGCGACAATTCCTTCCGCGTCTCCTCAATGGCGTTCAGGAAGGCCTTGTTGATGTCCGTGCAAATGTTGATTTTCGCGATGCCTAGGGCAATGGCCTTTTGCAGGAGTTCGGGAGGCGTGCCGGAGCCGCCGTGCAGCACGAGCGGATTCTTCACGGTCTGCGCGATTTCCGCCAGGCGGTCCAGTCTCAATTCCGGCTTGCCACGGTATTCCCCGTGGACGGTTCCGATTGCAACCGCCAGGCAATCCACATCCGTGCGCGCCACGAACTCCGCGGCCTCCTTCGGTTCCGTCAACACGGATTCAGAGCCGACGCCGCCGTCGCCACCGCCAACATGTCCAAGTTCCGCTTCCAGCGACGCATTGAAGCCGTGCGCCAAATCTGCAGCGTCCTTCGTCAGGCTCACATTTTCCTCGAAGCATTTCATGGAGGCGTCCAGCATTACAGACGTGTACCCCGCCCGCAGGCACTCCTCGACTTCCTTGATGTTGGCGCCGTGGTCCAGGTGCAACGCTGCGTCAATGCTGTATTTGCGGACGTAGAAATCGACCATGTCCGCCATGATTTCGGGACCGCCAATCGGCGCGTACTCCATGGAGGTCGTCTGGAAAATCACGGGGCTTCCCGTGCGTGCGGCGGCCAGCGCAATTCCCTGCACGTTGAGGCTGTCCCAGCACTCAAATGCCCCCAAGGCCACTTGATTGCGACGAGCTTCCTTCAAGAGAGTGTCCATGCGTAACAAAGCCATCGAAAAACTCCTTTTCGTAAATTGAGGTTGAAAAACAGATTCCCACAGATAATATTATATTCTGTTTTTCTGTTCTTTCCAGCAACATTTTCTTTTTTTCTCATCTAGATGGGCTAGATGTGCTAGATGTGCTAGATGCGCTAGATGCGCTAGATGTGCTAGATG
>JAFRLI010000271.1 GCA_017431255.1 Victivallales bacterium
CCTTGTCGGGAAGAGCGTCGACCATGTGCAAAGAGCTGATGAGTTGCGGATCCTGGAGGACTTGCGCCTTGAGGAACTCCCCTTTTGCCTGCTCGTTTTGAACCAGGAACTTCGCCTGTGCCTCGGCTTCCCCGAGTAGCTGCGCAGTTTTTGCGAGGACTTCAGACTGCTTCAATTTCCACTGCGCGACCTGGAGTTTCGTGTCATTTTCCAGCACGGCGATTTTCTTGCGGGTATCGGCCTCTGTGAGAGCGACGATTTTCTGGGTTTCCTGACGCACCTCCTGGCGTCGCTGTTCGATGAGTTCGGTTTCCGTGTTCAGTTCAGCGAGTTTTTTGGCAGTCTCCTGCTCGGCCTGATTGGTGAGGTCCTGCTCACGTGCGAGGCTAACGGACTGGATGGGGGTCAAGATGTCATTGGGAATGTCCACATTGCGAATAATGGCATTGTGCACGACGATGAGTTTCCCGGCGAGGGTCTTCTCCAATTCATCGCGCAAATCGTTCTGGAACTTCTCGCGACCATCCCCCATGATGAAGTCCTGCGCCTTGTAACTGGAACCCTTCAAGCGCGAAACAGACAGCACCTGCGGCAGAATGATTTTCTCCACGACCTGTGGCAAATCCCCGTACAGAAGGTAGATTTTCGAGATATTCTCGGGCAGCAGTTCGAACTCCACCGTCATATCCAGCGAAACCTTGAACCCATCACGGCTCGGGAACTCCACGGCCTTGCTTTCGCCGAAAATCTCCGTCACCGAATCTGGCTTGGACATCGGCATCGGCTCCAGCGCCGCATCATCCGCTATCATTCGGGAACTTGGTTTCTTTTGCTTGGCGGGCACCATTTTCTTCATGTTCGAACGCGCACCTCTGCTCTGGTCGTTCTGCTGTGGCATGGCATTTTGCGCATAGCGGAGTTCCTGCTGGAAATTCAGCGTGTTTGTGGTCAGTTCCTTCAGGGCGTCCGTCGCATTGTTGAGTTGGCTTCGCAATTGCACGACATTTTTCTGCTTGCCATCTGCGGACATCGTCACCTGATTCATCCCGATTTCGATGATGTTCACCTGGTAGGCGTACTTGTTGACGTAGTAGAGGCCAGGTTGCAGGATGTCCTTCAACACCCCCTTCTCCCCCGGCTTCGCAAACTCCCCTGGTTGCGACGGCTTTCCCGTCTGGCTGGTGACAATCCCCACGTAGCCGATGGGAATGTTGATGGCGTCCGCCAGTTCAATCGAGTATCCTTCGGGGTTCAAGCGGTACACACCTGGACCGAGCACGTCGCGCCAGATGCCTTGGCTTTCGTGGTCGGGAGCAATAATCTCTCCCGCCGGCAAGGGACGCCCCACCTTGGAGGTCACGATTCCGATTTTTCCCAGAGGGATGCTCATTGCCGGACAAATCTTGACGTCGTAGCGGATGGGATCCAGAAAATGGCGCCCTTCGCCCAGCACCTCGCGCCAGATACCTTGCTCGCCCTTCTCCACCAAAATGGTTCCCGGCTTGGGCAACTTCCCTGACTTGGCGGTCACGACTGCCATCTCGCCAGGTCTCACATAGAAACGGCAGCAGAACCACTGGTAGCCGCCCCAGACAAACAAAACCAGCAGCACCAGGGATACCAATCCGGCCACCAGATACGAACGCGTGGATGGATTCGTGTTGCTCATTTTGCACCTCCCTTCTGAATGGACGGCAGACCAAACTCGCCATGCTCGTCTCCCTTGTATAAAATCGACTGAATGCCAGGCATCAGTTTCTCCCAGAGTTTGGAGCGGACATAGCCCTCGCCACCTCCAAATGCCTCCACCTGCTGCTTGAGGACACTGACCTGCATCTCATTCTGTTTCATGATGATTTTTCGATTGGCCTCGGCCTCGTTCAGCATCGCTTTCGCCTGCGCTTCCGCTGCCTGCAGCCTCAGTTTCGCCACCTCCAACTCCGTTTCCGCCGCAACCAACGCTTCCGACTGGCGCTGCTTCGCCGCAATCAACGCCGTGATTTGCGACGTCTCCGCCGCAACCTTCTTCAGATTCTGCTCCGCCAGCATCTTCTGCCGCGCCAGTTCTGCCTCGGAACGCGCACGCTGGATTTCCTGCTCGTACTTCTTCGCCTCCTGCTGCGCCAATTCCCGATTTCGCGTAATGCTCGCCACGGACTGCGGCGCAATGATGTCACGAATCAACACCGAATTGATGACAATGCCCCACTTGCGGCAATTTGCCTTCAGGAACTTGTCCAAATCCTCCTGGAACAGGCGTCGGCTCTCGCCCACGATGAACTCCGTCGATTGCTTCTTGCTCCCTTCAATCCGCGCAAAACCGTGCACGGACGGCAGGATGATTTTGCTCAAGATGTCTTCCATGTCGCCCACCACCTGCACCAGGCGCGGTGCCAATTCGACATCGATGTTGAACTCGACGGTGCCTTGCAGAGAGACGGGGAACCCGTCCATGGTGAGGAAGGTTATGGCGTCATCGCCGCTGAACTCGTGTCTCTGCCGCTGCGTATTGAGGATGGTCACACTGTACAGGAATGGATTGATTCGGTGCGTTCCTTCGCGAAGGACGCGCTTGACAACGCCCTTTCGGTTTTCCGAGACGAGGAAACCGTTTTCATCCGAATAGTCGTTGGCAGTACCGGAGAAGACGTCTTCGCCGGCGAGGCTGGTGACGATGCCGATGTTGCCAGGCATGATTTTGACATCGTCGAATAGCTTCACGTCGTAAGCATAGGGATTGATTCGATGTCGTCCTGTTCCGAGGACGTCACGGCAGACGCCGCGGCAATTTTCATCTGCCGCGATAATGCTTCCGTGTTCCTGTTCCTTCCCGTAACGGCGCACGAGCACCGCAAACTTGCCGGCAGGGACATCCGTGATGGGGAAGAACTTCCATCCCCATGTGTACGGATTCCGAAAATACCGTCCTTCGCCCAGCACATCCAGTTGAATCCCCTTCTGCCCTTTCTCCAACGCCAGAATCTCCGACGAAGGCAACGGCTTCCCCGTCTTTCGAATCAACACCGCAATCTGACCATTCCTCGGCTCGATTCGACAAAAACACCACACGAACATCCCTGCAAACAAGAGCAGGATAACAACTGCCAACGGTAACGCTTTTCGCATAAGACTCCTCCAGAATTGCATGAGAAGAGACGACAGACGGCCAAAACCCTGACTTTTTTGATTAATATAGACCTTTTTTGCAAAAACTCAAGAAGGACAACAACAGATGGACTGTCTCGTTTGAAAAGCGTTGTGCAGGAAATATAGTAATGCTTGACAGGGGGAATGGATTGAAACCGAAACCCAATTCAGGAGCAAAAACATGATTCGATTTCCAAAAGACTTTTTGTGGGGTGCGGCAACGGCGAGTTTTCAGGTGGAAGGCTATGTGACGGCAGATGGTGCTGGAGATACCAACTGGCTGACCTACTGCCGGGAACCAGGACGCGTGGTGAATGATGATATCCCGCTGGTCGGTGCCTCGCAGTACACGAAATATGCAGAAGATGTGCAATTGATGAAATCGCTGGGAATCCAGGCATATCGTTTTTCCACGGCATGGTCGCGCATTCAGCCAACTGGTCGCGGGACGGTGAACGCCAAGGGGCTGGACTACTACGACCGCCTCGTGGATGAATTGCTAGCCAACGGCATCGAGCCTTGGATGACGTTGTTCCACTGGGATTTGCCACAGGCTCTGGAGGATATTGGCGGCTGGCGAAACAAGGAAACTCCCAAGGCTTTCGGAGAGTTTGCCAAAATCATCGCCGAGCATTTTTCCGACCGTGTGAAACATTTCTTCACGGTCAATGAAATCAGTTGCTTTACGAGAATCGCCTACGGCGGCCTCAGCAAGGCACCTGGTCTGCTTCTGCCTCGCAAGGAAGTCAACCAGGCTGTCCACAATGGTTGCCTGGCGCACGGCTATGCAGCGCAGGCACTGCGTGCCTACTGCAAGAGTCCCGTCAAAATCGGTTTAGCGGACAATTCCGCCGCATTCGTGCCTGCGCTGGAAACTCCCGAGCATATCGCAGCCACAAAACGTGCATTCCGCATTGAAAATGCCGACATTACGACCCTCATCCGCGAAGGAAACTATCTCCCCGAATATCTGGAAGCCGAAGGAGAAAATCGCCCCAACTATGATGACGCCGAACTCGCTGCCATTGCGACTCCCATCGACTTCCACGGGCTCAACTGCTACTCAGCCAGCGAGGTTCTTGCCGATGATTCCTCCCCGCGAGGCTACCGCATCCTTCCCAAACCGGCCTCTGCCCCGCGCCTGGTGGCGAACTGGCTCTACCTGGAGCCGCGTGTTCTCTACTGGGCCCCGCGTCTGGTATCCGAACTCTGGCCCGTCCCGGAAATCTACATCACCGAAAACGGCTGCGCCTGCAAGGACCACCTCGAGCGAGACGGACACGTCTACGACACCGACCGCATTGAGTTCCTCCGTGCCTATCTGGCGCAGGCGGCGCGCGCTGTCGAGGACGGCGTTCCGCTCAAGGGTTATTTCCTGTGGAGCCTGCTGGACAACTTCGAGTGGGCTCAGGGATTCTCCCAACGTTTCGGCATGGTCTACGTCAACTACCAGACACTGGAACGCATCCCCAAACTCAGTGCACACTTCTACCACCAACTGAACTCCACGGGTGTGCTGCCATAAAGGGCACACGGGGGACAGGGGGAGTTTCCCCTGGATCCCCCTAGGAGAGATGGGGGATCGCGTTGGTGATGGAGGTGAGTCCCTTGCGGAAATCATCCCAGTTGTCGTGCCAGCGTAGGACTTCGAGGCGGAAAGCGGTTGGCCAGGCGGGACACCATTGTGTGGGGAAGAAACCCGGAACGGAATAGCGTCCCCAGCGCGTGTGGAAGATGGCCTCGTCCTGCGAGCCGATAGGTCGGAGGCGGTGATTCACGACGAGAGAGCCGTCGGAGATGCCTTGCGAGGAGGAGGCGAAGAAGGCGAGTGCCTTTTCGTGCCACTGCGGGTTGTGGGTGAGTTCCGCGAGTTTCATAAAGGAGAGGACATCGCGGAGCGCGTAGTGGTCGAGGGCATTGTGTGGAGTAGAGACGGCAGTGAGTCCGAAGGTGTCATATCCCATCTGGGTAATGGGGTTGTCCTGGGGATAATGGATGGTATAGTGCATGAGCCAGGTAGAGATGTACCAGGCGAGGTGTTCGGCAGCTGCGACGTACTTGGAATCGCCGACAAGTTCATGGAGTTCGAGCGCGTCACGCAGGAGCGGGCTGGCGGACTCCTTGTCGATGCTGTAACTGTCCAAGGCGCCGGCCGTGGTGAATCCATCCTTTTCGAACTCTGAGTAGTAGAAGTCGAAAGCGCGTTTTGCAGCATTGAGGTACTTGGGTTCGCGGGAGCGTCGATAGGCTTCGAGACAGGGGAGGATTAGGAAGCAGCCGACAGTGCCGTCGCGCAGTCCCGGATTACCTTCATAGTCCCAGAACTTGGAGAATTGTCCATTCTCAGCCTGGGTACGGATGGGATGTTCGAGGATGCTATAGGCGGTTTCGAGGTATTCCGGTTTGTCGACACCGCATTTTTTCGCAAGGTCGTATGCTTCGAAGAGGGCATAGGAGGCACCGCCGAGGTTGCATGCGTCAAGGCGTGGTTGGGAAAAACTCGCGGGGACGCCACCCTCGGGATGTGCTTTCATAAATCCCTTGACGGATTCGAACTCGGTCTCGCCGAAGTCCCACATGTCTGGTTCGAAGCCAGCGGGGAAGTTTTGCTTCCGCCAGGGGCGATAGTCGATTTTGACTTTGATGAGGCCGCTGGGGAGTTTTCCGAACTTGAGCCAACTGTCGAGAACGGCGAAGGCCATGTCTCGCAGTTCGGGGTCATCGTTTCGAAGATGGTAGAAGAGGAGTGCGTCGGCGAGGGAAGCGATTTGTCCGACCCAGGAGATTTCGTGGTTGCCGAGTGCTTTCTGGTAGGAAGTGAGTGCTTTCTGCCACTGGGCGCCGTGGCAGAAGGCCTTGAGGCCATCGCGATGTTCCTGATAGAGATATCGTGCGAAGAAGGTTCCGAGGCGGTAGAGTTCTTCGGGTTGCCGCGGTTGCTTGATGGGGTGTCCGTAGTATCGCCAAGCGAAGTCAAGCAGACCTTCGTAGGGGGTGCAGGTCTGGGCTGCGGGATAGACGAGCAGGATGGCCGTGAACTCGGTGCGCGGGAGTCCTTCCCCCTGATAGGCAGGTCCCCAGAAGTGCCGCATGAGCGTGCGCGGCTTTTCCTCTTCGGGATAGATGACGACGTGACGTTCGTGGTCACCATCGCGGTAGAGGGAGCACGCCGTGTCGTCCCCGACCTCCGTCATAAGCGCGATACACGCGGACGGAGTTGCCGAAAAGGTGCAGCCAGGGATGGTGGGACGATGCCATGCGAACGTCCACGGCGTTCCGTCCTCATCGCGGTCCCCGACATATTCCGCGAAATTCCCCCAGCCATTCCCATTGTAACTCACGGATGGCACCATCGTGAAGGTCGGAACCTCTTCCGTCAATACCTCCATCCGCATATTGACGCGCGGCTGCGCTGTCGTGCGCCGCCACAGCAACGCACCGTCCGAAATGGCTTGAAAACTGTCCTGCGCACCCTCGCACGGAACAATCCGCGCAACGGTCTTACCGGACAATTCGACGGCGTACCCGCCATCACGAAAAACCATCTGTACTTCAGGCATGAAACACCTCAACTATTTCAAATTGCCAAAATGTATTTCTGCAAACTTCGCCAGCAACGGAACGAGAGACAACACGGGGACTCCCGTGGTGTTGACGCAAAGATGGTAGCTCTCGCGTTCCCCCCATTTCGTGTCGGAAATCATGTCGTGGTAGGTGGCGCGTGCCTTGTCGATCTTGCGGATGTGTGCCAGAAGTTCCTTGTCGGACATGGTTTCGCCTGGTTGCATACGTTCGCGGCAGCGTTGGAGTTTGCTATCCATATCCGCATAGATGAAGAAGTTGCAGGGATGATATTCGGAGAGAAGGGTGTCAGCACTTCGTCCCACAATGACGCAGTCGCCCCTGGAGCCGAGTTCGTGAACGACGCGGTGCTGCTCCGTCAGGAACTCGGCGGCAGGACTGGGTTGCATGGGGAAAAACGAGAAGGTGTGATGGAGGCCCGTGGAATAATTCACCAGTTCGCCGCGTTGCAGCGCATGTTCGACATAGTCGGGATGCACGGAACTGCGGCGAGCCACTTCCTCGATGATTTCACGGTCGTAGTACGCCACGCCCAGCGTCTCCGCTAGGGCCTTTCCAATTTCGCGTCCACCGCTTCCAAACTCACGGCTGATGGTGATAATTTTCATCGTGCCTCCTTTCGCGCGTTCTCGTGCACGTTATTGGATGCTGTTTTCGCCGTCGGCAACCAACAGATTGCTGACGATTTTGGAGAACTCCAGCGGGTCGTCCAGCGGAATCTGCGCCATTAGTTGCGCCTGGCCGTAGAGCATTTTCACGAACTGTTCCAACTTGGGGCTCTTGGCGTCCTGAGCGCGGAGTTTCCGCATGACGGCGACGAGCGGATGGTCGGGATTCACCTCGAGAATCTTCTTGGCGTCGGGCACTTCCTGCCCCATGGCCTTCATGATTTTCGCCATCTGGTCTCCCATGCTGTACTCGCCGCCGACCAGGCAGCAGGCACTTTCCGTCAGACGATGCGAAAGCTTGACATCGGCGACTTTGTCCTTGAGAAGTTCCTTGATGGTTTCGAGAAGGTCTTTATTGTCGGCCTCGGCTTGCTTGCGGCTCTCTTCCTTTGCTTTCTTTTCATCCTCGGAATCGAGGTCGACATCGCCCTTGGAGATGCAGCGGAACGACTTTCCTTTGTATTCCGGAACATCGTTCATCACCCAGTCGTCGATGGCGTCAACACTGAAGAGGACCTCGTATCCTTTGGCCTTGAAGGCTTCGAGGACGGGAGACTTTTCGGCCGCCGCGCGGTCTTCGGCGTTGAGGTAGTATATTTCCTTCTGCGCTTCAGGCATGCGGGAAACGTACTCTTCGAGGGAGGTCTTGCGGCTGTCTGCGGTCGCCGTACTGTCAAACATCAGCAATTCGACCAGACGGTCCTTGTTCTCGAAGTCCATGTGGAGGCCTTCCTTGAGGGTGGGGCCAAACGCGTCCCAGAACTTCAAGTATTTGTCCACGTCCTTGCTCTTCATCTCCGCCAACGTGTCCAGCACCTTCTTGACGAGGTTTTTCTGGATGATGCGGATAGTGCGGTTTTGCTGAAGGATTTCACGCGAGACGTTCAACGGCAAATCCGAGGAATCGACGACGCCGCGCAAGAACCGCAGGTAGGACGGCACAAGTTCGTCGCATTTGTCGGTGATGAAAACGCGCCGCACGTAGAGTTGGACGCCCTTGTCCTTCATCTCGGGCACAAACATGTCGAAAATCGGTTTTGCCGGGATGAAAATGAGTGCGCGGAACTCGGTCTGTCCTTCGACGTTCCAGTGGATGGTCTCCAACGGTTCCACGAAGTCATGGCTGATGTGGCGGTAGAACTCGTTGTACTCGTCCTGGGTGACCTCGGACTTGCTCTTCTGCCAGATGGCCTTCTGCGAGTTCAAGGTCTCCTCCGTAATGGTCACCTTGGGTTCCGCGCCTTCGACGCGCTTACCGTCCTTGTCCAGCACGGGTTCTTCGCGACGAATGTCCATAGTAATCGGGAACTCGACGTAGTTCGAGAAGCGCTCGACCGTCTTGCGGATTTTCCATTCGTTCAGGAACTCTTCGTTATCCTCGGTGAGTTTGACGATGACATCCGTTCCACGCTTTTCCCGCGTGGCCGGTTCGATGGTGTAGAAACCGTCGCCTTTCGAGGTCCATTTGAACGCCTGGCCACCTGCCTGACGCGTGATGACCGTCACCTCGCTGCCTACCATGAACGCAGAGTAGAACCCCACGCCAAACTGACCGATGAGTTCGGGTGGCATGTTTTCCTTGTTCTTCGCAAGTTCCTCCAGAAACTTCTTGGTGCCAGAAGACGCGATGGTACCGAGGTTGTTTTCGAGTTCGGCCTCGCTCATGCCGATACCGTTGTCGGAAACTGTAAGGGTTTTCGCGTCCTTGTCGGCGGTCAGTTTGATTTTCCAGTCGGAATCTCCTTCGAGGAGGTCTGCGTTGGTGAGGGACTGGAAGCGGATGCGGTCAATCGCGTCGGAGGCATTGGAGATGAGTTCCCGCAGGAAAATCTCCTTGTTGGAGTAGAGGGAATGGATGACCAGGTCCAGAAGTTTCTGTACCTCGGTTTTGAATGCACGTTGTTCGGACATTTTGATTTCTCCTTAGGTTATGCGCAGGAGGGACCCGCGCCGTTACAGATTGAGATCGATTTTGACATTGGGGAATGCGGTGAGTTGGAGGAGTATCCCCACCTCGAACGAATCATTGTCCCAACCGAATGCCAGCGCGGCTTTCCAGCAGTGGAGGTCGCGCCGGATTTCGTACATGTGTTCGGAAAGTTTTCCCTTTTCGAAGTCGTACTCAGCGGAGATGTTCAACTCCGTAAGGGAGTTCAGCGGAATCGTCACCTCGCCACGCACGATGTCTGCCGATTCAAAGTATTTCTTCGTGTAGCCGTCCTCCCCCGTCAAATCCACCAGATTTCCACCGAGGCTGTATGTGCTCCGCGAGAGATGGTCGTTGCGGTAGATGTAGCGCAGACGGAAGTTCGGCTCCTCTGTCTTGCCGAAACGAACGCCGAACTCCCCACGGTGCAGGTTCCCTTCGCCGACATCGTGGACCAGAGTTCCCCAGAGGCTCAAGTCATCCCGCAGCGTGAAGTCGAGACGATTTCCGAGGTTGCCGGCGCGTCGTCGATTCTCGGCGTCGCGGCAGGCGTGCAGGTCGAAATAGGCTTGCCAGCGCAGGAAAGTGCGGCTGGTGTTGTCCTGCCTGGCAAGGAGGCGCTGGTCCAAACCAAATCGGAGGAAGTGCTGTTTTTCGAGGCGGTCAATGTCGTCGAAGTAGTAGAGATGGTCGCGGTCATGAGAAGGGTTATGCATATAGGTGTAGTTCAGATAAGGTTCCACGACGTGGCGGATGGAGGTAAGTTGCAAGATTTCGTTCTTGCAGTCGAACCAGTCGCTGTAGAAAGCCCCGCGCCATTCGGCGCCCGTCTCGAAGGCGAATCGCGTCACATCGCCACCTTTGGAATCATACTCCTTGACGATGGTTTTGGAGCGTGTCTTCTCCGGATTGTCGAGGTCAATCATATCGGCGATGTCTTTTTGCGTGATGGGTTGCTTGCTGGAACGATTGTAGTAGGTCAGAGCAAATCCGGCGCGAGGCGTGAGGATGGACCAGTCCGACAACTCCGTCGGGACATACAGGAAGTGCTGGGTGTGAGCACGGAACGCCTCGTAGTCCGAATTGTCGCGGTAGAGTTCGGAATCGTACCAGATGTCATCGGGGAGCAGGTCTTTGCGGCTGCGATCAAAGTCACGCCATTTCATCGAATAGTAGCCGGCGCGGGTACTGCTCTGGTATTGAAGAGGCAACTGTGGGAAGAGTTCCGTACGTGCGACATCCAGGCGGAGTTCCGGGAGTGTCTGCGCGACGGTGTAGAAGTCATTGATGCGAGGGCGCAGGTCGATTCCAGCAGAGACCACTTCTCCTTCCAGCGCAAAATCCAAGAAGGAACGAGGCTGCTGCTGGCGGCGGTGGATTCGGCGGAACCAGTCCTCCAGCATGTCGATATCGCTCAGATAATCCAGATTGGCACGGAAAGTTGCACGTTCGAACGGTCCCCAGTCCCCGTCCCAGGTCTCACGGAAATACCCGTGGATGCGGAAGCGGTCGTCCGTAGACTTGAAACGGCGATTCCAGCCATGGGCCGTTTCGGGGGTATCCCAGTCGTGGAGGTAGTAAAGTGTGGAAGAGGCTTGACGCTGCTTGTCACGGCTTTCGTAGGCGGCGTCACTGCCGAGACCGATGCCGCGTTTCGTCATCAAATCGCCATAGAGACTGATTTGTCCGTCACCGTTTTCAGTGTGTTTGGCAGTACGCCAAATGCGTCCCAGACGCAGGTAGAACCCACGTTTTCCCGAGTATCCTGGCTTGAAAATGATGTTATCCATCCCCTGGAAGTCCCCCCAGAGATATGGGAAATAGAAGATGGGGACATTCCCCACATGCAAGGTCACGTGCTTTGCGGTGAAGGTCTTGTCGGGCTTGATGGTGATTTGCTTGGACTGGAGGCGGTAGTGCGGTTCTTTCTTGTCGCACGTGGTGACCCAGCCGCGCTGCACATTCGCGATTCCCTCCGCGTCATAGGCGGCGTCTTCGCCGCCGATATGCCAAATCTCGCCGTCCGCCCGATACGGTCCGAACTTCATCTCATGCGTCTTCATATTGCCAGAAATCGCAGGTGCCTCCCAACGGCCCGTCCCATCCGACAGTTCCGCCACCACATTCCCATTCGCCGCAAAGTCCAGAGTCTCCCGGTTCAGCGAAACCTTCTCCGCCGTCACCGTCAGAATCCCGTATTCTAGACGCACATTCCCCTGCGCCACGATGTCCCCCGCTCCATTCTGCGTCGCCACAATCTCGTCCGCAGACAGTTTCAGTTCCTCCGCTTGACGCAACGCCTCCAATGGGGAAGCACCAATGCACGCCAGGCAGCAAAACAACACGATGACGATATACCACTTTCGGATCATTTCCTAGACATCCTTGATTGAAGGAAAACACAATCTCTCAAGTATACTGTAACTCCTTTTCTCCATCTCGCAAGACAATCTACCGCAATTTCCCCTGCAATTCGCGGGCAGTTCTGGAATTACAAAGCCCCGGCGAGGTGGCTCGCCGGGGCCTGTGTCAAAGAAAGGCTGGGAGGATTACATCATGCCGCCCATTCCGCCCATGCCGGGGTTCGGCGCGGGGGCTTCTTTCTTCTCTTCGGGAGCGTCGCAAATCATGCACTCAGTGGTGAGCAGCAGACCGGCGACGGAGGCGGCGTTCTGGAGGGCGCAGCGCTCGACCTTGGTCGGGTCGATGATACCAGCCTTAATCATATCGACGTATGCATCGTTGGCGGCATCGTAGCCTTCGTTGCCCTTGAGTTCATCCTTGACCTTCATCACGACGACGGCGCCTTCCTTGCCGGCGTTCTGCGCAATCATGCGGAGCGGCTCGTCAACCGCGCGGTCAATGATGTCAGCACCAGTGGCCTCGTCGCCCGTGAGTTTGAGTTTGCCCAGCGCGTTCTTGGCGGCTCGGATGAGTGCAACACCACCGCCGGGGACGATGCCTTCTTCGACGGCTGCGCGGGTCGCGTGCAGAGCGTCTTCGACGCGCATCTTCTTCTCCTTCATCTCCGCCTCGGTCGCGGCACCGACATGGATGACGGCAACGCCGCCCGCCAGTTTCGCCAGGCGTTCCTGGAGTTTCTCGCGGTCGTAGTCGCTGGTGGTCTCTTCAATCTGATGGCGAATCTGGTTGACGCGGCCCGCGATCTTGGAAGCGTCGCCCTGCCCTTCGACGATGGTGGTGTTGTCCTTGTCGATGGTGATGCGGCTGGCCTTACCGAGTTGGTCGATGGTGACGTTCTCCAGTTTGATGCCGAGGTCTTCGGTGATGCAGGTGCCGCCCGTGAGGACAGCGATGTCTTCCAGCATGGCCTTGCGGCGGTCGCCGAAGCCAGGGGCCTTGACGGCGCAGACGTTCAGCGTGCCACGCAGTTTGTTCACAACCAGCGTTGCCAGGGCTTCGCCATCCACGTCTTCCGCGATGATCAACAAGGGCTTGCCCTGTTTTGCAACGACCTGGAGCAGCGGGAGCATATCCTGCAGGTTGCTGATCTTCTTCTCGTGGATGAGAATCAGCGCGTTCTCCAAAACGCATTCCATGGTCTCGGGGTTGGTGGTGAAATACGGGCTCAGATAACCCTTGTCAAACTGCATGCCTTCGACGACGTCGGAGGTCGTTTCGATGGTCTTGGATTCCTCGATGGTGATGGTGCCGTCTTTGCCGACCTTGTCCATCGCGTCGGCGATGATGCTGCCGATGCTCTGGTCGGAGTTGGCGGAGATGGTGGCCACCTGGGCAATCTTCTCGCGGCTGTCGGCAACGGAGACCGCCATCTTCTTCAGTTCGGCATTGATGGCCTCGACGGCGACGTCAATCCCGCGCTTGAGTGCCATCGGGTTGGCGCCGGCGGTAACGTTCTTCAGACCTTCGCGGAAGATGGCTTCGGCGAGGATGGTGGCGGTAGTGGTACCGTCGCCCGCATTGTCGTTGGTCTTGCTGGCAACTTCCTTCACCATCTGCGCACCCATGTTCTCAAACGGATTCGCCAGTTCGACTTCCTTGGCGACCGTCACACCGTCCTTCGTCACGACGGGGGAACCGTATTTCTTGTCGATGAGGACATTGCGGCCTTTCGGGCCCAGGGTGGTCTTGACAGCCTTGCTCAGCGCGGAAACACCGTTCAACAGTGCCTGACGACCCTTCACATCATACTGAATCTGCTTTGCAGCCATGGTTTATTTCTCCTGTATGCTTGTTAGAAAACGATTAACGGACAACAACGGCCAGAATGTCGCTCGAAGACAGAATCTTGTAGTCTTCGTCATCAATCTTGATTTCGGTACCGCCGTATTTGCTGGTGAGAACGTGGTCGCCAACCTTGACTTCGACGGGGATCAGTTTCCCATCATCATCGCGCTTGCCCGGCCCAACGGCGACCACTTCGGCTTCCTGGGGCTTCTCCTTGGCAGAATCCGGGATGTAAATCCCACCCTTCATCTCTTCCTTGGCTTCGATTGCTTTGACGAGGACGCGGTCGCCCAACGGCTTGATGTTCATTGTTTTTCTCCTTGGTTGTTTCTATGTTTCGGGTTCAATACCCAATTCGGTTTATTTTTTATCGGCGTCTACGTTGATGTAGTCATCGCCGCCCTGGTTGTTGCCAGAGGTCTGGCCGGGGTTGGGGCCGCCCTGTTGCTGTTGCGCCTGCTGGGCGTTGCGGTAAAGTTCCTCAGCGAAGGAGTGGAGTTTGGATTCCAGGGCATTCATCGATTCCTCGATGCGGGAAAGTTCGTTGGATTCGATGGCCTTCTTGAGGTCTTCCTTGGCGGCTTCCAGTTCGGACTTGATGTTGTCAGGAATCTTGTCGCCATTTTCCTTGAGTTGCTTTTCGGTCTCGTAGACCATAGCGTCGGCCTTGTTGCGGGTCTCGGTCTCGGCCTTGCGTTTCTTGTCCTCTTCGGCGTGCTCTTGCGCGTCATCGACCATGCGCTTGATTTCATCCTCGGATAGACCGGAATTGGCGGTGATGGTGATTTTCTGCTCCTTGCCGGTTCCCATGTTCTTGGCGGAGACATTGAGAATGCCGTTGGGGTCGATTTCGTAGGTGACTTCGATTTGCGGGACGCCGCGCGGTGCTGGGGGGATGTCGTCCAAGCGGAACTTGCCGATGGTCTTGTTGTCCTTCGCATAGGAACGCTCGCCCTGGAGGACGTGGATTTCCACGGAAGGCTGATTGTCGGAAGCGGTGCTGAAAATCTCGGATTTCTTGGTGGGGATGGTGGTGTTGCGTTCGATGAGTTTGGTGAAGACACCGCCGAGAGTTTCGATACCGAGGGACAGCGGGGTCACGTCCAGCAAGAGGACGTCCTTGACATCGCCCTGCAAGACACCGCCCTGGATGGCCGCGCCAATGGCAACCACTTCGTCAGGATTCACACCCTTGTTCGGGGTCTTGTTGAAAATCTCTTTCGCCAATTCCTGGACGCGCGGCATACGGGTCATGCCACCGACAAGGATGACCTCGTCAATCTGCGAGGCAGAAAGACCTGCGTCGCGGAGGCAGTTTGCGCACGGGGTGCGGCTGCGGTCGGAAAGGGAATTGGTGAGGCTTTCGAGAAGCGGACGGGTGAGCGTCTTGGAGAGGTGCTTGGGCCCCGTCTGGTCAGCCGTGATGTACGGGAGGTTGATTTCCGTGCTCTGGCTGCTGGACAGTTCGCACTTCGCCTTTTCCGCTGCTTCCTTGAGACGCTGCAAGGCAACTTGGTCCTTGCGCAGGTCAATGCCAGTCTCCTTCTGGAAGGATTCGGCAAGCCACTCGATGAGGGCATTGTCGTAGTCATCGCCGCCGAGGTGGGTATCGCCATTGGTGGCCTTGACCTCAAAAACACCGTCGCCAAGTTCGAGGATGGAGATATCGAACGTGCCACCACCAAGGTCGTAGACGGCGATTTTCTCATCCTTTTTCTTGTCAAGACCATATGCCAAAGAGGAGGCAGTCGGCTCGTTGATGATACGGCGCACATTGAAGCCTGCGATGCGTCCTGCGTCCTTGGTCGCCTGACGCTGGCTGTCATTGAAATAGGCCGGCACCGTGATGATGGCCTCGCTGACCGTCTCGCCGAGGAAGGCTTCTGCGTCTGCCTTCAGTTTGGAAAGAATCATTGCGGAAATCTCTGGTGGAGAATACTGCTTGCCGGCAACTTCGACGTAGGCGTCGCCATTCTTCCCCGCAACCACTTTGTACGGAACTGGCTCGTTCACTTCGCTGAACTTGCGGCCCATGAAACGCTTGATGGAATAGATGGTCTGCGTCGGATTCGTCACCGCCTGGCGCTTTGCCGGCTCGCCAACCAAACGCTCGCCCGTCTTCGTGAATGCCACGATGGATGGAGTCGTGCGGTTCCCTTCCGCATTCGGAATCACTACCGGTTTCCCATTCTCCATCACGGCCATGCAGGAATTCGTCGTTCCCAAATCAATGCCTAGAATCTTGCTCATACTTACTCTCCTTTGATGAAAATGATCTTTTGACAAAACAACGACTTCTCTAAGCAAAAGACGTGCCAAATCAGAACCACTCGCCCGTAAAACGCCACAACCTTCCTTCCAATCGGCAGTTATGCGCCTCCATTCCCCTGCTGCATCTGCCTTTCCTCTCTCGCAGTCTCCCACCCTTGTCACACTCCACCCCCACTTCCTGTCGCACTTTTTGTCGCACTGCGACAAGATGACACACCATCCGTTTCCATCCGTCCACTCGCAAATATACGCTTCTTTCTTCCCCGCAATCCCCAGCCCCAAACCCTACGTAGTCTTTCTTTCCTTCTTACGATAATATCGAAATTAGCAACTACTCATAATTCTGTAAATAACTTTTTTAACAGGCAGTGATTTGCATATCCAGAAATATCGTGCTATAGTATCTTCCAAAAGGACACGAAATTGACAAACTGGCAGTTGGCGATATATTAAGAGGAAATTGCAAAACCCGCCTTCCAAGCAGTGGCCGATGTACTCCTGGATGGCTTTGCCATCGTAAACAGCACATTTTGCCATTTTGGAGGTTGTTTTGCAATGCTCTCGAAATCAAGTGTCCAACGAACGGTGTCAGGAGGCCAAAACTCCATTCACGGTTCGGAGCCTTCTGCCTGGAAGTCGCAGGATTTCAATCGAAAAAAGGAGGTTCCATGGGACGACTAGATCATTGGGCAAAGGTATTTTTCCAGAGACCGGAGATTTTTGCAGCTCTCTTCAATGGGTATCTATTCCACGGGGAGGAAGTGCTTTCCGCCACAGAATTGGTACCCCTGAATACGAAGGAGGTATTCACCAGCACAAAAAACAAAAGGACTTTTTTTGAACGGGAAAGGGATCTGCTTCAAAAGGTCACCTGCAAACGTGGAATGGACTGCACCTTTCTGCTGCTCGGGCTTGAGGCGCAATCCTTTCCGGATGCAAGCATGCCCGTTCGTTGCATGTTGTATGACGCCCTCAATTACGCCACGCAACTGAAAGAACTGCAGCCTGACCAACCAGACAACGCAAAGGCATTCCCACCAAGTTTTTCCGATGACATCCGTCTCGCTCCTGTCATCACCTTGGTGCTTGCCCTCACGGACGCCCCCTGGCCACGGACAAGGGAACTTCACGACCTCCTGGCAATCCCAGACAAGAAACTCACACCGTTCATCCCGAACTACCGAATCAATCTCATCACACCAAATACAATGACGGAGGATGACATCCATCCGTATGGCGGAGAACTGGAGGCCGTCCTTCTCACCGCCAAGAATGCCAGCAACAGAAAGGCTTTTCAGGAAGTCGTGGCGAGCCACACCATCTTCCAGAACATAAAAACGGATACCGCCCGCCTAATCATGGAAATCACTCAGCTGGATTTCCACATCAAGGACAAAAAGGAGAACATCAACATGACTGAACAAATGATCTCTTGGGAAGAATACTTCCAGCAAAAATGGCTCACAAAAGGACGCGAAGAAGGACTCACACAAGGCCTCACACAAGGACGTGAAGAAGGCCTCACAAAAGGACGTGAAGAAGGCCTCACAAAAGGACGTGAAGAAGGCCTCACAAAAGGACGTGAAGAAGGCCTCACACAAGGACGTGAAGAAGGCCTCACAAAAGGACGTGAAGAAGGACAGCAAAAGGGGCAGCGTCGGGGTACCATCTCTACCTTGTTTGAACTCGGGAAACCACCAGAGGAAGTTTGCACGTGGCTAATGGGTCATTTTTCCTTGACCGAACAGCAGGCAAAACAGGAGATCGCCGATTTTCAGGCGTCCCGTCATTAGACAGGAAACAAGGGGATAACAACACATGGGAATCAAACTTGGTCTCGTGGGTCTCGGTTCATTCGGCTCGCAATTCGCCAAACTCTTCAAGGCGCATCCGCTGGTTGACAAAATCGCCCTCTGCGACTGCGAGGCGGAAAAAGTCAAGAAGTTCCTCAACGATCCGTTCATGGCGGGGAAGGTCAGCGAAAAGGACTGCTATGAAAGTCTGGATGAACTCTGCAAATCCGATGTGGACGCGGTTGTTGTCATCACGCAGCCATGGCTCCACGCGCCGCAATGCCTGCAGGTCCTGAACGCGGGCAAACACGTCTACAGTGCCGTTCCGCTGATTACGTTGCCCGATCCAGACGAAGTCATCGACTGGGGGGTGAAAATCGCGGAGGCGGTCAAGCGCACGGGCAGGCAGTACATGCTTGGGGAGACGACCATCTACCGCCCGCAGACAATGATTTGTCGCCGTTTGGCCGCACAGGGCAAGTTCGGCGAGTTCGTGTACGCAGAAGGCGAATACACGCATGACGTTGACAACCCCTGCAACCTTCGCGAAGTCAACAAAACTCGCACGACGGGGAAAGTCGGCGAACAATTTGCGGCATTGATTGCACCGTATCTCTCACGTGGACTGAAGACCACGCCGATGGGATACCCGACGCACTCCATATCGGGACCAATCCATGTCATGCAGACGCGCGCCGTCTCCGTCAGCGCCATCGGCATGCCAAACACGAACCACGACCCATTTTTCAAGTGGTACGACTTCACGGACGTTACCGCGCTGTTCAAACTCGCCAATGGTGCCGCGCTCCGCATCTGCGAGTTCCGCGAAATCGGCACGGAGAGCATCGATTTGCTCAACGCCGAGACATTCCGAATCTTCGGAAAGAACGGTAGTTTCACGCGCAACCGCTTCCTCGAAAACGACCGAAGCATCCCTGGCAAGAAGGTCACCTGGAACCACCAGGACTTCACCGACGCAGAAATGCGTGACGAACTACCGCCTGAAGTTCTGGAACAGTTCAAGAAAGTCTACAATCCCAATGCCACGCCAGACGACGACTTCCAGCCGCATGGGCACGGCGGCAGCCATCCGTATCTCGTCCACAATTTCGTCAAGATGGTTGCCGAAAACGGACCGTCTCCCATTCCCATCGGCGAAGCGCTCCATTTCATGGCGATGGGCATCGCCGCAAACAAATCTGCGCGCAGAGACGGCGAAGTCGTGAAGGTGGAACAGTTTGATTAAATCCCGTTCGCGAAAAAACGGGAACCTCGTTTGCGGGAACAACCGTGATGCCCTTCCTGATACCGGTCGTCCCGGCTTGCAAAACTGCGTTCGAAGGATAAGAGAGGGAGTCTCTTATCCATTTCGTTTGGGGAAAGGGAGTTGCGCCAAAATGACGCCTAGAAAAAGCACAATGCAGCCAAGGGTTTCGCGCGTGGTCATTCGGTCGTGGAAAAAGAGTGCCCCGCCGATGGTCGCAAAGACGGATTCGAGGCTCATCAGGAGGGAGGCAATGACGGGGTGCACGTCGCGCTGTCCAACGATTTGACAAGTGTAACCGACTCCACTGGAAAGGATTCCACAATACAGAATGGGAAGCAGAGCGGACTGTACAATGGTCCATGTGAAGGGTTCCTTCACAAGCCAGGTGACGATTCCGCAGATACATCCCGCGATGAAGAATTGAAAACTAGCCATGCGAACGCAGTCGGTACGCGGTGCGAAATGATCGATCGTGAGGATATGGCAAGTAAATCCAATGGCGCACAGTGCCGCCAAGACATCCCCTTTGTTGACGGTGTCAAATCCTCCTTTGAAACAAAGGAGCCAGGCACCCAATAACGCAAGCGGAACCGCCAGAAGCATCAGCCAGTTGGAACGGCGTCCCAGAAACATTCCCGCTATCGGAACCAGCACGATGTACAGTGCCGTCAAAAAACCAGCCTTGCCCACCGTTGTATACATTAGACCAATTTGCTGCAAAGCGCTGCTCATCGCCAGAAAAAAGCCGCAGCACATTCCTCCCATCAGCAGATTGTACCGCCCTGCCCGGTCCAGATTCCCCCAAAGACTCAGTGGCTTTCCCTTGAAAAGATCCAATACCGCAATGACAGGGATCAAGACAACACTCCCCAGCAGGAAACGACTCATGTTGAAGGCCCACGCCCCCATGTCATCCAGTCCTTTCTGCTGCGCCACAAACGCAAAGCCCCAGACCACTGCGGTCAGGAGCAATAGAAACGAACCTCTGATTTGCCTGGAGTTCATAATGTTAGCCTGGAGAAGTTACCTAGGCATTTGCCTCGTCAGGGTCACGTCCCAGAATACGGCGTTCTGCAGGCAAGAAGAATGCAAGGTCGTCCCAGAAGGGTTCGGGGATTTCCGGGGTGATGGCAAATCGTGGGGAGCACATGCACTCGGCGCAGGCAGTCAGGAACTCCGATGGAGCACAGGTGGGACGGAATAGAGCCGCTCCTGGCACGGGAAGTTCCTCGGGCACCTCGCTTAAATCGCCGCTGGCCGTAAGCAAGATGGTTTTCCCTTCTCCTGGAATGAGTGCACTCAAGGAGATGTGCTCAGGGAACGAAGAACTGTCTTTGCCATTCAGTTTCAGCAGAAAACGTCCAGACTGCCAATCGACGGAATGGAGTTCCGCGTCCAAAACAGGCTTTGCAAAAGAACGCAATGCCCCATTCCAAGGCGTGTCCAGCGTGACTGCTCCCTGCTCCTGCAACGCACGCCACTCCTGCGATACGCGTGCCGCCGCGGCGGCCTCCACTGCGGCACGCCCCAGTGCCGCTTTCTCCCAATGTCCAGAAAACATTCTGGGACGACACCCCAGACGCCGCAATGTGGCCGCCGCTTGCAACCCTGCAGAAAGCCCGAGATTTCGTCCCAATCGGGAACCGTCGGGAATCATCAGAAAATCAGGCGTAGTCAGCAAAAGCAATACGGGAGAGCCGCCACTCGCTGCACGCTGAAGCGTCTCCTGCGGAATCTCCCCGCCTGTGGGCAGCAACACCAGAGCGTCAACGCGCTCCCCGTCGGAAACAACCTGGGCTCCTGCCTGTTCCAATGCCTCACGGATATTGGCGACATACACACTGTCGGAATGTTCCTTCTGCTCTCCAATAGGCTGAAATGATATGGCAATCATAGTGGTTCGGGGGGGGGGGTGGGGTTCGTATTTTGAAGACTCTCTAGTTTCCGTTTGTCAATTGTGCGTTTGCGATAACGGTTCCGCTCATGAGGGAACCAATGACACCGAGGAGGCCCTGGTCGGTTCCCGTCACGAAAAGGTTCTCGATTCCAACGCGTCCATCTGCGAACTTCTGAGGGCTTCCGTAGATGGCTCCGTTATGGTGTCCTGTGAAGCGTTGAATGGTACGTGGCGTGAACATTTCCGCCTCTCCGCACAATGCCGAAAAGCCTGGATACAACGCTTCCATTCGGGAAGCCAGTTCGGCGGAACAGGCACGCTTGACTTCACGGTATGCGGGTTCCGCGAGAGAGTTCCACCAGGCGGAATTGGTGATGCAACTTACGCGAACCGTATGCGCTCCGTCTGAATTCTCGCACCCCAGATAGTTGCCGGGGGCGCAAATCAGCAGGCTATACGGCTCCAAGCCGTGCGTTGGCGGTTCAAACGGGAAGCAAACTTGATCCGAATGGAAGACAATGCATGCGTCCAAACCCCATTCGCGCGGCGGACGCGACACGGGGAAAATGGTCTCGACAAAGCCCATCGCGCCCTCCGCAACCTCGATTGGCCGTGTCTCGTCGCAGAGTGCCAGCGTCTCCGCCGCGCCGGCACAGGAAAGAATCTTCTGCGCGGAATGAACCTCGCCGCGGTCGTCCACCACAGCCGTTGCCCTTCCCTGTTCCACGCAAATGCGACGAACGCCGTTGCCGAGCGTCAATTCCCCGCCTTCTTCCTCGAAACGACGCAAAAACACCTCCAGGAACGCACGCATACTGGTACGGGGACGCGCGAAGCCCTCCGCCAGCACGCTTTGGAACATCGTGCAGAACAGGTGCCAGTCCATATCATGCGGACTTGGATTCCCATAGAACATCACGGGGCAAAGAAGCATCTCCCGCAGCAAGGGCGTAGACAACTCCTTCTCCAAAATGGACCGCGTGGATTCTCCATTCACCGTATCCGGAGAATATGCCGTGGAAGAGATGCGCTCGGCCAGGCGGTCGAAATGTTCTGCGTCCTGAGGGAAAAGCACATGGATTTGCTCACGAAAATGCTCGAAGTCATTATCAAGTCGCAAAGTTGCGCCAGGAAATTGAATGAGGGAATGCCCTTGCGGTGCCAAATCGAGGTCCGCACGTTTTACGCGCAACTGCCGCAAAATCTTGTTAAATGGAGCAGTCCGTGCCGTCTCTGGGACAAAGTTCGTAATCGCATGCAGACCGACCTCCACTTCGCGTCCATTGCGACGATACCACCCGTTCAAGCCGCCTGGCAATGCGTGTCGTTCGAAAATCCGAACTTTGTGCCCATAATGTGCCAGACGGATACCCGCCGCAATCCCCGAGATTCCAGCACCGATGATGATAACATCATACTCCATCGTCCCTCCTCGCTCCCGTCACTCCCCTTCCGACGGAGCGGCTTCCCCCTCTTGAGCACCTCCATCCTCATGGGTGCCAGCGGTCTCATCGGTCGGCAACGGTGGCGGTTCCGGATGGGATTCCGCGGCCTCCTCGTCAGAAGCGTCCTTGGGCATCGGCATTTCCAGCAAGGCGTAGACTTGCTCCGCTGTCATCGTCTCCTGCACAATCAGCGCTTCGGCCAGTTTCTCCAACTGATCGCGGTGAGTGGTTAGAATCTCCTTGGCTTTTTCTTCCGCAGCGTCTACGAGATGGCGGATTTCGAGGTCGATTTCGCGTTGCGTGTCTGGACTCATGTCATCGGAGCGCGTGATATCGCGTCCAAGGTAGATGTGTTCCTGGCGACCAGAGTAACTGACGGGGCCGAGTTTGGGGTTCATCCCCCATTCGCAAACCATTCGCCTTGCCAGTTCGGTGGCCTGCTTGATGTCCTGGGCTGCCCCCGAAGTGACCTCCTGGAAGACAAGTTGCTCTGCGCAACGCCCACCCATGCACATCACCATATAATCGAGAGCCTCGTTTTCCGTGATGTCGTAGCGGTCGTTTTTGGGCAGATACATCGTAGCGCCCATTGCCATGCCACGCGGAATGATGGTGACCTTGTGGAGCGGTTCCGCATGCTTCATGTAGAGATTGACCAACGTATGGCCGCCCTCGTGATAAGCCGTCAGCCGGCGTGTGCGCTCGGTCAATTTGCGGCTTCGGCGTTCCTTGCCCCAGCGCACCTTGTCCCGCGATTCCTCCAGTTCGGCGAGTCCCACCATCTCCTTGTTGGTACGCGTCGCAAGAATGGCCGCCTCGGTCAGCAGGTTTGCCAACTCGGCGCCGCTGCAGCCAGGCGTTCCCCGGGCAATGATGTGCAAATCCACGGTCGGGTCCAATTTGATTTTCTTCGCGTGAATCTGCAAAATCTCGAAGCGCCCCTCCATGTCAGGAAGGTCAATGACGATTTCGCGGTCAAATCGGCCCGGACGCTTGAGAGCGGGGTCAAGCACGTCAGGACGGTTGGTAGCCGCAATGACAATCACTCCCGTGTTGCCCTCGAAGCCATCCATTTCCACAAGAAGCGCGTTCAGTGTCTGTTCCCGCTCGTCGTTCCCACCGCCAATGCCCGCAAATCGCGAACGCCCCACCGCATCGATTTCATCAATGAAAATCAGGCAGGGAGAGTGCTTCTTGGCCTCGGCAAACATATCGCGGACACGGCTGGCGCCGACTCCGACGAAGAGTTCCACGAAATCGGAACCGCTGATGGTGAAGAAAGGCACGCCAGCCTCCCCCGCAATCGCCTTTGCCAGCAAGGTTTTTCCGGTTCCAGGAGGTCCTACCATAAGTACCCCGTGTGGAATGCGACCGCCCAGGCGCGAAAACTTGTCAGGCGCCTTCAGGTAGTCCACAATCTCCTGCATCTCCTCCAACGCCTCCTTGATGCCGGCGACATCCTTGAAGGTAATCTTCTCCTCCGTCGGCTGCATCATGCGCGCGCGACTTCGTCCAAACTGCATCGCCCCCTGTCCGGATGTTCGCAACTGACGGAAGAAAAACCAGTAGAACAGCACCAGCAGCACCAAGAACAGCAACGGCGACGCCAGCAATGTCAAAAACCAATTCGTGGAGGATTTGACATTGCGATCGGGACAGTTCTCCCGAATCACCTGGTCCATCGCGTCCGTGTACAACACCTTCACCCGGAACGGACGCAACGCCTTCGCGTCACCGACCGTTGCCCCATCTGGCCAGAACTCACCGGTCAAATCCTGTGCAATAGAGGAACGTTCCTCTATGACCACCTTCGCAATCCGCTTCGCCAGCAAGAGGGATTCGAACTGCGAACTGGTCAACTCCACCTCGCGCGCACCACTCTTGCGGTTGGTGTACAGCAACAACAAGGGTACAACGCAAAATACGCACGCCCACACCAGCAGTTGCCACGTGAAAAATGGCGTGTTTTTCGGAGGACGACCACGAGGTTCGCCCCCTCCCTGATTCCGTTCTTCAGACATAAGGATATTGTTCTCGCTCTATTTCCGTAGATTTCCCGACGGCGTAGCCCGTTATGGTTGGACGCCCGCGTCGCCCGTCAGACTCAGAATCAACCAGACCAATGCCGCCAACACCGCCAGTCCAAACACACCGATGAGTCCATAGAACATCATGTTGTGCTTCTTGTTCTCACGAAGTTTGCGGGTTGTCTTGACGCCCTGCGTTCCCAGATTCTTCATACGGGCGGAATCAATCGTCCCCGTACCCGTGTCATCCAGGTTAATGACGGTCATGGTGTGCATTTCCGTGCGGTGCTCGTCCCCCATGTCAATGAGGATTTCGACACCGCCGACCTGCAGGATGTCACCGCTCTTCAACGTGACGATTTCGTCCGTGATCCGTTCGCCATTGACGCGGGTACCGTTGGTGGAGCCTTCATCCCGCACGGCATAGGTTTCGTCCTCATTGCGGAGAAGGGTGCAATGATGTCCACTGATCGTAGGATCGGGGATGCAGATGTTGGCAGAATCGGCGCGTCCGATGGTGTACTGCTCGTTTGTCAGTTCAAACGAAGTACCGCGCATTTTTTCCGAAAGGATGGTAATTTTTACATTTGCCATTTCGTGTACACTCCAACTTGTGATTGAGATGTGGGAACCAAAAGAGTGATCACCTCAGTGGGTGAAAAGTTTGAGAAGTTCAGGATGTTCCGAGTACCAAACGGGGTACTTGGAGGCGAGTTCCTTGCATACCGCCTCCGCGCGGGCACGTTGTCCTTCGGCCAGGAAACACCTAGCGGAAACGACCATTGCGGCTGGGGTATACAATTCGTCATCCAATAAAATATAGCATTGAGTTGCAAATCTGTTGGCGGCTTCCGGTTTTTTTTCATGATTTAGGTAAAGAAAACTTAAAAGATAGAGGGTTCTAGCCTCGGCGCGGCTAGAACCAGGTGCTGCCGACTGGGCCTTTCCCGCCGTCACCAAAGCCTTTTCCGGGTCTCCTCGCACCAGTTGAGACTCCGCCAACAACGAAAAGGCGTCCTTTTTGGAAAGCCCCTCCGTCTCGCTATCTTTCGGCCACTCTCCCAAAAGCGGCTCCAAGATGGTCTCCACTTCTGCCGCGCGTGCGGGGGTACGCAGCATGAACTCCGCCAGATTGATGCGGGCGATGGCAGCCTCGCGCCAACTGGCGTCCTTCCGCTGCAGGAGCCATTGCCAGGCCTTCTCTGCGTCGGCGGGACGTCGATTCTCCTCCAGAAGCAGAGCGATGTTCTGGAGGAGTTCCGTGTCGACGACGGGGTCGAGCAGTGCATGGTCTCCATTGAGAAAACCATCCAGGACGGGAAGGGCTTCGGAGAGTTTTTTTGCCTGAAGGAGCAGACGTAGAAGCATTGCCTGTGCGCGGGCACGATCCTTTGCGAGGAGAGTGGGATTGTTGAGCAATGCCTGAAGGTTTTTCTGCGCATCGTCAAATCGTTCCAGATAATACTGGAGTTGGACGATGTAGAAATCAATGTCGACGCGTTGTTGTCCTTCGAGGTCCTGCCTGAGGGCTGTGAGGATTTCGATGGCATGGGAATAGTCTTTGTTGCGGATGGAAATGTCGGCGAGGGCCTGACGTGCGGAACGTGTTTGTTCTGGTTTCGTCGCCTTTGCGATGGCGGCCTCGAAATCTCTTCGGGCGTTTGCATCGTCGTTGGCGCGAAGGGATGTCGCGCCGGCACGGAGCAAAAGGGTTGCGGGATCTTTTGCGCCAGGTGCGGCGGCCATCCAGCGAAGATGTTCCGCAGCCTCGCGCCAGCGCTCCTGCTCGGTCAATACGCGGAGGAGCAACTCCGAAGAGACGGTTCGTTCCTCAGGGGTCTCCGCAAAAAACTCAATTGCCTGATGCAAGACCTTCTCGGCGTCGGCGTGCCGTTTCAGGTTCAGCAGGACCTCGCCACGAAGTCGCAAGACATAACCGCGCACCGTCGCACGCGGATACTTTGCCAGAAACTCCTCTGTTTTCTGCTCGGCCACGGTCATGTGCCCCGCCATCATCAGGCAAAACAGCGAATAGTACGCAGCGTCCTGACGAATGCGCGCGGGAGCCTTCGGATTCTCCTCGACACGCTGGAAGAACGGCAACGCTTCCTCGTATCGCTTGAGTTCCTGGAGGGCATAGGCCTGGTAGTAATCCATTTCATGGTCGTCCGTATCGGGGTATCGCTGCCGCCAGTCGTCCGCAAGCGCGAGACATTCCCGAATCTTGCCAGCCTCCATCGTAAGAATGAAACGGTACTTTCGTGCCAGTCGCGCGTACTTACCGTCGGCATTGCGTGCAATCGTCTTTTCAAATGCGGCAAGAGCGGCCTTCGCGTGCCCGGCGCTCATTTCCAGGAAGCCGACATGGAACAACGCCCCCTCCGCAAGTTCCGCAGGCGTGTCCGCGAAAGTCGCCAAACGCTTGTAAAGGGCGAGCGCCTCCTGGTTCTTGCCGACCTTCATCCACTCCGCCGCCGTCGCCTGCGCGGCGTATGCGCGGTACGGAAAGGCTGCCTCGAAGGGTTTGGACGCAAGTTGCTGCAGAAGAGGGAAAGCGTCGTTTGCACGTCCACTCTGCTGATAGCAGTGCGCCAGATAGTACATCGCATACTCCTGGTCCTTTGGATTCGCGCTTTGGGAAAGTTCCAGCAGAAGCGGAGTGGCCTCTTCAAAATTCTTCTCTTGCACCAGCGCGTCGGCCGCAGTCATACGCAGACGCTGCGCTTCCTTGTGTTCCGGATGAACCTTCAGGAACTCGCGGACCGCGGCCAGCATTTCAGGGGTGCGCCCCAATTTTTGCAGGCAGTCAATTCGGAACAACTGGGCGTCCATCGCGCCAGCATCGTCCGGATACGCCCTCAGATAACGCTCCAATTCCACCAGAGCCATGTCATGGAAGCCGCGACGGTACAATCCGTAGGCGTAGTTGAACTGCTGCTGCGGGTCCTGCGCCAGTTCCTCCTTCGCAATCTGCGCTCGCACGGAAACAAAGCAAAAAACGACCAGCAACGCCGCCAACAGCCACGTCCAGGAACTGCCGAATTGTTGCCTGTCCCGCTCCATCATTGCGCATTTTCAGGTGTGATGGTGGAAAACGCCACGTTGCGAATGTCCAGTTGCGTGCATAAATCCAGCACTTTGACGACATCCTTGTGGCGCGTGTCCTGGTCCGCACGAATGATGAGCGGTTGTTCTGCGCTCTCCGCGTGCACAATCTTCAAAATCTCGCGCAGGCGTTCCATGGACATCTCAATGCTGTTGATGAAGATGGCGCCTTTTTTGTCAATATTGACAATGATTTCGAGGCGTTGCCGACCATAGGAGACCTCGCTGTCTGCGGTGGGGACGGTAATATCGAGTTTGTTTTCCCACTTGGCGAAGAGGGTGGCAGCCATGAAATGAATGAGAGTGATGAATACGATATCCAGCATGGGGGACATCTGGAATCCAGGAGAATCCGTATTCATTTTCTTGTGGAAGTTCATCGCCGTCCTCCTCTACTTGCGACCGCCCTTCTCCACGAACGTCAATTTGCGCAAAACCGTTCCGCACGCGCTCTCCATCGCGGAGACAAGGCGGTTGAGGTGTCCGCGGAAGACGTCATAAAGCGCCATGGCGAAGATGCCGACGATGAGTCCGCCGAAGGTGGTGTACATTGCCTGCGAAATACCGTTTGCCATGGTTTCCGCCTTTTTCGCGAAATCGGCACCGCTTTCAATGCCGCCAAACGAAATCATCATGCCCCACACGGTACCCAGCAATCCCACCATCGGGGCGATTACCGCGACATCCATCAGGTACTGCAACCGCTGCCACAGGAAACCCGCCTGGCGCGCACCCTCGTCCTCCATCGCGTCCCGCAGTCGCTCATAATCCAAAGGCCGCCCGTCCACCGCCTGCTCCAACGACGCCTCCACAATCCGCGCCGCCGGACAGGCATTCGCCTTGCACAGCCCACGCAACCCTTCCAAATCCCCGCTCGCCGCCAAATCCTGCGCCTCCATCAAAAAGCCTTTCGGGAAAACTACCGACTCGCGCATTGTCAATAGGTAGAAGATAATCAGCGCCAACGCCACAAAAGACAACGCGGCAATGACATACATCACCCAACCGCCATCCCGGAATATCTTCCGCAACGATAGACGCCCTTCCAACTCCGACTGCGTCACCGCCGCCTTCTCAGGAGTCTTGGAGTCACTCTTGCTCTTGCCTGGAACAATGGAGAGAGTCGTCGACGCACTCCCGCCTTCATTCGTCGTTTCCGCCTGCTGCGCATACACTGCTCCCGCAAAGCAAAGCACGATGGCCAGCAGAAGCGCACTCGTCATCCGTTTCCAGGCAGTCATGATATCACTCCTATTTCTCTTATTTCCATTCCTAGTGGCGCGTTCGCGACTCAGTGCTTCAGACGCTGAGCAAGCGCGGCTTCATAGGCATCGAAGTCCGCAATCGGTTGTTTGGCGACACCTGTCTGCACGGCGGCTTCCGCAACCATGCGAGCGACATGCGGAACCACGCGGGGATCAAACGGCTTCGGAATCACATACGTGCGAGCCAACGGGCACTCGCCATCAAACATTCCTTTTGCCGCATCTTCGGGATACGCCTTGGCAAGTTCTGCCTTGACTTCCGCCGGAACCGCGCAATTCGCCAGTTCCGCCAGTGCCTTCGCAGCCGCCAGTTTCATCGCCTCGTTGATATCGGACGCACGTACATCCAGCGCACCGCGGAATATTCCGGGGAATCCCAAAACGTTGTTGACCTGGTTCGGATAGTCCGTCCGCCCCGTGCAGACCACGAATGCGCCTGCTTCCAAAGCGTCCGCGGGGAAAATCTCGGGCACAGGATTTGCCATCGCGAAAATCACAGGATTCGGTGCCATGGACTTGACCATCTCCTTCGTGACGCATTTCCCGACGGAGCATCCTAGGAACATATCCGCCCCCACCATCGCTTCCGCCAAGGTACGGCACGGCTTCTCGGTCGCCAACTTCTCCTTCGCAAAGTTCATTCCCTCCTTGCGTCCCTTGTAAACGACCCCTTTCGAATCGCACACGACAACGTTTTCCCGGCGAACGCCCGCAGAAATGTAGAACTCCGCACACGCAATTCCCGCCGCACCGGCGCCGTTCACGACAACGTGAATGTCTTCCAGTTTGCGGCCCGTGAGTTTTGCGACATTGAGCAGCGCCGCCAGGGAGATGATGGCGGTGCCGTGCTGGTCGTCATGGAAGACGGGGATGTTCATTTTCCGCTTCAGTTCCTGTTCAATGGTGAAGCATGCGGGTGCCCCGATGTCTTCCAAGTTGATGCCGCCAAAGGTCGGTTCCAGGGCAGCCGTCACCGCAATGACCTTCGCAGGGTCCGTGCGACCCTTTTCGTCCAGCATACCGCCGAGACAGATGGGTACTGCGTCAATATCCGCAAAACGCTTGAACAGAACCGCTTTGCCTTCCATCACGGGCAACCCGGCCTCTGGACCGATGTTACCAAGTCCCAAAACAGCCGTTCCATCGCTCACCACAGCAACCATGTTCCCTTTGCTCGTGTAACGGTACACGTCCTCGGGGGTGTCCTTAATCGCCAAGCACGGCTCTGCCACACCAGGAGTGTAAGCCAGGGACAAATCCTGCTGCGTCTCGCAGGGCTTCGTCGCCACCACGCTGATTTTCCCCGAAGTCGGTCCTTCATGGTAAGCAAGGCTACGGTCTTTGAGCGAAGATTCTGAACTCATCTTTCCTTTCCTAAATCTGGTTTTCTGGTTTTCTCTAGGGTTCTAGAGGTTCTAGCCGCAGTCACAGCGGCTCGTGACATGCATCCTAATATAAATATACCACCTTCCCGACATTTTGCACATCTGCCCACACAAAAAAACTAACCCGCCATTTGTATGTCTCCAATCCCGTTGCTCCAACGGACGAGAATCCTTTTTAGAACCCGGAAAGAGCAATGGCACGTCCCGTAATGACCTCGCCAGCGTAGCCCACGACCAGCGTGCATTTACCAGTGATAGAAGCGATACGGGTCGTCACCGGCGACAGCGGTGTCCGCATAGTAGCACTTCTGGTTGGCGATACGAAGAATGGGACGCCCCACCATGCCGCCATTGCCGCGAATATCATTGCAACGGACCACAATGGTTTGCAGACCGTCGGGACGAAGCAACTCCTTCTTGAGCAAAATGTCGCGCGGAGCCTGCCAGTAATCATCGGGATTGGTCTTTTGGTCGACAACGTGAACGAGTTTTCCATTGAGGAAGACCTGGGATTCATCATCCACGGCACCTAGACTGAGGATTACGTTGCCGCTACGGAGTGCCGGCTGGGAGAGGTCAAGTTCCAAACAATACCACGCAGCCCCGTTGTAATTTACACGCTCCTGGAGTTGATGTTCCCAGGGCATTCCGACTTTGACGTGACTCCATTTCCCGGCACGTGTCGGGTCTTCAAACCATTTTTTCTCAAGGCCCTCGTTGCGGTCGTCGAAGCAGATTTTCCATCCCTGGGTGCAGTCGGGCGGATTGACGAGATGTTCGGTGGCAGCATACTCTGCAAGGTTTTGGCAGAAGGCCGTCTGGAAGGTGGCGCCGAGGTTGGCGAGGAGTCGCATCATTGCAAAATCTGCGCGTCGGCAGGTGGTGCGGACGGCCTGGAACTCTGGGCTCCAAGTCCAAGGCGGCAACTGCATCATAACAATCGCGCCCTTGCCGCGTCGCACGCAATGCAGGGAGACGCCACCATTGCTTCCCTCGGGGAATCCATCGAACTCCTGCGGATAGCGCACGTGAAGTTCGGAGTTGCCGATGCCCCGAAATAGCGGTTCTTTGCGCAAGGTGGAAACGTAGTCCGTGAAATAGGTACCGGGAACCGCCTTCACCCCTGCAATCGTTTCCAGTTCCGCCGCAGTCATCCCACAACAGAGCACATTCACGCCAAACGAAATCTTCGTCTGAAGGTCCACGACGGGAATCTTTGCCCCGCGAGAAAGAACCACCACATCACCAGGCTGGACCAAAGAAAGTTCCAGCGGGTCGGCCTTGACACCCATCGCGGTCAGTTTTTCCGTCATTGCCGACAAGGTCTCCCCGCCTGCATACCAAGTGCGGTGCGTGGCACTGGGTGCAGTCTGGTCCAAAAACTCGATCGCTCGCGCAAAGGTTTCAAGCGCCTGCGGGTCCACGACACGCTCCCAATGGTTAAAAGCGGGCTGTTCCTGACGATGGAAAACTTCCAGTTGGCAGAAAAGGATTTGGGCAGAATCCTCGTTGAAAAAGAGAAGCGGTGCGTATTGCAAATCGAATCCGCCCTGATAGAGCGGGAGCCAGTTGCCCTGGCTGGGCTTTTCAGGGAGGATGTGAGCGACAATGCCCCGATTGCCGGCACGGCAGGTGTGCACGACATCAAACCCGCACCAGAGATAAGGCGGATACGGGGAAAGCGGGGGCAGTTGCAGATAGCGTGGCAGGGAGGTGGATTCGCCGCGCCAGTTGGATAGTTGCAGCGGGAATGCATTGTCCACGGGGAACACCTCCCGAAGCCCTTGGATGTTCGGACGAATGCCTAGGCCAAGCAAGACTTTTTCATCCTGCGGCAACACGAGCAATTTGAGACCATCCTGCAAAGCGGCCTCCAGCGGGAACGGCAGTTTCTGCGAAAGCGCATCTGGACCAAGAACCAGCATCTGGAGCCCCTTCAAATCCGCTTCCTTGGAAACCTCGCGCACCCCTTTGATGCCCAGGAGTTTGGTCAGCAATTTGCCCGTGGAAACGCGCTTCGTCCCCTTCAAATCATAGCAGCCGATTTTACTTTGGACCTTTGCCTGAACCTTGCGCGGAAGCACGTTGATGGTCATCGCGTCCGTCCATTTGCGCGTCTGTCCAGGTGCCTCCTCGCAGGTGACTTCCATTGTGATTTGACAAGCCTTTTTGCTTGCCTGGAAAATGACGGGGACTTCGAAGCGCGTGCCAGGCTGAAGTTTTCTACTGCCGCTGGCTTTTGTGTTGCCTGCCTGCCACTTGTAATGGAAGGTCTGCGGATGGCGCGAATGGTTGAGGAGAAGAATGCTCTTCTCCACTTCCTCGCCGTCCCAGAAATTCAACGAGGACTCCGTGAAGTTGCCCGGTGCCCCGGCAATCCAGGCCTGGAGCGGGTCGGCAAAACATTCCACGAACGCCTTTCCCGTCAGCGTCAACTCATATTCATTGATCGTGTCCGCAAGATAGTTTCCCGCAGAGGTGTAATAATCAGGAACCAGTCCTGGTCGCTTGAGATTCTTGAAAGCGTTGGGATTGGGAATGGTCGATGGTCTCCCCGTCGTGGAGCGTCGTGTCAGAAGATGTCCGTCCCAGGGAAGACATGCGGAAATGCCGCGTGCATTCATATCACGAAGCCCCTTGCGCACGTACAGCGATTGCGTCAAATCCACGCCAGGTGCCCTCAGGAAAAAGAAACGGCGCGGGATGTTGGCAAACTGCTTTGCCACAATGTCCTTCTGGGAAAAATACCCTTGCTTGACGTCATCCATACGATACGCCTCCTCGCCCAGCGTCTCTGCGTCATATTCATCCATCCAAAGGGTTTGCACAGCGGGACTATGATGAATGAACAGCGGTCCGCGATAACTCGACCAACTCGCCACATGCGGCATTCCATACTCCACAAAGAACACGGGCGCGTTGCCGTTGTGCTCCCAGTCCTCCAGCCAGTCGCCCCGCTCCTGCGCAGGCGCCCAGTTTTCGTACTGGTTGGGAGCATGGACATCGCCAAGCATGCCGCCATCGTGGTGATAGACGGGACGCGTGGGGTCCAAGTCCTTGAGAATGCCATCGACGATGAGCGCCTGGACGCGTCTGGGATTGACCTGCCCGTATTTTTCGGGAGTGTAGCCGTTTCCGATGCGAGTGGGATTCTGCATATCGGGATAGGGGCAGAGGTTGTGGGAAGTCGATTGCATCACGAGCCCCGGAAGGTTTTGATAGCGGCGCAAGCGCTGTTCCGCCAGTTTGCGGAAGCGCTTTTGAGATTCCGGGTTCTGGGCCAAATCAGGCAAGAAACTGAAGTTGGGCATCGTGAGGCTCGTGAGCAACCCCATGCGGGAAGTCACCTGGCGATAGGCGTCCTGATACGCAAACTTGCCAGGCATGAACGAGTACGTCTTGTCACCGTCAATCAGGAAATTGACGTGGATGGCGCGGCAGCGTTTCACGAGTTCCTTGACCGCCTCCTCGTGAGAATAGGCGGAATTGGCACCAGCCTGGTTCGCGATGCTACGAAGGTGGATAATGGTACCATTGAGCAGGAAGTTGCGCCCATCAATGGTAAACTCACGGAAACCGAACTCCTCGGGATAGAGGACGTCCAGGACTTTCCCAGCCGCGTCAAGCAGGGAAATCTCGGCGGTGTAGAGGTTTTCGGGGCAGTCAATGTCCCAAAGTTTCGGGGCAATCCAGTCGTAGACCGCGCTATGACGAGATTCCGCCGCCCCGTCCGACGTGATTTTCTGCGGTGGAAATGTTTTCACGAAGTTGTCAGGACCGCGAACGATTGCGGAGAGTTGGAAGTCCCCTTTCGGCAGTCCCAGAAAGCCTGTATTGAACTCAATGCGCTTCCTGCCGACGTAGGTGCGAACGTGTACATCCGAGATGCGCGGTCCAAAGGGAACCGCTTCCAGACGCGCCTCGCCACATAGTCCCTTGTTGGCCAGTTCGCCCATATCCTTGTAAATGCGCGTGCCTCCCATCGCCCTCTGCTGCTCCATCGGCAACGCCTCCACCAGGATCTCCACCAGGATTTCCCGCCCCGGCTTCGCCACTTTGGTCAAATCCAGTTCCCCGCAGGCAAATTGGATGGTACCGACAACCTTCCCGTCCACATGCACTTTTGCCGAGGCGTTGACGCCGTCCAGTTGCAGCAGGATACGGAATCCGTCCCAATCTTTCGGGACGGTGATTCTGCGGCGATACCAGGCAAAATGCGGGAGAGGGATGGCGGTCTGGATGCTCTTTGCGATGTGAGCGGGGGTGGGATTCTGCTGCGGCGTTCCATAACGGGATTCCGAACGCCACGAACCCGGTACCTTCTGCCAGCCCCACCCCGTGCCGATGGCGGGCGGGACCTCGCGCGGCTCATCGTCCTTCAGCAGATGGAATTGCCAGAGACCATTCAGGGAGATTTGCTTGCGCGTTGCGGTCTCCCGCCGCCAGGCGTCGTCCAAGGAAAACACTTCTGCCACGCCGCGACCGTCAGGGGAATCCATATCCAGACGTTCCCGAACCAATTGCACGACAAAAGAATCCACCTCCAGCATGCCCGATGGTCCGTAATTGACGGGATACACCTCTATGAATTTCGTTCCTTCCGGCGGGTTGTAGACACGCTCGCACTTCTGCCAATCCGTGGTCCCAATGCCACGGAATGCACGCGGATTGTTGTGCTTCAACATCTTGTTTTTCGCGTCGCGGAAAAATACGTCCACACGGGCATTCTTCCATTCCAAATCCCCGACAACCGCGTCCACCGTCCGCAAACGGAAAGACAAATACACCCCGTCGCCTTTCTTCCATTCGGGAAGAGGAATGCGATGCCGAACCCCACGGTTTCCACCTTGAATCACAAAATGTCCCTTGCCCGAAGAATAGTCCGCCGTGACTCCTTCCGCCAGCGGCTTCGTTGTGCACGTCTTCTCCGTGAGCATGTTCTCGGAATGCAGAAGTTCGTATTGATGCGTTCCGACCAGGAAGACCGTCGATTCCGCAGCCCAGGAACTCCCCAGCATCATCACGAAAATACCCAAGTACGCTAATCCATATAAGGCAATGGCGAAACTACCGCCCAACCGCCAAAACACCGCAAGCGAGGAAGCCATCGTGTTGCACCGTGAAGACGGTTGGGATGAGAGTTTTGCAATTACCTTGCATGACAACTGTCGTTTCATTTCGTTCTCCTATGGTTCCAGGATGATATCCAAAACTGGCGACGGCACCTCAGGAATGCCCTGGATGCGCAGAAAATGCCCCTGGCCGATGTGGTAGGGAACCTCTTCGTTCGAGAATCGCAATGCGTCTCCCGTGTTCAACAGCGTCGCGGAACGGGCCTTGTTGCACAGAGGTGCCAGCGAGACAAAGTCCGCGTTCAGTCCAAAGGGACAATGCACATAAAGATGCTCTCCATCCCGCAGCGCAATAAGCCGCGGGTCCTCCAGGGCGACAGGGACGCCCGTCATCGGAAATGCCTGCCGCACAGGACGAAGCCAATTCCCGACTGTCCGCAAAATGGACGCCTGCTCGCCTGGAATCCGTCCATCCGCGTCGGGACCGACATTGAGCAGATAGTTTCCCTGGCGAGCGAGATTGCTGTCCAGAGAGCGAATGAGGTAGGAGGGATAATGGAGGTCGTCGCCACGACGGTATCCCCAGGAATTGACCATCACGCTTTGGCAGGCCTCTGTCGGCTTTTCAAAGGCATTGTGGGATTCGGGGGAGGCGTGCTCCGGATCGAACTCGCGTTCAGGCGTTGTGTAGTCACCCTCATCGTAGCCGCGATTGTTGAGGATGGCGCAGGGTTGCAGTTCACGAATCATCTCTCGCATCGACGGCTCACGCACCCTGTCCACGTTCATGTCCCACCAAATCCCGTGAATCGTTCCATAATTCGTGCAAAGTTCGCGAATCTGCCGTTTCACAAACGCAACATATTCTTCCATGTTGTGACGCGTTGGGTCGGTTTGGATTTCGTGGTGTCGCCCCTGGTTTGGATAGGCGGGGTGGTGCCAATCCACGCAGGAATAGTATAGTTCCAAAGGAAAGTTGCGACGATGGCAGGCTTCCGCAAGCATCCCGACGATGTCCTTCCCGTATGGGGTGTGCATGACATTCCAGTCGGTCTCGGCGGTGTCCCACAGGCAGAATCCGTCGTGGTGCTTTGTCGTGAAAACCAGATATTCCATCCCGGCCTCCTGCGCCAAATCCAGCCATTGTTCGGGGTCGAATGCACGTGGATGGAACTGCGGCGGCAGTTTCGCGTACTCGCTCGCCGCCATCCCGTAACGCCACCAAATCTGCTCATGCACCCCCGCAACCGCATAAACGCCCCAATGCACAAACATCCCAAACCGCTTTTCATGAAACCACTTACGTTCGTCCGTAAATCGCATTTTGCTCTCCTTCGTGCGTACCATCTTTACATTAATCTAGCACCACATTCCCGCTTGTCAATCCCTACCACACAAGGGCCATCTTCTGCAAATCCCAAATCCGTCCAAATCCCCAAAACACATTTTTCTCTGTCTCCATTTGCCTTTGGCAAGATAGATAGTACATAATTGACTATTGTACACATACGAACGAACCTTCAACCTAGGAGAATCGCCATGTCTGCCTTATCCATGTCTCCCTATTCCTGGCTTATCCTCGGCGCATTTCTTGTGCTGGCGGAGTTCTTCGTACCTGGTTTCATCATCTTCTTTTTCGGCGTAGGATGCCTCATCACTGGTCTGCTGATGTTCCTCTTCCCCATGCCAGACTGGCTCCAGTTGATTGTCTTCATCGCCTCTTCCGTCGTGCTCCTTTTCACCGTCCGAAAATATATGCCAAACATCTTCGGCGGCCGCGAACGACGCCGCGAACTCCCCGATGAATCCGACGAATTCGCCGGCGAACCCGCCGTCGTCGCAGAAGACATCCCAGCCAACGGACGCGGCAAAGTCACCTTCCACGGCTCCCTCTGGGAAGCCACCTCCGACGTCGCACACGCCAAAGGCGAAAACGTCACCGTACAGTCCCGAAAGAATCTGGTTCTCGTCGTAAAATAATCATCATTTCCCAAAGGAGAAACTCGAATGGTACCATTCCTCATTGTCGTCGCGTTCATTGTCATTGTCGCCCTCGCCAAATCGATCTACATTGTGCCGCAAAAGCACGCCTACATCGTCGAACGCCTGGGACAGTACACCTGCACCCTCAACGCCGGCTTCCACCTACTCGTCCCCTTCATCGACACCGTCCGCTACAAGCAAAACCTCAAGGAAAAGGTCATCGACATCCCGCCCCAGCAGTGCATCACCAAAGACAACATCATGGTCTCTGTCGACGGCATCCTCTACCTCACCGTCACCGACCCCGTCAAAGCCTCCTATGGGATTGACAACTATCTCTTCGCCTGCGCACAACTCGCACAAACCACCCTCCGTTCCGAAATCGGTAAACTCGAACTCGACCGCACCTTCGAGGAACGCAACTCCATCAATGGCGCCATCTGCCAGGAAGTCGACCAGGCCTCCGACCCCTGGGGCGTCAAGGTCACCCGCTACGAAATCAAAACCATCACCCCGCCCGCCAGCGTCCTCGACGCCATGGAAAAACAAATGAGGGCAGAACGCGAAAAGCGAGCATCCATCGCCGAATCCGAAGGTCAGCGCGACTCCAAAATCAACCGCTCCGAAGGTGAAAAGCAGGAAGCCATCCGCAAATCCGAAGGTGAAAAAGCACGCCGCATCAACGAGGCAGAAGGCCGCGCCAAGGAAATCTCCCTCATCGCCGAAGCCACCGCTAATGGTCTCGCCACCATCGCCAAAGTCCTCTCCAGCGAACCCGGTGCTCACGACGCACTCAACCTCCGAATCGCGGAACAATACATCTCCGAGTTCGGCAAACTCGCCAAAACCAGCAATACCCTCGTCATCCCCGCCGACCTCTCCAATATCGCTTCCATCGTCAAAGTCGCAACCACCGCTCTCAGCAATACGACTGCCACTGCCGAAGCCCCCACCACCCCGCCTGCCCTCCCACGTCGCTAATTCCTTTCTCTCGTGGGGGCAACCCCCGCCCTCACCCTCCTCTATCCCTTTTCTTTTTCGGAATCGGCGTTGCAACGCATCGCCGATTCCGGCTTTTTAGGGAAATGACCTGGTCCTCTCGGTTCGAAAAACTTCATCGCGAGTCCCATGAAAAAAGCGTTGTTTGTGCTTGATTTTAGGGAAATATGGTGCAAATTAATAAGATGGAGGATTTTTCAAAACAAAAGGAAATTTGTCTCATGTTGTCATTTTACAATTCATTGTCGCATTTGGTGGAGGAGTTCAAGCCGTTGGTGGAGGGGAAAGTCGGGTTGTATACATGCGGCCCTACAGTGTACAACTTTGCGCACATTGGGAACTTCCGCTGCTATATGTTTGAAGACCTGCTGAAGCGGACCTTGCTGTACTTCGGGTACAAAGTCAAGCACGTAATGAACCTGACAGATGTCGACGACAAGACCATCCGCGGCTCCCAAGCTGCGGGGATTCCCCTCAACACCTACACCCGCAAGTACAAGGACGCCTTCTTTGCCGACATCAAAACCCTCCGCATTCTCCCGGCAAATGTCTATCCCGCCGCCACAGAGACCATCCCCGAAATGATTGCCCTCATCGAAAAACTCTTCGAGAAGGGGATTGCCTACCAGGCAGATGACAAATCGGTCTACTTCTCCATCGCCAAATGGCCGTCCTATGGGCAACTCCAGAAGATCGACCGCGAAAACATGCGCGCTGGCGTTCGCATTAAAATGGACGAATACGCCAAGGACGCCGTGGCGGACTTCGCACTATGGAAGGCTTGGGACGAGGCTGACGGCGATGTCAAGTGGGATTCTCCCTGGGGTCCGGGTCGTCCTGGCTGGCACATCGAATGCTCCGCCATGTCCTCCAAGTACCTCGGCAAAACCTTTGACATCCATTGCGGCGGGTCCGACAATCTCTTCCCGCATCACGAAGACGAAATCGCCCAATCCGAGGCCGCCAACGGCTGCAAGTTCGTCAATTACTGGCTCCACTGCGCACACCTCATGGTGGACGGCACGAAGATGTCCAAATCCCTAGGCAACTTCTATACCCTCCGCGACATTCTGGAAAAAGGCTACAGCGGACGTGAAATCCGCTGGGTTCTCCTCTCCGCACAGTATCGCCAATCCCTGAACTTCTCCTTCAAGGCCCTGGAAGACGCACGCCTCGCACTCGCAAGGCTCGACGCCGTCCTCCAACGCCTCCAGGAAGCCACCAAATCCCCCGATGCCGGCGCCGATGACATCGCCCCCGCGCTCGCCAAAGCCGAAACCCAGTTCGCCGACGGTCTTGCCGACGATCTCAACATCTCCGTCTCCATCGCAGCACTCTTCGACCTCATCCGCGAATCCAACCGCCTCCTCGACGCCGCACAACTCGCCGGCAAACCCGCCCAAACCACCCTCGACCTCTTCCACAAATTCGATTCCGTCCTAGCAGTCTGCACACCCGACCCCTCTGAAAAGCAGGACGTTCCCGAGGAAATCCAGCAACTCGCCGAACAACGCCAGGCCGCGCGCAAGGCAAAAGACTGGGCACGTGCCGACGCGATTCGACAGGAACTCGACGCCAAGGGGTGGGTCATCGAAGACACTCCCAAAGGCCCGCATTTCAAGAGAAAGTAGAAATGTCCGAAATCCGCGTCTTCAACCGCGAAACTCGCCAAATCGAAACCGAGAAGGTCCTCGGGGACTCTCTGATGCGCCTGGCCTACGAAACCCCGGCCAGAAGCGTCCTTTCCTGGCCTCTCTTCGGGACCTCTCTCTGTTCCCGCCTCCTCGGGAAATACGCCGATAGCACCCTCTCGCGTTCCCGCGTCGATTCCACCATCCGCAAGATGGAAATCCCCATGGAGGACTTTGAAGTTCCCGCAGGAGGTTTCCGCACCTTCAACGAGTTCTTCACTCGACGCGTCAAACCAGGCGCACGTCCCTTCCACGGCGACGGCCTCTGTTCTCCGGCAGATGGACGCCTCACCGTCTGGCAAACTCTCTCGCACGATACCTGCATTCCCGTCAAAGGAGCCTCCTTCACCGTTGCGGAACTTCTCGGTCCCCAAGGCAAGGACTACGCACGACGTTTCGAGGGCGGGTCCCTCTGCGTTTGCCGCCTCTGTCCGATCGATTATCATCGCTTCCACTTCCCCCTCGCCGGGACCCTTCTTGACGCCTGGCGCATTCGCGGGAAATACCATTCCGTGAACCCCATCGCGCTCGAACGAATGATAGACGTATTCACGAGCAACGTTCGGGAAGTGAAGATGCTCGAACTGGAAAAGGCGGGCCTTTGCGCGTTCATTCCCGTCGGAGCATTCGGGGTTGCCTCCATTGTGACCACCCACCAGGAGCGCGAGTTTCTGCGCGGAGACGAATGCGGCTATTTTTGCTTCGGCGGTTCCACCATCATCCTCGTCTTCGAACCCAACAAACTCCAATTTGCTCCCGATCTCATCCAGCACTCCGCCGCTGGCATGGAGTGCCTCGTCAAGGCCGGCGAACCCATCGCCTCGCTTCTTTAGTGGTTAGTGGCTAGTGGTTAGTGGCTAGTGGCTAGTGGTTAGTGGCTAGTGGCTAGTGGTTAGTGGCTAGTGGTTAGTGGCTAGTGGTCGTGCCCCTAAGAGTTCCCTAAGCGTAGTGCCCCTAGGAGTTCCCTAGGCGTAGTGCCCCTAAGAGTTCCTTAAGCGTAGTGCCCCCAGGAGTTCTCTAGGCGTAGTGCCCCCAGGAGTTCCCTAGGCGTAGTGCCCCTAAGAGTTCCCTAAGCGTCGTGCCCCTAGGAGTTCCTTAAGCGTAGTGACCCTAGGAGTTCCCTAGGAGTCGTGCCCCTAGGAGTTCCCTAAGCGTCGTGCTCCTAAGCGTTGTGCCCCTTCTGCCACAAAATTCGCACAACGCATTTGCAAAATCTGCAAATGCGTCTATGTTGTACAGGTCTAGTTTTCTCCATTCACCCATCAACCATAGGAAACCATCATGAAACAACTGATTTTCGCACTCCTGACCATCGCCTGCATCGTTGCCATCACCGCCTGCTCCAAGACAGACGAAGGAGGAATGGCAAACGAAACCACCTTCACCGTCGGTTTTGACGCAGACTTCCCACCCTATGGCTACAAGAACCCGGAAACGGGAGAATACGTTGGCTTTGACCTCGACCTCGCCGCAGAGGTCTGCAAGCGCCAGGGCTGGAGACTCGTCAAAAAGCCCATCAACTGGGACGCCAAGGATATGGAACTCAATTCGGGGGCAATTTCCTGCATCTGGAACGGGTTCACCATCAACGGTCGCGAAGACAAATACGAATGGACCGAACCCTATGTGGACAACTCGCAGGTCGTTCTCGTCCGCGTCAATTCCACCATCAAAACCGTGACCGACCTCGCCGGAAAGACCGTCGCCGTCCAGACAGACACCCCCGTCCAGAAAGCACTCTCCGAAGGGGGAGACCAGGCGGAACTTGGCAAGACCTTCAAGAAACTGGTTGTCACCGCCACTTACAACAATGCTGTGATGGACCTGGAATCCGGCGCCGTCGACGCCGTCGCGTTGGACATCGGCGTTGCCGAGAAGAAGATAGCCGACACCAAGAACACCTTCCGCATTCTTGATGAGAGAGTCATGAGCGAAAAGTACGGTGTCGGCTTCAAACTCGGCAACAAAGAACTGCGTGACAAAGTCCAGAAGACCCTCAAGGAAATGGTCAAGGACGGCAAAGCCGCCGAGATTTCCGCGAAGTGGTTCAAGGGCGAAAATGTCATCATCCTCAAGGCCGAATAAACTCAGGTAGGGTACCATGAACTACGGCAGAATGCTTCTGCAACTCCTGGAGGGACTATCATACTCCATCAGTATCTTTTGCTGGACGCTATTCTTTTCGCTGCCATTGGGGTTGCTGGTGGCATTGTGCCGTATGTCGAAGTTCACCGTGCTCAAACAACTGGCGCGTTTCTGCATCAGTGTACTGCGCGGAACACCGTTGATGTTGCAGTTGTTCCTGGTGTTCTACGGTCCCTACTATATCTTCAAGATGCCCTTGACGGACACCTACCGTTTCTTAGCGGTCATCATCGGCTTCTCCGTGAACTACGCGGCGTATTTTGCGGAGATATACCGGGCTGGAATCGAGGCGATTCCCCTGGGGCAGTACGAAGCCGCGCAAGTGCTGGGCTATTCCAGGACGCAAACCTTCTTCAAAATCATCGTGCCGCAGGTGGTGAAGCGCATTCTGCCGCCAGTCACCAACGAAGTCATCACACTGGTCAAGGACACATCGCTGGCCTTCACCCTCACCATTCCCGAGATGTTTTCCGTTGCAAGGCAGTGGTCCAGCGCCAGAACCACGATGATCCCCCTGATTGCCGCCGGCGTCTTCTACTACGTGTTCAACTTCCTCGTCGCCATGCTCATGGAACGATTTGAAAAGTACCTGAACTACTATCGTTAGGGGGAAGCCATGACTCAACTGAATCTCAACAAAGCGCCCGTCCTCCACATCGAGCATCTCTCCAAGAGTTTCGATAACCTCACCGTCCTCAAGGACATCTCCCTGGATGTCCACCAGGGCGAGGTCGTCTCCATCATCGGCCCTTCCGGCTCCGGCAAGTCCACCCTCCTCCGTTGCTGCACCCTCCTCGAAACCATGACCTCGGGAATGCTTGCGTTCGGAGACACCATCGTCTGCCAAAGTGCCGCACGCGACACCAAGCAATACGCCTCCCCGGAAACCCTTCGGCTCGTCCGACAGAAGTTCGGACTCGTCTTCCAGAACTTCAACCTCTTCCCGCACTGGTCCGTCATGAAAAACATCATCGACGCGCCCATCAGCGTCCAAAAACGCGACAAGAACGAGGTCATCCATGACGCAGAACTCCTCCTCCAGAAAATGGGACTCGCCGACCGCGGGGACTACTACCCATTCCAACTCTCTGGCGGACAGCAGCAGCGCGTCTCCATCGCACGGGCTCTCATCAACAATCCTGAAATCCTCTTTTTTGACGAGCCGACCTCCGCCCTCGACCCCGAACTCACCGGAGAAATCCTCAAGGTCATCCGCGACCTCGCCGCCGAGCATATGACCATGGTCATCGTCACCCACGAAATCGAGTTCGCGCGCAACGTTTCCGACCGCGTCATCTTCATGGCGGAGGGCGTCATCGTCGAGCAGGGTCCTGCCAACGACGTCATCCTCCACCCCACCCAGGAACGCACGCGCACATTCCTCGCAAACATGCGCAACAAATGAACCGCAAGTTATTGACATTGGAAGAGGCCGCAGCCTCGTTGAAAATGGAGCCAGGAGAACTGCGCTCCCTCGCTGTCCAGGGCGAACTTCCCTCCACCTCCCGTGGAGACGCTCTGCTCTTTTTCCAGGAGGATTTGGACTTCTGGTACTCCCAGCGTGTCATCACGGACACCAAACGCCATGAAATGCGCCGTGAAAAAACATCTTTGGACGAACTCTGCCCCGATGGATGCATCGCCGACGCCCTGCCTGGAACCTCCCGATCCTCCATCGTCAAAGCACTCGTCTCCCTGGCGGAAAACAGCGGATTCCTCTACGACCCCGCCGACCTCGAAGCCGAAATCCTCCGCCGCGAGGAAATGGATACCACCAACATCGGAATGGGAGTCGCCATCCCACACACCCTCGTCCGCGATGAAGGATACTTCTCCGATTCTTTCCTCTGCATTGCACGCCTTGCCCGTCCCGCTTTCTTCAACTCCGCACCCGACGGCAAGCCCACTTCCCTCCTGATTCTCTCCTGCCTTCTAGACAGTGAACTCCACCTCGCCGTTCTCGCGCGAATCGCCGCCCTCTGCCGCGATACCGATTTCATCCAGCGAATCCACGAGGCTGAAGACCCCGAGCAAATGCGAGAGGTGCTCCGCCAATGCGAAGAACTTCTGGACAAAAAGCGACGCTAGTGATAGCCGGGGGAACTTGTGGACGTATTTTCTTCTGACAACCAGCACCATGAGGCGATGATGCGCCTCGCCATCGAGGAGGCGCTTGCCGCCGCCGAAGCGGGCGAGGTTCCCGTCGGTGCCGTCATTGCCTGCGGGGGCGAAGTGGTTGCGCGGGCCCACAACTGCGTTGAGAGCACGTTGCAAGGCACGGCACATGCGGAACTGCTTGCCATTCAGGAGGCTTCGCGCCGACTGGGAATGTGGCGGCTGGACGGATGCACGCTCTATGTCACGAAGGAACCCTGTGCGATGTGCGCCGGGGCAATGGTCAACTGCCGCGTCCCTGAACTTTTTTTCGGGTGTCCAGACCCAAAGACTGGCGCGGCGGGAGGCTTTCTGGACGTCACCGCCATGCCGGACGGCTTCCACACCGTCCGCACCACGGGCGGGCTTCTGGCGAGCGAATGCCTCGCCATTCTGCAAGATTTTTTCCGGAAACGAAGACAACAAGTCAAACAACAGCCATGAGGAGGAAACAAAAATGGCATTTGAAAAAAGGGAACTGAAGAACGAACTGACCTGGTCGGTTTCTCGCGCCAATCTCTTCCAGGAGTGCCCGCGCGCCTACTACTACAACTATTACGGCTCCTGGGGCGGCTGGGACTTCAACGCTCCCGCCGAGGCACGCCTGCTCTACACCCTCAAGAACATCCAGACGATGATTCTCTGGGCCGGCGGAATTGTCCACGAACTCATCAAGGGCGCACTCGAAAAAGCACGCGAAACAGGAGTCCTTCCCGACGTCCCTACCCTCCAGGAAGCCGCCAGCCAACTTATGAACTCCCAGTGGCTTGACTGCATCCACGGAAGGTGGCGCGAACGCCCGAAATCCACCAACCTCGATGAACTCTACTACGGCAACGGCAAGCAGTTCGGCACCCTCACCAGGCTCCCACGCTCCGCAACCGACCCCATCCGTGAACGCGTCCAGGAATGCCTCGCCAGTTTCGTTCATGCCCCCATCGTCCAGGAAATCCTCGCCACTCCCGCGCAGCAATGGGTCACCATCGATACCCTTGACACGTTCGAACTCGAAGGCATCAAAATCTACTGCGCCATCGACTTCGCATTCTACGACAAGGAGGGTTTCCTCAACATCATCGACTGGAAAACGGGCAACGAATACTCCGATACCCTACAGCACCAACTCGCCTGCTATGCGCTCTACGCCATGCAGAAATGGAACGTCCCCTTCGATAAAATTCGCCTTCAGGGAGTCATCCTCCGCGACGGAGGACGCACCTCCTTCCACAACATCACCCAAGGCATGCTCGACATGACCCGCAAGAAAATCCTCATCAGCCACAAGGCAATGAAGGATATCCTTGCCGACCCGGACAACAATCTCGCCCAAGAGCAGGACTTCGAGCCGCGCCCCGCTGAACGGCATTGCCTCCGCTGCAACTTCCGACAGGTCTGCCCGCTCCTCGCCGATAAACTCGACGACCTGGTCATGCCCCCTTCCGAGGAGTAACGGAGGTCCCCCGTGCTCCCCAGCGAACGCTTCGCCAACTGCTTCCCGCAGGAAATCCGGCACGGTGGAGAGGCTCTCGTCCCAAATGCCACACGCCTCTGGGGCGGCGATGAATCCATCTCCCTTGAGTTTTCCGACGGCACCAACGCCTCCTTCCAACTCGAAAACAATCTCCTCGTGCCACACTGTTCCTGCGAAACCGCACTCGCAGGAAATCCCTGCACGCACCTTTGGTGCGCACTCCTACTCGCAGACAAGTTCCAGGACCTCGCCAAGGCTCTCAAACGCTCCGTTCCACGACGCCTCCACTTCCCCACCAACAACACCGAGGATTCCCCACGGCTCGAATACGATACGCCACGACGACGCAAAAAGCCCGAAGAGGAACTCAGTCCCGAAGCCGCCGAAGCGTTGAACTATCTTGCAGCGCTCGCCCATGGAGTCCGAGTCCCCGAAACGCGTCCCGAGGTCGATTCCTCCTTAACCCAGGAAATCCTCTACGTTGTGCGTCCAGACAAGCAGCGTCCCGACCAGCGCACCTGCCCCATCGAAACCTGGTGGCGCACGCCTGCCGCTCCTGGTCAGAAACCTTCCGCATGCCGCCCATTCACCTGGGAGGCAGGGACCCCGCTACCCACGAAAATGGACGCCACCCTGCTGGGACTCCTCACGCCTTTCCGTGCAGCCCCGCCCGAACACCCCAACCTCCACCACGTTCCCGCCTCTTGCGAACAACTCTTCGAGGCTCTCATCGGCTTCCCGAATCTCCGCTGGGCTGACGCACGCGAGGGCACCATCCAAATGCACCCGCTCGCACTCTCGTTCGGGACGGCTGCAGATTTGCACATTGCCTGCCGCCCGCTGGTGGAATTGGATTTGTACGAGTTCACTTGCCAACTGGCACATACGGGGAAAGACATCCCCTTCTCAGAGGTGCGAATGCAGTGCCAGGCACCTGGACGCCCTGCCCCGCCCGCCTGGCTCCTCTGCCGAAACCAACTCCTTCGCGCCAATCTTCGACGCGCCGAGGAACTCTCCCAGCAATTCCTACTCCGTGGAACCCTCCGCCTCGACTACGCAACCTCCAACGCACTCTCCGCCTCACTCGCCACTCAAACCGACCTCGACACCGATTCCTTCCCCGAAGCCCTGCGGCACTACCGCGAAGACGCGCCCCCCATCGGCCACCTCTACGTCCGCACCGCCCAATTCAAATACCAGGGCCAGGAACAGCTCCACGCCGAACTCTCCTTCCAGTACGGAAACATTACCTGCGAAGAAAACGACCCCAACGACCGCATCCTCGACGGACGCGCACTCATCCAGCGAGACCCCGAAGCCGAAGAGCATCTCCGGGATTCCCTCCGCAAACTCGGCTTCCGATACAACTCCCGCTCCTGGGCCGAGGAACTCGGCTGGAAACTCCTCCCCTCCCTCCTCGACAATGCGGTCATGGAACTCATCGGCCAGGGCTGGGAAGTCCGCGCCGAAGGGAAAACCTACCGCAAGCCCCAAACCAAACAGGCCGTCGTCTCCTCAGGAACCGATTGGTTCGACCTCAAATCCGGAATCTCCTTCGATGGAATGGAGGTCCCCCTCCCCACGTTGCTCGCCGCCGCCAAACAAGGACAGCACGCCGTCCGACTCGACGACGGGACCTACGGCATCCTCCCCCGCGAATGGCTCGAAAACTTCACCGTCCTCACCGAACTTGGGGAAGTCACTAGCGACCGCATCCGCCTCCGCGTCGAGCAGGCCGCGCTCGTCAACGCCATCCTCAACGACCAACTTGCCCATGCGGGCGGAACGCTTCAAGAGCGTCTGGAGGAGTTTGAACGCCTCGGCACCCCGCAGCCCGCCGATCCGCCGCATGGATTCCAGGCGACCTTGCGCCCCTACCAGCGTGTCGGTCTCGGCTGGCTTCTCGCCATGCAGAAGGCGGGCATGGGGGCATGTCTCGCCGATGACAGGGGCCTCGGCAAGACCATCCAGGTCCTCGCCGTCCTCGCCGGGCGCGCCCTTGAACCCAACCATACCCCCTCCCTCATCGTCATGCCGCGCTCCCTCCTCTTCAACTGGCAGGCGGAAGCGCAAAAGTTCGCACCCTGGCTCCGCGTCCGTATCCATCTCGGAAATGCACGCGACCTCTCCCCACGCACCCTCGCCTCCTGCGACCTCCTCCTCACTACCTACGGAACCCTTCGCAACGACGCCACGCGGCTCGCCAATGTCGATTTCGATTACTGCGTCCTGGATGAATCCCAGGCCATCAAAAACCCCGACAGCGCCACCGCGCGCGCCGCACGCTGCATCCGCGCACGGCACCGCATTGCCATGACGGGAACCCCCATCGAAAACCACCTCGGCGAACTCTTCAGCCAACTCGATTTTCTCAATCCGGCCCTCTTCGGGAATCGCCGCCTCCCCCTCGCACCCTCTCCCAACTCCAATCGCGAAAACTCCGCCATTGAGCGAGTGCGCAAGGGTGTCCGTCCATTTCTGTTGCGTCGCACCAAGCAAGATGTCGCCAAGGATCTTCCTCCGAAGACGGAGCAGATTCTCTGGTGTGAAATGCCACCTGAGGATCTCGCTGAATACAACGACCTCCTGCACTACTACCAGAAGGAACTCTCCGAAGCCGAATCCACAGGAATGCAGACCCTCGCCGCACTCACACGACTGCGCCAGGCCGCCTGTCACCCTGGACTCCTCAAGGAAAACCGCTTCCACGACTCCTCCGCAAAACTCGAAATCCTCCTCCAAAACCTCGACACCATTCTCGAGGCAGGAAACAAGGCACTCGTCTTCTCTCAATTCACCTCCTTCCTCAAAATCATCCGCGCACGCCTCCAGGACGCCGGATACAACCCCTGCTACCTCGACGGCGAAACCAAGGACCGCGCCGCCGAAGTCGACGCCTTCCAAAACGATCCGGCGCGCCAGGTCTTCCTCATCTCCCTCAAGGCGGGCGGTGTCGGCCTCAACCTCACGGCAGCCTCCTACGTTTTCCTAATGGACCCATGGTGGAATCCCGCAGCCGAGGCCCAGGCCATCGACCGCGCCTATCGCATCGGTCAGAAAAACCCCGTATTCGCGTACCGTATCATTACACGTTCCACCATCGAGGAAAAGGTCTACAACCTCCAAAACGCCAAACGAAAACTCGCCTCCGCCATCATCGACCACGATACCGACTCCCCTGCCCCACTCTCCCGCAAAGACCTCCAGGCACTCCTCTTCTAGATGTGCTAGAGGGGCTAGATGTGCTAGATGGGCTAGATGGGCTAGATGTGCTAGATGGGCTAGATGTGCTAGATGGGCTAGATGGGCTAGATGTGCTAGATGTGCTAGATGTGCTAGATGGGCTAGCAGCACCAGGTTTTGCAGGGCCGCGCTCCGAGCGGCCCAAGAGTGTGGCAAACGCGAGGAAAGGCAGGGTGCCTGACCATGGGGCTCGCATACACGCAGCCCTGCAAAACATAGTGCACAGGAGCCAGGGCATCTAGGGCTTCTAGCCCATCTAGCCCCTCTAGCCCCTCTAGCCCCTCTAGCCCATCTAGCCCATCTAGCCCATCTAGCCCATCTAGCCCATCTAGCCCCTCTAGCCCCTCTAGCCCATCTAGCCCATCTAGCCCCTCTAGCCCATCTAGCCCCTCTAGCCCATCTAGCCCCTCTAGCCCATCTAGCCCCTCTAGCCCATCTAGCCCATCTAGCCCCTCTAGCCTTTCCAGAAGTCCATGCTGGCCAAGTGGGCGAGGAGTGTTGCGTGTTCCGTACTTGAGGGGAAGAGATAGTTTACCTGAATGAGGCAGTCCTGAATCGTGGTAGGCGGTTGTTTTCCACGCCGGGGCAGAATCCGAAAGGAAAACTTTGGAAAGTTCCTCGTACTCCCGAGAAGGACCCGTGGAAGGCTAAGGATTCCATAATGGGTATGGATATCCAGATGGTCCTCAAAACAATGGATTTTGGAAACCGCGCGATGCAGCAATGTACGAAAACTCTCTTCCGAGAGTTGGTTGTCCAAAATGCGTTGCAACGTTTTCAAGGCATTGGCGTTGTCTTGTGCCTGGGAAGCCTGATGCGTCAGCAGGACGATTTCATTCAGCAGGGTCGTTTTGCGTTCCTGCAGATGCTGAAAAGCCGCATAGTATGCGATGCGAGAGGTTTCGTTTTCCACAAAAGAATCCACCAAATCGCCGATTTTTCCCTCTATTTCTTGCAATTCAGACTTCGTTTCCTCCAAATGAGCCTGAATCCGTTCACTGCTTTGACACTTTACACTGTCCAGGAAAAGCGCCAATGGAAGGACAGGAAGAACAGCCTCACGCAACCCCGTAAACTCCTGCGATGACCTTACAAGCGTAATATTCACGCGCGACTTGCCGCATTGTTTGTCATGTCGCACATTCACCCCTTGCAGACAACTGTAGCAGATTTTCCCAGATTCCCGCAGCACAGACATGCGGCTTCCACAATTCCCACAATACAACAATCCTGAAAAAGGATGCTGGGCACGGTGTCTCGCATTGTCCCCCCCATGCGAGGCATTCACGATTTCATTCGCACGGTGCCACTCCTCAAACGTCACGATTTCCTTGCCTTCCATCTGCTTGGCAGGAACCAGAACCCCATGCGAATCATACATATACCCACAATAGAACGGATTCGCAATGATATGCCGCCAACTGGTGTCGTAGAAACACTTGCCAGAATGCCGTCCACGAAATCGCGTGTTCATCTCCCGCAACAAATCCGCATATTTGGCGCGATGAAGCACCTGTTCATACACAAAGCGAATCACCTCCACCGCTTCCGGAATCACTTCAATTCTCTTCTCCTTGCCTCCCAAATACCGAATGCCGAACATCTTCGGTTGCGTACAATAGTATCCCGAATCCCGCAAACGCGCCAACGCTTTCTTGGACTTCTCGCGCGTTATCTTGATCTGATTGTCATTCACTTGAGACTGAATGCTCGATACCAGTGCGTCCGTAAACTTCTGGAAATCAATCGTCCCCTCCTTGAGACTCACCAATTCCACGCGACTGGCAAGCAGGCGATGGTTCACATATGCCTGCAAAAAACTGTTCAGGACTGGACGGTACAATCGCGTCAAATCATACACGAGAAGGCAGTCCATCTGCGAAAGCATCTCCAGAACCTGCCCCAAGCCAGCACGATACCGCTTGCCTGTGGTATGGGAACGCAACCACTCCGCTAGCGCTTCATCCATCTCCGCAAGTGACTCCGCGCCCGTCGGATACAAGCGACCTGGGGTATTTGCATCTGCATATACCCCAATCACATCCCATCCATGGGATTCCGCGTAAACACGACACGCTTCTTCCTGCATCCCCAGCGATTCACTATCTTCTTCTTTTCCACTGGACTGACGACAGTAAATCACCGCTCGCTTTAAAACCCGGCTCGACATATAGATTCCCCTTGAGTGGCATAAGTTAAGTCCCAAGATGATACAACACACAATGTATCACTTGGTTCCGCGTTTTGCCACTCCCCCACCCATTTTTTATTCTGTTTCCACAGATTTGGGGAATGGTGCCAGCGCAAACACTAGATA
>JAFRLI010000272.1 GCA_017431255.1 Victivallales bacterium
GCACGGCGGCGACTGGAACCCAGACCAATGGCTCGAAACCCCGGAAATCATCGACGAGGACTTCCGCCTGATGGATTTGGCGCACTGCAACACCTTCTCCGTCGGCATCTTCTCCTGGGGGAAGCTTGAGGTACAGGAAGGCGTCTACGACTTCGCCTGGCTGGACGACATCATGGACCGCGCCGCCGCCAACGGCAAGAAAATCTTCCTCGCCACGCCGACCGCCGCGCGTCCCTCCTGGCTCGCCACGAAATATCCCGAGACCGCCGACATGAACGCGCAAGGCGTCCGCAAGCACTACGATTCCCGGCAGAATTGCTGCTACTCCTCCGAGGTTCTGCGCACGAAAGCGGCGGCCATCGACCGCGCACTGGCGCAACGCTACGCAAAGCATCCCGCGCTGGCGGGCTGGCACATCAACAACGAGTTCTCGAATGTCTGCTACTGTCCGAAATGCCGCGCGGCCTATCATGAATTCCTCAAGCGTCGCTACGGAACCCTGGAGGAACTCAACCGGCAGTACTGGTGCGGGTTCTGGAGCCATTGCTTCACGGACTGGAACCAGGTCGAGCCCCGCGACTACGCCGTCAATCTCGCGAAACTCGACTGGAAGCGATTCATCACCTGGCTCAACTGCGACTTTTTCCAGATGGAAATCCAGGCGGTGCGGACCTTCTCGAACGCTCCCGTCACCACCAACCAGATGGGACTCTGGGGTGAAATGAACTACTGGGAGGTCGCAAAGCACTGCGACTTCATCGCGGACGATTGCTATCCGACCTGGTTCCCCGGCATCACCGAGGAGGTTGCTGCCGACTTCTGCAAGCTCCACGACATGCATTACACGATGCAGGACAAGCCGTTACTCATGATGGAATCCTGTCCAGGTATCCCCCAGTACAAAAAATACATGCGGATGCGCCGTCCCAACGAGTTCCAGCGCGAAATGCTTATGGCACTCGGGCATGGTGCTGATGGCACGATGTACTTCCAGTGGCGCAAGAACCGGGGCAACCTCGAACAGTTCCACGGAGCGGTCGTCGGGCACGATGGCACCAGCCAGGCACGGATGTTCCAGACTGTCGCGGATTATGGCAGCCACCTTGACAACCTCGCGGAAACCGTCGATGCGCGGCGGCACCAGGAGGTCGCGCTCGTGCTCGACTGGGAGGCGCGCTGGGCACTCTCCTATGCCGACGGGTACAGCGGCAATGAGGGTAAGAAGACCGACCAGACCATCAACGCGCACTACCGCGCCCTTTGGAAGCACAATGTGGACATTGCGGTCATCAACCAGGAGCAGGACTTTTCGCGGTACAAGATGGTGGTTGCGCCGATGTTGTTCATGCTGCAGCCAGACACATCGGAGAAGATGGAACGGTACGTAGAGAACGGCGGCGTGCTGGTGCTTACCTACCTTTCGGCGTATACGGACGAATCCACGCGAGCGTTCTTCGGTGGCTTCCCGGGGGGGCCGCGCTTGCGGAGGCTTTTCGGTATCTGGAACGAGGACATCGACGGGCTGGCCGTCGAGGACGTGCAATCGTTCACCTGGAACGGGAAGACGTGGCCGGTCCACGAGTTCGCGGAATACTTGCATGCGGAAGGCGCAGATGTGCTCGCCACCTTCGAGCACGATTTCTACGCGGGCTTTCCTGCGCTCACTTGCCACAATGTGGGCAAGGGAAAGGCATACTATATCGGTGCACGCACGGAACTGGACTTCCTCTGCGAGTTCTACGGGAGCCTTCTGCTGGATGCGGGCATCCAGCCCGTGCTTGCAGCCCTGCCGGACTGCGTGCATGCTTCACGGCGACTCGGAAAGGACGCGGAATATTTCTACCTACTCAACTTCAGTGACGAGAGCGTCGTCGTTCCGCTCCCGTTCCCGATGGAGGACATCTGGAACGGAACGCCCGGAATGCTTTCGGAGGTTGTTCTCCCGCCTGCCGGTTCCACCGTCCTCGCACACCGTTTTTAGGGTTGCGTAGAAGCCACTCCACTAGCCCACGAATCACTAGTGGTGCGAATAGAATCCAGTCATCTTCTGTTCGGCGGGGGAGTATTGGAGGGTTACGCCGCCGCCGTTGCCGGCACGTCTTTCGTAAAAATAGTACGGCGGCTGCATGGAATCTCCTGTCCTGGGTTCCGTGACTTTCTCAAACTCCCATTGTTTCGCGAACTCCAGGAAATCGGCTTCGGGGACGGTGCATTCCCATTGGAAGCCAATGGTGCTGCCGTGAACGGAGATATTGCTGGCGTTCTTCGGGAAATAGGCTGTCTTCTGCCAATTGCTCAAATGAGGGATTTCCTGTGCGTTGTCCCCCTGGTATTCCAGAGGTTTTCCCATGCGGGAGAGGATGAATCCGAAGAGCATGAGTGCCCAGAACATGCCTCCGCATGCCAGAAGCTGCACGGGAAGTTCCGCCCTGTGCTCGCGAAACGGCTTCCACAACGCCAGAACTAGACCAATGACGGGAAACACCAGGAACACCAAGTTCAACGCTTCGCTTTCCCATACCCAGCCCAGGTAAAGGCTCAGAATCATCCCAAGCAGAGACACGATCCCCCATAGCGCAAGACTTTGAAACCGGGACGGCTTCCGTTCCGGTGGCTCCTTGCTTGCCGACCGGACCAGCCGGAGCGTCCAGCGCGAAAGAAAAAACAGCGCGCACACCCATCCGCAAAGAAACAGCGCAAAGGCAAAGGAATCACGAATGGGAAACAAAAAAATCAGCGCGAAACACAGCGCAAAGACCACCACCGCCGAAACAACGGCACTGCCGCCTACCGCAAACACAATGCATGCCAAACAAGAGAGTATCTTGTAGACGCGTTCCCGGTTCATTTGTTTCCTCTCAATTCAATTGGAGTCCACAGAATACACAGAATACACAGAAGGCAATCAGCCGCTGCGCTGCAAATTGCAATTTGGATTTATTCCATATCAGATGTTTGGACGCGCAGCACGGACAAACAACTCTGTGTTTTCTGTGTATTCTGTGGACTCTAAAAAGGTCTCAGCAGGACCAGTCGAAGGGGTCGAGTTCACGGATGAGTTTGAGCCATTTTTTGTAGGTGGCGAAGGAGAATGGCGGGGTTCCCGAGATGTAGTGGTTGACGCCGCGTTCCTTGCCGTTGGCGGTCCACTCCAGCAGGTAGAGTTCGTTTTCGGAGCGTGGCATGCGGATTTGACCGACCTGGATGTTGCCGTTGGCGGGGGCGCGGAAATCGACGTCAAGGACGACTTCTCGTTTGAGGCCGCGCGTCACGGTGAGGTGTCCCGTGCGCTCCTGCAGGGAATCGTTGCACATGAGGACATTGGCGTTCCAGGCTTCCGGTTCGGCAATGATTCCGCAGAGTGGTTTATGGACGCGCTTGAGGTAGTGGAACGCGAGTTTTTTCTGGAAGAAGTAGTCCACGATGGCGTCGGAAATCTGCGGCCATCCATCCATCATGTTCCACCAGATGATGCCGCCCGTGAAGGGGCGGCGCTGGCGGAAAATCTCGACAAAGAACTTCTTCGCCTCCGCCTGAACGATTTGCGAGGCTGTCACGTACTCGTGGAACTCCGTTGGGACCTCGCCGAACATTTCGAGAATCTGCTTGGTCATCAGTTCGATGCGTCCGCTGGATGGGATGGTATGCGGGCAGGGATTGGTGGAATGGATGTCCCACTGGGGATTGTTCTGGTAGGGCCAGACGTATTTCGGAGCCATCATCTTCTGGATGGAAGAGGTTGCGGGACAGCCGTGATACCCCATTTCGGAGGCGAAGCAGGCGGTGTTGTTTGCGTAGAAATTGCTCTTGAAGTAGTCACGGGGTCCCCAGAGGTGCTGTTCGGGTGTTTGGTGGATGTCGAGGTTGAGGGCGACGGCGGGCGGCGTCATGTACGGGGAACTGGGGAGGTAGTCGCGTTCCAAATCCAGTCGGTCAACGATTTGCGGGATGAGTTCGCGGTTGATGCGGTTCTTGGCGGGGTCGGTGGGACCATGCCAGCCCCAGAGCGCGGAATCGACCTCGTTGTCGCCCGCCCACAAGGCGATGCAGGGATGCTGGCGATATTCTCGGACGACATGCTCGATTTCAGGACGATAGCGGTCCAAAGCCTCTTGGTCCTGCAGGTTGGACCAGCAGGCGAAGGCAAAGTCTTGCCAGACCATGATGCCATATTCGTCGCAGAGGTCGAAGAACTGGTGCGTTTCGTAGACATTGCCGCCCCAGCAACGCAGGATGGAACAACCCATCTCCTTGAAAAGCTTTAGGATTTTCGGGATGCGTTTGGCGTCGCGGGAGTGCAGCGCGTCCGCAGGAACCCAGTTTGAGCCTTTGACGAATACCGGGACGCCGTTCACGATGAACTGGAAACGCCCTGGATGCTCTGGCGTGTTGAGGTCGGTACGGTCGAGTTTGATCGTGCGAATGCCCGTGCGGAATTTTTTGGAGCAAAGCACCTTTCCGTGCTGCAGCAGTTCAAAGGTCACATCGTAAAGGGCCGGTTCGCCGTAGCCCGCAGGCCACCAGAGGACGGGCTTCTGCAGGTCAAATGCGATGAGACCGCTGGAGAACATCACGTTCCTGGTCTCGGAAAACTTCGATTTGCCGCAAGAACCCGATACGCGAACCGCAAGACCGTCCAACGTCAGTGACGAGCAATGGCAATTGTAGAACACGTTAATCCACGCTTTGACGCCAGGTTGCAGGCGACGCGTGACAAAATAGCAGTTGATGACCTCGTTCGTGGGCCGCTCGCGCAGGTAGACGGGACGCCAGATGCCGCCTGAGAGGCAACGCGGCATAATGTCCCAGCCATTGCAGTGTGGCGGCTTGCGCAGAAACAGGCGTCCGCCGTCAAAGTCATGTCCGCGGCACCAAGGTTCGATTTGCTTGTCCCGACAGGCATTCACGGGGGATTTGATGCATACTTGCAAGACGTTCTTCTTGCCGACGGGAGCGAGGTGCTTTGCGACCTCGAACCGCCAGGGGATGAGCGCATTGTCGGTAGAACCGAGTTTGACCCCGTTGAGCCAGACATCCGCAATGTCATCCAGTCCTTCGAATACGAGTTCGGGATTCTCCAGTTTTGGGGTGTTGAAGGTGCGTTCGTACCACCATTGATGGAATTCGAGGGGGCGCAGTGCGAAGCAATTGTCTGCCAGAAGCGGGTCTTTGAGTTCGCCGGCGGCCATCAAATCCAGTTCGTAGTTGCCGGGAACGGTAGCGGGGATGGCTTTCAACTTGGCCTTTGGGAGGTCCTTGGGGGAGTGAATGTCCAGCGTTCCTTCAAGAAAATGGCGCATGGTCCAGGAGGTGCCGCCGAGGTCAAAAGTCTTTGCAGATGTGTCGGATTTCATTACAGACCCTTGTGTTCGGGCAGAAGGATGAGCGTGCTTGTGCGTCGCGTTGCATTCAGGTCGATGAGACGCTGATTGGCGGAACCACGGAACTTCAGGGAAATGTCCTTTTGGGAGAGGATGAACGGTCCGTCTACAAGGACGGCGACGCCGTCGAGGATTTCCTGAGTGACTTCGCAGAATGCGCGTCCGCCAGGTTGCAGGTCCTTGTCATAGAGGTAACCTGTGTAGGCCCAGATGTCCTTTTGCGGGAAGCGCGTGTGGAACTTGCGCAGGAAGGGTGCGAGACCGCGTTGGTTGCAGGGTTCGAAGGGTTCGCCGCCGAGGAGGGAGAGACCGTCCACCCAGGAGGGTGCGAGTGCGTCGAGAAGTTCCTGCTCAGTTTTCTCGGTGAAGGGTTCGCCGGAATCGAAGGGCCAGGTGCATTCGTTGAAGCAGCCCTTGCAATGGTGCGTGCAACCAGACACGAACAGGGAGACACGGATGCCTTCCCCGTTCGCAATGTCATTCTTCTTGATCGCGCTGTAGTTCATCCGTTACAGATGCAGGACGCGGTCGCGGATTTCCTGGGTGCGTCCCTGATTCCAGAACTGGGAACCGATGTAGCCGCAGGTGCGGCGCGCCACGTTCATCTTGCTCTGGTTCGTGTTCCCACACTTCGGGCAACGCCAGATGAGTTTGCCAGATTCGTCCTTGACAATCTCGATTTCGCCGTCAAACCCGCATTCCTGACAGTAGTCGCTCTTGGTGTTGAGTTCGGCGTACATAATGTTGTCATAGATGAACCGCATCACCTGCAGGACCGCCTGGATGTTGTTCTGCATGTTCGGAACTTCCACGTAGGAAATTGCACCGCCAGGCGACAACTTCTGGAACTTTGCTTCCAGGGCAAGTTTCGAGAAGGCGTCAATGGGTTCCATGACATGGACGTGGTAGGAGTTGGTGATGTAGTTCTTGTCGGTGACGCCCTGGATGATGCCGAAGCGTTTCTGGAGGCATTTGGCGAACTTGTAGGTGGTGGATTCGAGGGGAGTGCCGTAGATGGAGTAGTCGATGTTTTCGGCGGCTTTCCATTTGGCGCAGGCGTCGTTGAGGACCTGCATAATCTTGAGGCCGAGTGTTTCGCCCTCGGGTTCGGTCAGTTTTTTGCCGAGCAGTTCGTAGACGCATTCCCAGAGGCCCGCGTAGCCGAGCGAGATGGTGGAGTAGCCGCCGTACAGCAGCGGGTCGATCTTCTCGCCTTTCTTGAGACGCGCGAGCGCACCATACTGCCAAAGGATGGGTGCCGCGTCCGAGGTGGTTCCTTCGAGGCGCTTGTGGCGTTCCTGGAGGGCGCGGTGGCAGAGTTCGAGGCGCTCGTCCATGATTTTCCAGAAGCCGTCGAGGTTGCCGCGTCCGGCAGAGCATGCGACATCAACGAGGTTGATGGTGACGACGCCTTGGTTGAAACGACCATAGTACTTGGGCTTGCCATCGTAGTTCTTTGCGTGCGCGATGTTGCCGTATCCGTTGCCGGAACGGTCGGGCGTGAGGAAGGAACGGCACCCCATGCAGGTGTAGCAGTCTCCATTGCCGGGCGTCTCGTCCTTGGAGAGTTTCAACTGCTTCATGACCTTCTCGGAGATGTAGTCGGGCACGAGTCGCTTCGCCGTGCACTTCGCGGCCATCTCGGTCAGGTAGTAGTACTTGGAACCGGGGTCGATGTTGTCTTCTTCCAGCACGTAGATGAGTTTCGGGAACGCTGGCGTGATGTACACTCCGACCTCGTTCTTGACGCCTTCGTAGCGCTGGCGAATCGTCTCCTCGATGATGAGCGCCAAATCCGCCTTCTCCTGCTCGTTCTTGGCTTCGTTCAGGTACATGTAGACCGTCACGAACGGCGCCTGCCCATTGGTCGTCATCAGAGTCACCACCTGGTACTGGATGGTCTGAACGCCGCGCGCAATCTCCGCACGAACCCGCTTCTCGACGAGCTCCTGCATCTTCTGCTCGTCAATCTGTGCGTCCGCAAACAGGAACTCTTCTTTCAGTTCCTTTCGGACGGCTTCGCGTGTGATTTGCACAAACGGCGCCAGGTGCGTCAGGGAGATGGACTGACCGCCGTACTGATTGGAAGCAACCTGCGCGATAATCTGCGTGGCGATGTTGCACGCCGTGGAGAAACTGTGCGGCTTCTCAATCATCGTACCCGAAATGACGGTCCCGTTTTGCAGCATATCTTCCAGGTTGACGAGGTCGCAGTTGTGCATATGCTGCGCGAAATAGTCCATATCATGGAAATGGATGATGCCTTCCTCATGTGCCTGCACGATGTCTTCGGGGAGAAGCAGGCGACTGGAGATGTCCTTGGAGACCTCGCCGGCCATGTAGTCGCGTTGCACGCTGTTGATGGTCGGGTTCTTGTTCGCATTTTCCTGCTTTACTTCCTCGTTGTTGCACTCGATAAGCGTCAGGATGCGGTTGTCCGTCGTATTGGCGCGACGCACCAGCGAACGCACATACCGATACGTGATGTATTTTTTTGCGACATCGTAGGCGTGCTCCTGCATAATCCGCTTTTCCACGATGTCCTGAATCTCTTCCACGGAAAGCGCACGGTCGCGAGCTTCGCAAATCCCATACACGTAGTCCGCAATCGCGTTAATCTGCTGTGAAGTCAACGCGTTCTTGAACTCCACAGTTTGGTTTGCCTTCGTAACGGCAGCACGAATCTTCTCTATCTGGAAATCCTGCTCTTCACCGCTGCGCTTCACAATCTTCATGTCTGGTCACCTCTCGTTTTGCGTGTTCTTAAAACCTTACTTCAACGCATGAGTACAGCATTCAATCACCATCCCCAAAACAGGGGGTGTACACCATATCTCACACGAAAAATCCATTCGGTACACTAAATATAGAGTGTCACCGCCGTTTCGTCAAGAGCAATGGAACATTTTTCCAGATTTTTTATTTGCCCGTATCAAATCTGGGGAAACGAGGGGTAAAAACAGGCAAGAGCACGCTTTTGGCACTTGTCAAGCGACCAGGTCGTGAATTTTTCAGAAAAGCTTACTCGGATTCCGTTTCTCATCCTGCAAGATAAAATAAAAGAGCGAGGGGCTGCCGCCCCCCGCTCTTCATTTCACGCAGAGAGTTCTCTCTACTTCCCACTCCCCACTCCCC
>JAFRLI010000273.1 GCA_017431255.1 Victivallales bacterium
GACGGGAAGCGCACGACGCTGTCCAATGGCGGGATATTTGTGACGGGGACGCTTGGGAAGGCCGGCCTGGTGTTTGAGGAGATGGTGACATCTCGTCCGCGGAAGATGGTTGCGTATGACTGCGTGGTTCACCGCAACAATGCAGTTCCCACCGAAGCGCTGGCGTTGCAGTTTACGCTTCCCATTGGACCGTTGCAAATGAAATTGGACGGCAAGGAGTTCCTGCTTCCTGCAAAGTACTCGCCAGGCGTTCCCGCGTTGGATGAAACCCCATGCCATATGTTGGAAATCCCGTTGGAGGATGGTTCCAGCCTGAGGTTCCAGGGCAAGATTTCTATCCGTGTCGGGGACGAGCGCCGCGTCCAAAAGGACGAGTTTGTGTACCGCGTCTATTTCCAGCCGGAACAAGGCACGGCGAAGAACTTCCTGTGGGCTTCGTTGCACTGTACCATCGAGCATATCCATTTGAACAATCATCCGATTCCGCTGGACAAGGCGGCGAACATGGGGTTCGCGGATGAGGTCGCCGGCGACGGCCAGGGCGGCTGGACCGACCAGGGACCGCAGAATGACTTGCGTTCGTTCCGGCCAGGGCTGTTCCGTGCAGGACCATTGCAATTCCAGGTCACGGATCCCGCCGCCAATGGCGGCAAGTCCGTCATTACGCTGGGACGGAGTTTCCCTAGGACCGCGACAGTGCAGGTGCCCGAGAAAGCGCGGGGACGCTTCCTCTACCTGCTCCATGCAGGGGCATGGACCCGACCCGGCATTCAGGCGAATGTCCATGTGACGTTTGCGGACGGCTCCGAACAGACCAAGGACGTGCACTATCAGAAGGACATCGGAAACTGGCACCGTCCTCTGGGCTACGCCAATGCGGGAGTGGCGTGGACGGGAAGACTGGAGGAGGTGAACATCGGCCTCTATGTGACGCTCTACTATTTGCAAAGAGACGACCCTGTTTCTCTCACATTCGAGGAAAAGAACCCGGAATCCATGTGGATGATTGTCGGCGCAACCCTGGCCGACACCTCGATGGACTTCGAACTCTTCAAACAGGAATACGTGATGAAAGAAGGACCCGACTTCCTCGCCATCGAGCCTCTGCGGGAGATTCAAGCCGGCTCCCCCATCGACTTCTCGTGGAATCTCGACGCCCCGGCTGGCAAGTACGGACACGTCGTTGCCAGGAACGGGCATTTCGTGTTTGAAAAGGCTCCCGAAAAACGCATCAAGTTCCATGGCACCAACTTCGTGGGAAGGGCATGCTATCCCGACCATGACAAGGCCGACTGGATGGCGGAAGTCCTGGCGCGCTTTGGATACAACTCCGTCCGTTTCCACCACCAGGACAAGGCACTGGTCAAACCCCATACCTCCCCCATTGAGTTTGACGCAGACCTCCTGGACCGCCTGGATTATTTCTTTGCGGCGCTGAAGAAGCGCGGCATCTATGTCGTGAGCGATTTCTATTCGTCTCGTGAAATCTATCCCGAGTACAACATCCCCGAATGGACGCCGCCCTTCGTGCGCGAGGACTTCAAGGTCCTCATCGCCTTCTCGCCGGCGCTCGAGGAGAATTGGAAGGAGTACGTTCGGCTCTGGATGAACCACGTCAATCCCTATACGAAACTTTCCTGGAAGGACGACCCGGCGCTGGTGATGAACACCCTCATCAACGAAAACAACATCTACCACCGTCTCCGTAACAATCCGTACCGCATTCATTTCTATGACAAGCTCTTCGCCGACTGGGCCGCGAAAAACTATCCCGGCAAAGACTGCGGCAAGCCCGATGTCCAGAACAACCGCTACTTCCTGGAGTTCCTCGCGGAGCACCAAAGCGCCCTGCGCAAACGCCAATGCGCCTTCCTGCGCGACGAACTCAAGGTCAAGTTCCTCATCACCGACGGCAACCAGAACTCCCACGCCAACAACATCCTGGACCGCGTCGCCCTCTATGACGTGGTGGACAACCACGCCTACCAGGACCATCCCTATTTCCCGGGCGAGCGCTTCCGTCTTCCGATGGGATACCGCCAGCGGAGCGCCCTCACGCAATTCCTGAAGAGCACCCATTTGGAGTTCGGGATGGCGCCTCTGAACCAGATGGTTACCCGCGTCTGGGGGATGCCCTTCACCATCACGGAAACCAGTTATTGCATCCCGAACCAGTATCGCAGCGAAATGCCGGCGCTCCTGGGCGGCATCGCCGGGCTTCAGGACTGGGACGGCATCTGGCGTTTCCAGCACGAAGCCTCCCCCTCGACTGTCTGGCAAACCCGCAAGTCCCTCACTGGTACGTTCAACGGAAACTGCGACCCCCTTGCCCTCCTGTCCGACCAGGTCCTCGCGCTGCTGTTTGTCCGCGGGGACGTCGCGCCGTCGAATGTCAAGGTCGGCATTCCCGTCCCGCATGACTTCTGGAAGACCGGCATGTCCATGGAGTACCCCGTCGCCTTCGAACATCTTGCCCTGTCCGCGCAAATCGGGACCAGCCTGGACAAGAATCCCGAAGGAGTCCGCCCCTGGAAAGACGGTCTGAAACTCCCCACGGATTCGCGCGTTCAACTGGACGCCCGGGCACTCCGGCTCGCTATCCACACGCCGCGCTCCGCTGTCATCTTCCTGCCGGAAGGCGATTCCACGGCAGGCCCCCTCGCCGTGGCGAAAGCCACTCGTCCGCAGACCGTCTGCCTCTCTTCCATGGACGGCAATGACCTCCACGGCAGCCGTTCCATGCTCCTCTATCACCTTCCCGAGGTCTACGGGAATCTGCTGAGGTTTACGGACGATTCCCTCCAAATGCAACTCACCCCGGCGAAGGATGGCGTTCTGCTGCGTCGCCAGGCCCCGCAAATCACCATCAAACTGGACGCGGGAACTGCCCCGACGGTCACGGCGCTTCGTCCCGATGGCTCCCCCATCGGCATCGTCCCCGCCCAGTTCCAGAACGGTGTCCTTTCCTTTGAGGCGAAAAACGACCGTTTCCCAGATGGCGTGATGGTTTACTCCATTACGCGCCAATAGCCACTAGCCACGAAAAAGAATGTCCCCCTGTTTCCACATTGTGCTTGTTGCACCTGAAATCCCCCAGAATACCGGTACCATTGGGCGTCTTTGCGTCTGTACGGACGCCCATCTCCACCTCATTCGTCCCCTCGGATTTTCTCTTGACGAGGCACACCTGAAGCGCGCTGGACTGGACTACTGGCCCTTCCTTCATTGGGATGTCTATGACGACTGGGAGCAGTTCCTTGCACAGAACCGTCCCGAACGGATGTTCTTCCTCAGTTCCAAAACCACCCGCAGCCTCTACGATACTTCCTTGCGGCTCGGCGATTGGCTGGTCTTCGGCAATGAAGGGCACGGGCTCCCCGTGGATTTTTATGCTCGCTACGAATCGCAACTCATCACCATCCCCATGCCCGGGGAACACGCCCGTTGCCACAATCTCGCCAACGCCGTCTCCATCGCGCTCTATGAGGGGCTGCGGCAAAATCTCTGGTAAACGATTTGCCAGTTGATTTTACCGGGGAAGGAGGTATATTGGTAGAGGTGATTGAGATGTTATCGCCTTCCCTGTTCGGGAAGCCCCAGTGTTTTTTGTTTGGGAGAAGTTGTCGATGCTAAAACTGACGGAAGAGAGTGGTCGCGTGGTGCTGCGTTACGTTTCGTATAGCAACTGCGTCATGTTGTTGGTGTTGAATGCGGTCATTTCGTTTGTGTTTTGGACGAGTTCGCAGCCTGGCCAGGAGATGCTATGCCTGTTTCCCTGGATTCTGTTTGTGCCACTGGCACTGCTTTTGACGGAGTATTCCTCCTTGGTCTACGACCAGTTGTTTCACACCATTCACTGGCGGCGCTTCACCTTGTTCGGTTGGCGTGAAACCACCTTCGCGCTGGACGACATCGACCACGTGGAAACCAAGGAAATCGTAGGAAAATATCGTTCCTACAAGATTGCACTCGTCTTCAAGGACAAGCGAAAACCTTTCCTGTATCCAAGAATCAATCCCAACAACAGCGACAAGGAAATCGACCAGATGGTCTCCCGCCTCAATGAACTCTTCGGAACTCATTGGGACCCGCAAGAGGAACTTGTCCAACACATGCGTTCCCTCTCCCCGCAGGAACGACAGGAATACCTGAACAAAATCTTAGGAAACAAGTAGCACGCACAATCTCTTGCATTCTTTTGCATTGCCCGTGCTTGCTTTTGAACCCGAAGAAAACATGTTGTAGAATCAAAATCTTTCTCTAGAACCTCTGACAAATCCAGTACCAGGAGCACCACGATGGACATTCAATGCGAAGGCAAGCGATACCTGCTGAGCACGGCGGGAATGAGTTACGGGTTTGAACGGATGGAAGACGGTCTGCCGTTCCATCTGTACTGGGGACCGCGGCTGGCAAGTCCGTCGGAACTTCCCTTGCACGAGGAAGTGTGGGCGGCGCGACACCGTCAAGACTCCCAGTTGCTGTGGGTGCACCGCGAGCAGAGCGTCTTTGGAACCTACTTCTTCGGGGACTACGCCATCAAGGTGGACTACCGTGACGGCGTTCGCGGTACCTATCTGAAGTTCCTCCAGGCTACCGTCGGCGAGAACACCCTTGATTTGGAGTACCAGGACGCCCACCATCCCTTCCGCGTCATCCTCCATTACGTCCTGCATCCAGAACTCATCGAACGCTCCTGCTCCTACATCAACGACGGCGACCATCCCGTCACGTTGGAAAACTTTGCGTCCGCGACCTGGCAAATGCCGCCCAGCGCCAAAGGCTGGCGTCTCACCCACCTCGGCGGCCACTGGGGAATGGAGGCCACCATCGTGCGCCAGAAACTCACGCCAGGACGCTTTACCATCGAATCCCGAACGGGACTCTCCGGACCTTTCCATGTCCCATTCTTCGCTTTGGACGATGGCTCCGCCGATGAACTGCACGGCGACGTCTTCTTTGGCACCATCCTCTGGTCGGGGAATTGGCGTATCACGGTGGACCAGTCCTGGTGGGACCAGACCACCGTCCTCGGCGGGCTCAATGAGTTTGACAGCGCTATTGCGCTCCAGCCAGGAGAACGGTTTGACACGCCTGCTTTCGTCGCCGGTTTCACGCATGACGGCTTCTCGGCGATGAGCCAGTGTTTCCATCGGTATCAAGAGAACGAATTGCTGCCGCCTGCGCTGGCAAACAAGCCGCTGCCGATGCTCTCGAACACGTGGGGAAGCCTGCACGTGCACGTCAACGAGGCGAATGTCATCAAGACGGCGGAAATGCGGCAAAAATCGGGACGGAATTGTTTGTCATTGACGACGGCTGGCAGCATGCGCTGGGAGACTGGTATCCCGACCCCGTGAAGTTCCCGAACGGTCTGCGTCCCGTGGTGGAACGCGTTGCGCAACTTGGGATGAAGTTTGGTCTTTGGGTGGAACCCGAATCCTTTGAATTGGCGAGCGACCTCTATCGCGAACATCCCGAATGGGTGATGGCATATCCGGGAATTGCCCCGACTCCGAAGCGCCGCGGGGATGTCCCGCGCGAGAGCGTCATGCTCAATCTTGCGCGCAAGGATGTCGCCGAATACCTCTATCGTTCCCTGCACAAACTCATCCAGGACACGGGGATTGCCTACCTCAAACTGGATATGAACACCTATTTCATCGCGCCGGGCGGCGTCGAACGCCTCTGGATTGATTATGCGCGCAATCTTGACTGGGTTTTCCAAACCCTCAGCAAGGACTTTCCGGGGCTCCTGCTTGAAAACTGTGCGTCGGGCGGCGCGCGCGTCTCCCTCCAGATGACACGCGCATTCGGGCGTATCAACCGTTCCGACAACCAGGACCCCCTTGACATGCTGCGCCTCCACGAGGGGTTCACCTACCTCAATCTCCCGCGCATGGCGGGCGGTGCTTGCCACATCAGCGATTCCATGCAGAACATCAACCTCCGCCAGGCACCGCTCTCCTTCCAGGCATTCGCAGGAATGCTTGGTGACCTCGCCTGTGGAAAGAATCTCATCCAATGCACCGACCAGGAACTCGCGGACATCCGTTCCTACGTCGACCTCTTCAAGAAGTTCCGTCCCATCCTGCATCTCGGGACATTCTATCGCCTGGCCAGCATCAACGAAGGCCCCTACGCCGCCTACGAATATCTTGCCCCTGACAAGTCCGAGGCCCTGCTTTTCGTGTTCGGGCATGGGCTTTCCTTCGGTGAAAAAATCCCGCCGATTCGCGTTGTCGGGCTGGACCCCGATGCGATGTACCAGGTTGATATCTACGGAGTTCCCGAACAAACGCCTCAGAACAAGTTGGGGCAATTCATCTGGCAGGGCGGTCCGCAGACGCGTCCTCTCACAGGGCGCTCTGCGATGCAGACCGGCTTTGCCGTTACACTGGCAGGCGACTATGATGCGCGGGTGTTGCACCTGCACAAGTAAGGATTCCATCCATGCAAGAGACCCTTTTGTACAAGCAGACGCTTCCCGTTCGCGGGGAGTATGATGTTGTGGTGGCGGGCGGCAGTTGCACGGGTGTGTTTGCGGCGATTGCGGCGGCTCGCGCGGGGGCACGTGTGGCACTGGTGGAGGCCCAGAACCGCCTGGGAGGAACGGCGACGTGTGGCCTGGTCTGCTACTGGCACTCCTTGATGGACGTCTTCTATCGCGAGCAGATTATCTGCGGGTTGACGCAGGAACTGCTGGAACGCCTGAAGCGGCGGGATTTGGTCGTGTTTTGGGACGAGCCGAATCCCAGTTGGTACGCGAACTTCAACACGGAGGAGATGTGTTGCGAACTGGATGAAATGGTGCGTGAGGCGAAGATCGTTCCCTTGCTGCATACGCGCGTCGCGGATGTATTGCGGGAGGACGGGCGCGTTACAGGACTGGTGCTGGCGGGCAAGGACGGTCTCTCCCTAGTTCGCGGTACCTATTTCATCGATGCGACGGGCGACGCGGACGTGGTGCGTTTCGCGGGCGGAAAAATCTGGCGCAACGAGGTCTTGCAGACCGCCACCGCCTGCGTCAAGTTCAGCAATATTTCGCCAGAAGCCAGAAAAGCCCTGGGGCATTTGATTCACGAGGTTGCAGAAAAGTAC
>JAFRLI010000274.1 GCA_017431255.1 Victivallales bacterium
AATCCTGCTTGAAGAAGAAAAACTCCCATACGATAAAAAAATCTTCTTCGCAAAACAGAGGAACCCAAAACTTCAGAATCGACAATATGCTTCTTGTACAAAAAGCAGTCATTAACAATAAGTTGTGGAATTGCCAAAACAGATTCTCTTTTCTTCCACCAAAGGAGTGAGCCAGATGTCAAATCACTTATCCACAGAACTGATTCTTTTTTTAATTGCCTTTTCTATAACCATTTGTGCTGATATTGTCCCCATAGACAGCCACACCAGCATCACAGAAAAAGACCTGTGCGTGGAACTGAGCACGGACAAGAAGAAGTATTTCCTTGGAGAACCTGTGATACTGATTCTCAAGGTGAAGAACTTGACTGCTCGCCACCTCAATATGGCCAGAGATTCCCATTTCATATATGAAATCAAACTGACCGCCTCAAAAGAAACGTTCCTTGAACCAAATACAATTCTGGATGAAAAAGGGCAGGTAATACTGGATGACACTGGTTTCCCAAAGTTGATCCACGTGGAAAAGACCTACGACGCTTGCGAACCACCCAGAACAACGCATAGAAAACAAGTTGACCGTGAAGGCTTGCTCCATTGCCGGGGGTTTGATCTTCCACCGCATGGGGAATATACCACCTCAATACCATTGAACGCCCTATATGACATAACCTCCCATCCCAAGTTCATTTTCCCACACAAAACAGCCAATTTTGATGTTGAGTTCAATTACCCAGTACAAGGGGACGAAAACAAACCCTGGGTTGTTTCGTTTTATGTAAAAACAAAAACCACATTTGAGGTCGAGCCATACTATACCTCCGCATCGCGGATGCGGAATGAGAATCTGGAACGCCTTTTCGGGAAAGACCGTGCCTGCAAGCTGCTCCTGGACGAAACGGAAACCGTCATCCGGAAACTGCGGGAGCATCCTGAGTTACAAAACGAGGAGACGGAGGAGCACAAGAGGATGATGACGCTTCTGGCTTCTCTGAGCGATTTCTTTAGGCACCCGGAAAGGCTGGTTGATCTGAAACTCCGAAACAAGACATCCCTGGATGACTTCGAGGAGCTGGTCAAGGAATGCCAACGGACCTATCAAAGCTGGCATTGGGGAGAAAAAGCAGCCCCGTAGTCGCGCAGGACGACATTCTTTTCCGTAAGAGGTGATTGCAAAACTCCTGTGGAGTCCACAGAACACACAGAACACACAGAATTGTCTGTCCGCGCTAACGCGCGGCCAAACAATTGATATGAAACAAAATACAAAGTGCAATCCGCCGCGAAGCGGCAGATTGCCTTCTGTGTATTCTGTGTATTCTGTGGACTGAAAAAGGAGTTTTGCAATTACCTCCCTCAATAACAAACCGTTCACCATAACTTACGACTGAACAAACAAAGGACCTTGCAGCGATGTTGATGAATCAACCCATTCCCGAAGAAGGCAACGCCATCTACGCCTGCACGCTTGATCCCCTGAAGGGACTCAGCGGGTACACGTTTTTGGAGAAGCTTCAGCCTGTCAACAGCCGCGCCGTGAAGCAGACCATCGCAGGACTCGGGATGGAGACGCTTGACCGCGAGACTTTCGATCCCGCACCGCTCTACGACCCGATTGCCGAGACGGGATGCAAGTACATCCGCCTCCAGACGGGCTGGCTCCGCAGTGAGAAAGAACCCGGCAAGTACGACTTCACCTGGCTAGATGACATCGTGGACAACCTTCTGGAGCGCAACCTGGTTCCCTGGTTCAGCGCAAGCTTCGGGAATCCGCTGTACACGCCTGTCCCTGAATGGGATGCAGAATTCGCGCGTTGCAAGGCACTCGGCATTCGCGTGCCCAACGGGATGATTCGCGGGTACATCGGAGAGACGCCGTTCTACCATGGGGAAGCGGCGATGGCCGCCTGGTGTCATTATCTCCAGGCGATGGCAACGCACTTTGCGGGCAGGGTCAACATCTACGAAATCTGGAACGAACCGGACCTCATCCTGGCAAGTTTCTGGCGCCACAACGGAAAGCATGTCTACGCGGACAAGCCGGACGTGGAGAGGTTCTGCCAATGCGCACGCGACTATGCGGCCTTCACACGCCAGAGCGCACGCGCCCTGCGCGAAGTCAATCCCAACCTCCAAATCGCAGCCGACCTCTCCAATACCCGAAACGTCTACCCCCAAATCTTCGCCGAGGAGCACCTGGACGACGACATCGACATCCTTACCTACCACAACTACAGCAACACCCCAGAATCCTTCAGCCTCCAGCGCACTGAGGCACTGCGGGCGATGCTCTTCAACCGACCAGGCGCGCGCCTCAAGGAACTCTGGCAGGGCGAAAGCGGACGCGCCACCAAACCCCACCACGGAGGGTTCAACGTCTGCACGGAATACAATATGGCGAAGTTCATCGTCCGAAGACTCTACACCGACGCTGTCAGCGGCGTGAAAGTCTCCTCCATCTTCACCGCCAGCGAACTCAACCAGTACTATCCCGACGGCTCCACCCAGGAGTTCGGCATCTTCAAGGCAGACCCCTGCCGTCCGAAACTCGGGGCCTTCGCATTCCAGGGAATGTGCAAAATGCTCTCCGGCCTGACCTACGCGCCCCAGGACCAAATCGCGGTCGGGACGCCGCACGGCGGTCTCCTCGCCTCTCGCCTGAACTACCAGGTCATGGCGCACGCATTCCGACGCAACGGAATCCCCGTCTTCGGCATCTACCTCCCCGAAAACCTGGAAATCGGCGTCGTACCCACCCCGGCGGAAGTCGTCATCAACACGGACTACGCCTTCGATTTTTCCGCCCCCGTGGTCGTAGACCCCTTGCGGCAGAATGTCTACGCCATCTCGAAAGAACTGATTTCGCGTCCCACCTGGGCCTACGGCGCCATCGTCCTCAATCCCTTCCATTTCACCGACTACCCCCTCTTCATCACCGACCGCAAAGCCTTGGAAGACAGCAGTTTCATTCACCTCTAACCAACGAGAAGCCAATGACAAAGAACGATCGATTTTCTACCATTGTAGTAGGGGCAACCGTTCGTGGTTGCGCTGCCGTGTCGCAGATTCCAGGCGCGTTGATGCTGTCTAGCCAAGTCCACCTGGGGTTCAACTGGGGACAAAGCTTCGACCGCGGACACAACTGGCGAGATACCGTCCCCGACAGTGCGGCCGCCAGGGAACTCGCCGAGGCGCTGTTCCAGCACAATGCCGTGGTTGACGACAAACTCTGCAACCCCGCAATCTCCTTCCTGCTCGCGGAGATGGCCCTGCGCTACCAATGGAATGTCCGCCTAGATGTGAGCCTCCTTTCCATTTCTTCCAATCGTGTCCTCATCCGAGATGTTTCTGGCACCACGGAATATCACGCGCAACGCATTATTGACGCACGTCCCGCCTATCCGAACGGCAAAGTCCTGACGGCCGTCTTTCAAGGGGAATCCGATCTCCCCGAACAGAATGGCGATGGATACACCATTCGCCCTGGCTTCTGGAAAGACCAATACGACTTGAAGTTACAACTCTCCGCCGACTGCACCTGGCAGGACGCGCGAAAGCACGTTGCACGGGTTATGGCAGATTTGAAGGCAAAGAACATTCCCCTGAAACTGGCACTCATTGGAACCTGTTTCGCAGAAAATCGCTTCGCCAACGCAATCGAGGAGTTCAACTTCGGCACACGCATGGGAGAGGAAGCATGAAAGAGAAGAATCGATATGACTTGATTGTCGTCGGTGCAGGAACCGCTGGTATATTTGCGGCCATCGCCGCCGCCCGCCGCGGACTAAAAGTTCTTGCCTTGGAAAAACTTGGATATTCTGGAGGAACCTCCACGGGCGGTTTCATTCCAGGCTGCTATCTCCAGAAGCCCTCTGGATTGATGGCGGAATTATATCTCTATGACCCAGAGGCTTCCTCCCAAAAGGGCTTCGCCGGTTGCATCGAGTTCTTCAAGTTCCAGACGGAACAGGCCGCCCTGGACGCTGGCGTGGACATCCGTTACAACATCACCCTCCAGAACGTCACCCAAACCGCTTCCCACGTCTCCGCCATCTCTTGGCTGGACGACGCCCAAACCTCCTTCGAGGCAGAAGCAAGTTTCTTCTGCGACTGTACCGCCGAAGCCAATCTCTGCCGTCTTATCGATGGCGTAACTCTCTACGGCGGACGCGCTTCCGATGGCGAGTTCCAGCCCTTCACCAACATCATCTGCCACTGGAATGGACTTCGCGGTGCCAACTTCGACGCCGGACGCATCAACCAGGCCGACCCGGAAGACTTCACGCAGATGCAACTGCAATCCTCCACGGTGCATCTCCAAGACGATTTCTATAACGCAGAACGCCCCATCGCCGCCGCCGGGGATTTGCCTGGCATTCGGGAAGGCGTACATGTGAAGACGGACCTCGTCCAATCCCTTTCGGACTTCTTCGCAAATCCAGAGCAGGTAGATGAACCCATCTACTATGCATTTTCCAACATCGACACCCATTCCCGCGATATCGTCCTGGAAAGCCAAGATTTCACGGACTGGATGATTGGCTGCTCCATGTGGGGCACCGAACTCTTCTTCCCCGTCTCCCGTAAGACCTTGCTGGTAAGTGGATTCGACAATCTGCTCGTCCCCGCGCGGCACCTTGGTGTCGACCACGACCTGGGCCATGCCCTGCGCATGAACCCGATGATGGGCGCCATTGGAGAAGTCGCAGGAATCTGGTGCGCCCTCGCTGTCCAGCATCAAGTGACCGACCTCCGCCAGGTCCCCTACCCCGAATTGGCGCAGGAAATCCATCTGCAAACCCCGTCGCCAGACTGCAACCGAAACCGGATTGCCCTCCCCCCGGATGAAATCCGTGCGGGCATGGCCTCCCCCAAACCAGGGTTCGCGCTCTGGTCCAGCAAGAAACTCCCTGTTGCCAAACTGCGGGAAGCCTTCGCTGCCGCCCTCCCTGAAAGCAACGAACAGTGCCAGTATGCCTTTGCCCTGGCCCTGCAAAATGACGACTTCGGCGCGGAACTTCTCAGGAAACTCCTCCAAACCAGAGACGCCCGCCACCCCGAAACCAGCCGCAAATACAACCAGGACTACGGCGTTTCCGCACTCTATTTTCTGGGAAGACTGGGATATGCGCCAGCCTGCGACACCATCTTCCAAGTCCTGCGCGACCCGACCCTCGCCTCCTCCATGGAATACATCGGCGGCGCCATCGCCGCGCTCCTCCACATCGGCGACAAAAATCCCCCGCTGCGGCACAGAATCGCCACCGAACTCACCCCCATCCTGGCCGACCCCAATTGGGATATCACCGCACGCCTCAAAGGCACGGCCTCTCAGATGAAGTCCATGGCGTTCCCCCTCCAAAGCGCCGCCGTCCGTCGCTTCGTCGCCTGGGGCGAACACGACCTCGCACATACCCTACGCCTTGCTGCACGCCCCTCCGACAACCATGAGGCCTGCAAGGCTAGACAAGGCTAGAACTAGAAAGACTAGATGGGCTAGATGGGCT
>JAFRLI010000275.1 GCA_017431255.1 Victivallales bacterium
ACAACCACATCCTCAATGAATTCGAGGAGATGATTTTCCTGCCGCCAGACACGGACGCGCCGGCAGCACTTCGCAAGACCGAACTACAGGGCGAACTCTACAACCAGGTCCTTCTGGACAATATGCTCATCAATCTCCCGAAGCCCTTTATGTTCACCATCACTCCCGAACCTCATCACCCCAGGTTCGACGAGGTGCGCGCCTCCATGTCCCGAACCCTCGTCCTTTATGACAATGCGGGCGAGCATTTCGAGCCAGGAATGGATTCCGTTGACAATCCGACCACGCAGCACCTTCTGCAATCCGATACCATTTTCTTCCTCTTTGACCCCACGAAGGACTCCCGCTTCCGCAAGCGCCTCCAGAATGTCGAAGACCCCCAACTCAATACCAAGGCAAAGGTTCAGCGCCAGGAAATCATCCTTACCGAGATGATTAACCGAATCAAAAAATACTCTGGTCTCAAATCCTCCGCCAAATCCGCTAAAAAACTCCTCTTCCTCGTCTCGAAGTTTGACGTTTGGAAGCACCTTTTGGACTTCGAGGTCCCCGCCGAACCCTGGCGTTGGGAAAAGTCCTGCAACACCAGCGCACTCGATATTGACGCCATCCAGAATGTCTCCTTCGCCGTGCGCCATCTGTTGGACAGCATCTGCCCCGAAATCGTCGCAACCGCAGAATCCTTTGCGGGCGAAGTGCTGTATTTTCCGAACAGTGCGATCGGTCACAGCCCCGAACTGGATCCCGACAGTGGCGTGCTGGCCATCCGTCCTCGGGACGTGGCGCCGTTCTGGGTGTCGGTCCCGATGTTGTACTATTTCTACGAGCGCGGGTTCATTCCGTCGATTCCCGAGAATGCGCGGGAGCGTCATCCCGAAGCACCTGCGGAGATACACCGTTCACGGGATGTATTCTTTGTGACGTTGCCCGGGGTTCCCGGACATCTGGAGATTCCAGTTTCGTTCGCGGGCTTCCAGTTGCGTTGTCCCGAGACCGACCTTTGGTTCACGTTGCCGAAGTCCCCGCAGGCATAACCGCCCAGGAGAGCAACAATGATATCTGAAAAGCAACTGGTGCAGAAGATCGAGCAACTGCTCGCGGCCGGGCAGTTGGAGAATGACGCGTCCTTGCGTGCCATCGCGTCGCAATTTGCCGAAGTTGGGCAGGGCGCTGCTGCACGTCTTACGCGCTGCAAGGAATTGCTCGCGCAGGGCAATCGTTCCGATGCCGTCGCCGAGGCGCGTGCGGTTCCCGATTTGCTGGAACTGGCGGAAACCCTCGAGTTTCCCAATGCCAGAAAGTGGCGCAATCTTTGTCTGGACGCGGGGCTCCCCGCCGCTCCCGAACTCTCCGCTGCCGACCTGGAACAGTTGCGGCGCTCCATCGAGGCCGAAAAGGAACTGGAGCCGCTTCTCAAGGAATACCGCCGCTGCGTCTATCAGGGCGAACGCTCCAAGTGCATCAAACTCCTGCGCACCATTCGCGAAATGGACCCGGGAAACCCTGGCTGGATTGAAAATCTGCGCCCGCTCGAAGAGGAAACCCTCCCCACCATTATCGAAGAAACCGAACACGCACTTTCTTTGGACGACCGCCCCGCGCTCGCTTCGCTCTTCGAGGAACTTTCCAACCCCTGGCGCGCCGTCAAGCCGCCGCAGGATTTGGTGAACCGCGTCCGGCACGTCCTGCTCGCCGAACGCTCCAAGGAACTCCGCATCGAGGCTGAGGCTCTTCTGGGACATCTGCGACGTGCTCTCGATTCGGACAATGATGCCGAGATTGACGCACTTCGTCCCAAAATCGAGAAAATCTCCTCCGACCAGGCTTTCCTGGACAAGCCAGATGTCTGGGACCGCGCACTTCAGACCCTCCGGGAACGCGACAAGGCAAAGGCGGCTGCAGCCAAGCACCGTGAGGAGCAACTCAAGGAACTGGACCCCATCCAAGACATTCTGGATACCCCGAAAATTGACGAACGCCGCCTGCGCGAGGAGTGGGAGCGCATCAACGCCCGCTGCATTCCTGTCACCGACCTTTTGCGGCACAAGGTCACCAGCACGCTGGAGAATCTGGAACGCAGCCGCCGTGCCCGTGCCAAGGCATTGGGCTGGGGCATTGGTGCGGTGCTTGTGATCGCCTTGCTGGCGGCGGGCGGGTATTTCTTCGTGACCAACCGCCAGGCGTCGCGGGACGTGCGTGTCAGCGAACTGGAACGCCTCCTGGAATCCGGAGACTATTCTACCTTGCGCACGTACCTGGACCAGTTGGAGGCCGACGACCCCGTGCTCGCCACCGAGGCGCGCGTGAAAGACATTCAGAAGAAACTCGACAGCGCGGTCAAGAAGCAGAAGGCAGACCGAGAGGCGTTCGACCTTTGCATGGACCAACTCCAGCAGTTGCGCAGTATGAACTACGAGGGGAACGCCGAGGACATTCGAAACCTGCTGCAGACCGCCACGGAAGCCGCCCGCAAGGTGGACAGCACCGCCGTCGCACAAGTCCGCTCCTGGCGCACCGGCTGGGAGGAATGGACTGCCCGTCGCGCCAGCCAGGCAGACGGGGAACTCCAGGTCGCCGTTGCGTCCCTCAACGCAGCCCTGGATGAAGCGGCACAGCATCCCTACAACGACCAGGCACTCGAACGCGCGAAAATCGAGGAACTCAAGGAAATCGCAAGCCGTTGCACCCCCTATCTTGCAACTGCGTCCGAAGTCCAGCGAGTCGCATTGCAGACCGCACGGGAACGCCTGGAAGCCTGGGAACGCCGATTCCAGGAACGCTCTGCCGAAATGGCAAAGACCGCCGGCGAACTCCAGGCACTGCGTCGTGCGCTGGAAGCCGTCCCGACGGATTTCTCGCAGTACAAGTCCCTCCTCGAAAAATACCAGAAACTCGCTCCCGAAGGCGACGCTTTGCGGGAATCCTGCCGCAGAATCCTTCACGACATTCCGATGTTCCAGGGCGCCGTCGCCCTCGCCAATTTTGACGTGGATGCCCTCCCGCCGGGCGCGGCAGCCGCGCCTGTCATTCAAAAGTTGCTTGACGGCGCAGCGCGCGGTTCCATTTGGGAGAGCGATTTGCGCAAACTCAACCGCCTTGCGACACGCGAGAAGACGGTACGCGGACAACTCAACGCACTGACCCGGGAGCATCCCGAACTGTTGCAAATGTACTATTTCAAGTACCGTGAACGTGGTACGGAGAAATGGAAGACGCTCTATTTCCCGAAGATGCTCATGAGCCGCGTCATGAAGGATGAAAACGACAAGGAGTATACCACCTATTGGGGAAGCGTCTACCATGCTTTTGAACCCACCGAGAAGCCGTCTCTTGTCCATACAAAGAACGCCTTCCCCAAGGGACTTACCACCCAGTACTACGAGTTTGAGGTGCAGCGCAAAGTGGAAGACAATCGTTGCGAGTATCCCAAGTTCCTCTTTGAGTACATTGCAGATGCCAGCACAGCCAAGAACATACCGCAATATCTGCTCGAAGGCATCCGCAAGATGATGGACAACACCAAGGTGGAACCGGTCTTGCGTGCGCAGTTCATCAAGCGTGTGGCCGCCATTCTTGCAGAGAACTATGCGGAGTTCGTTCCCGAATTGTCTGCCATCGCAGACGCGTTCGCCAATGTCAATACGGACGCGCCTTGGATGAATGAGGAAAATCCCGATACCATCTCTGCCACGGAGGCGCTGCGGAGCGCTGTGCTGAACTGCCCTGCACCCGAGGGATTGGTCGCGCGCCTGAAGAACGTCACGGCGGTTTTGCAGCGTGCGGTGGACGTGCAGTTGCACTGCGTGGGCACAATCACCCAGGACGCGGACGGCGCCTTGACCGTCCGCGCCGGCACGGGTTACCGGGAACTTTGGGGCATCTTCCCGTTGCAGGGGCAGGGACCGACCTTCCTGGTCCTCAACGGCGAGGATGGTTCGATTCCCTCCACGATGCTGGAACGTTGCTATATGGGCATGCCCGTGTTTGCGCCGGCAGCGGGATACCAGGCGCGAGGCGCCTTCCAGGAACTCAATCTGAAGCAGGGGGAGGCAGACGGTCTGCAACGTCCGAACTCCTGGCCCGCAAATGCCTGGAACTAGGAGAGACGAATGTTCAAGCCAGCCAGGCATATCGGAATCGACCTTGGTGTCACGGGACCCAAAATCGCCTTGCTCGAACGCAAGGGAAAGGAGTTCGCGCCGCCGCAATTGGTCTGTATGGACGCCGAGGCGGAAGGCATGCTCACGGAAAAGGAGCAGCTCGCTGGCATCCGTGAATGGCTCGTCTCCCACAAATGGACCAATGCCGACATCGCCGCGTGCCTGCCGCAGTTCATGGCGACGACGCTCGTGCGAGACTTCCCCGTTGCCAAACCACGACAACTTGCCGAGATGGTTCGCCTGGAGACGGCGCAGGTGGCTGGGCTTTCCGATGAGGCGATGGTTCAGTCGTTCTGCCGCCTGCCAGCGGGACTGGGGCGCGGAAATCCCGTGCTCATCGGGGTCACGCGAGAGCAGGCTGCCCAAGAGCGTCTGGATTCGCTGACCATCGCAGGACTGCAGCCGACCACGCTCGGTCTGGGCGGTCTGGCCATCGTGAATGCGTTCCTGCATTTGCATCCGGAAAAGGCAACGAAGCCGGAGCCTGTGATGTTGGTGGATTTGGGACGTGAAAACGCGACGGCCGTGATTCTGGCGGCAGGACAGCCACTATATCTGGCGTCCCTGATGTTTTCTGGAGAGAAACTGGAGCAGGCACTGAGGCAGGGGGCAGGGGAGGGCGTCATCCAGTTGCGTCGCAAGAGCAGCGTCAAGGACATTGTCATGACGGAGGAGGCACCTGGTTCGCCCGTGGTGGCGGCGGTTCGTTTTCTGGAGAATGAAATCCGTGCTTGCATGGAGCAGTGGCGCAATAGCGAAAGCGAGGAGTTTGCGGACGCGAAGCTGGCGGAGGTGTACCTCTGCGGCGGCGTGGCGCGTCTGCGCGGGTTGGCAGACTGGCTTTCGGGACGGTTGGATATTCCCGTGGAGGTATTCGGTCCCAAGGAAGGGGAGGAATGTCGTCCAGAGTGTGCCTTGGCACTGGGGCTGGCGTTGCAGTCCGCCGGGTTGGCTGCTGTTCCGCTGGATATGATGCCGCCGCAATTGCAGGAGAAGCAATTGCGCGAAAAAAGTTGGCCTTGGCTGGCTGGTGCGCTAGCCTGGGTTGCCTGCACAATCTTTGTGCTGCAGGCCATTTGGCTGCACAATATGGCCAAGCAGATTCTGGAATTGGAGGAATTGCAGCAGAAACTCCACATCTGTACGGAAATCGTGCCGCAGATTGAAACTGTCCGCAACGATATTTTGCGCAAGGAGTCACGCCTGATTCCCCTGGTGGATGGCGGTGCGCAGAGCGTCCGAATCCGTCAGGCAATCCACGCCATGGGCGAGGCCTGCGCGGAAGGTGATTGGTTCATCTATTTTGCGGACGAAGAGAGTTACCAGAGTCCCGTCCGCCAGCAGAAGGAGGCACGCGAAAAGAACAACCGTCCTCCTCAAAACAGTTTCTTTGATGCTCCAGCCGCCGAACCCGAGGAAAACGGCGAGTTCCCCGTGAAGCGTACACCTGCGCAGGCTGAAACCACGCAGAACTACATCGCGGCGGGTTTCACCCCGCAACTGGCGAACGAACCCTTCGGTCCCATCAAGGCTCTGATCGGCAATTTGGAACAGCACGGCCATTTCAAGAACATCGATTTGCTTCCCGAGGCGGAACGCACGGGACGCCCCGATGTCTTCATCCCATGGGTGCGGTTCCTCAACGGATTGAAGAAACCCCACAAGGCCTGGTCAATCCGCATTCCCATACCGCCGCAGGTGGACAAGTCGCGCATTCCTCCTGAACCGAAACTCAAGCGAGGGAGGAAGAAATAATGGGTAACTGGCTGAAAGCGCACAAGATTCTCGCGGCGGTGGCACTGTTTCTGGCGGCCCTCGAAGTGCTGTTCGTCTTTTTCGTCCTGCTCCCGTTGCAGGAGGAAATGGAGGACGTCCACAGCGATGTCGAATCCAAGTTTGCACAACTCAAAGACCACAAATGGCCGATGGACGGACAGAAACTCCAGGCTTATCTTAACGAACTGCAAAGTTCCCTGGACGGAAAGGGCAAAGGCAAGGGTGCGTCCCGCTCCGTCCGCGAGATTTCGCAAGAGGCGTTGAACAAGGCTTCGGGAACCTTCAAGGGACTGTTGACGCAGAACTACGGCAGCGTGGCAGACTTCCTGCGCGGGGTCTCCCGCCTCGACTACCAGGCCGAATACGTCCGCATCACCAAGGAACTCAAGGAGCGCGGTGTGACCTTGTCGCCTTCCACGTTACACTTGGGCGAGGATGTAAATACGCCCTACATCTACCAGTCGGTGATGCAGTTGTGGACAGTGGAGCGTCTGGTCCTTCTGGCTTTGGACAATGGGTTGGCGTTCGCGCCAGCACCCAACCTGCGCAATGCGGCGGCGGCCGTCATGGTGCAGCCAGTCTGCGCCTGGTTTGAGACCAGCCAGCAAACGGTCCCGTATCTGGTGGAGTTTCCGATTCGCCTGGTAGTGGAAGGGACCTTGGAGAATTGCGAGAAGTTTCTGGATGGATTGCAGGAAGGCGAGAATTTCCTGCCAGTCCGCAGATTTGAGGTGCAATCGGTGCCGCCCCAGTTGCAGGGGGATTCTTCGGAGAAACTCCTGCCGTGCAAGATTCGCATGACGCTGGAGTGTTCTTCTTTTCTAGCATTGGGAGAGAACTGATGGAGCATTTCCTGCACATTTGCAAGACGCATTGGGAGCGGACGGTGTTCTGCGTGGCAGTACTGCTTTCCCTGGTTCTGCTGGGAATCTACAGCACGTTCTCGACGGATGTGGAGACCCAGGTCGCCCACTCGAGCGTAACGATGAACGTGGAGCATGTCTTGGGCGAGAATGCGATGGCGTTCCTTCACCCGGAGGAATTGCCGCTCATGGTCCGCAATCCCTTCCAGGCACCGCTGGCGCCTCCCAAACCCAAGCCGCAACCACCTCCCAAGCCAAAACCCCAGTCAAAGCCCAAACCCAAGCCGCAGCCGAAACCACAGCCC
>JAFRLI010000276.1 GCA_017431255.1 Victivallales bacterium
CTCCTTGTCGTTGACACGCCAGCGGAGTTCTTCCGCAAAAGTGGCTACGGTCAATGCAGCGGAAAGCAAAAAACAGGTCTTCCAGTTCATCATAGTCTCCTTTGTTTTTTGGCAAGGAATAGCAAACCTCTTAAGGATTGTCAACAGGCGAGCCCGCCCAGAGGGTCGTCACGGGAGAACCAGTGACGAGCCAGCATCCACGCAGCAACAGAGGCCGCGGATTGGACGCGTCAGCGGGGCGCACACGGAAGGTGTGCTTGCCTGCTTTCAGCAGGATGGGACGGTTGCGTTGGTTGAAGATGTGGCCCGTGTTAATGCAGCCGAAGGGGAATGGATGGAAACTCGATTTCAACTCCTCTCCATCGTCTCGTGAGATGAGAATGTTCCGGGTGCCCATCGGAGCGCTCTGTCCGAACAGGTAGAACTTTCCGTCGGCAGGAACATCAAACTCCATCCGTGCTTCGGTATTCGAGACCTTGACAATCTTGCCGGGGAGCATTGCCTGGCGGGTCTTCGCAAGCAGGGTGGGATGCTTCTGGGTGTCAACAGTCACAGAGACGGGCACGGAGAAGCCGTCCGCCATCCGCACGATGAACGCACCGTGATTTCTGCGCGCGTGAGCGATGCCCTTCAAATTGCTGCGAACGGTGAAAATGACAGGCTTGCCGGCCGTGAACATGCCCTGCGTAGGCGTCACGGTGAAGTGCGTGGTGTGCCTGGGATGCATCACGCGGAACTCCCCGCTGCGCGCAGGCGTGACCGTGACGTCGGCCTCCTTGTCCTGGTCGGAATCCAGTTTCATTTCAAGGTAACTGTTGTTGACAATGAGTCCGGAGGTCGGACGGTACGGAAGGTATTTGGGAAGCGGCGGATACCCTTCGGGAGCCGGATCGTCATCCTTCATATCTAGGATGCAACCCAAGTTGGGGGCATCCCAAAGACAACCTCCCGCCCAGGAACGCTTGTTGTTGCGAGAGGTGAACAGCGTGAACGGTTCGCCCTGCGGGACACTGATATCCTGCGGTGGCCCGCCCTGGGACCACTGGATGTCATTGTTGCAGACGAACGCTGGTCCCCAGGGAAACTTGCAGTTGGAACAGAGCAACTTGATGCTGACGCCGCCAAAGCCTGCCTCGTCCCCACGGCGGGTAAAACGGTTTGCATAGACGTAGGACGGTCCGCGAGCGATGCTCGCGAGGCTGACCGCGCAGAAGAAATGCTCCGTCATATTGTAGAAATAACGAGCGTTCTTCTGACCGCCGTCCAACTCGAAGGACTCATCGTCGCCAAGCGCAAAGTAGTTTCCGTAGACTTCGGCGTCGGCGTAGCAGGAGCCGTCAAGGGAGAAGTTGCCGCCGCCGCAGACGGCGTCGTCCCAGCGCCAGTCGTCGGAACCGACCATGTCGTTGTGTCGGATCGTGCAGGAGGAAACGGCTTGCAGGAACATGGCGCAGGAGCCCGCGGGGTGCGAGTAGAACCAGGAGGTGCCGCGAGTCTTCGGGTCGTGCATGTAGTTGCGCTCCGCCAGGAAGTCGTGGCAGTAGGTCACCTTGATGCCAGCCTCGTTGTGGATGGCATTGCCCTGCTCGTTATAGTGTTTCCCATCTAGGTCTGGACGGAAAGTTCCCGTGCGTCCCCATTCGGCAATGTCACAGTTGCGGATGGCGATGTGCTTGGATTTGTTGACGTAAATCGCGCTGTCCTTGCCGCCACGAACAGTGACGCCCTCCAGCAGGATGTACTCCTTGCCTTCGATGGCGATGGCATTCATGTCCTCGGGACCAGGCGTGAGCACGAATCCGGCGGGTGCTGTGTAGCGGATGTAGGCATCAGGCTTTCCCGATTCCGGGACAAAGGTTTTACCGTTGTGTTCAGGTCCAAGGACAACCGTCCGCGCCACGGGGAACTTCGCGGACTTGGTACGAAACTCGCGTTCGATTTCATTCTGCTTTCCGCAGTCCTCCCAGACAAGTTTCAGTTCGTAGGGTTTGTCTTCTTCGAGGTCGAGGATGTTGCAGCGCAGGGCGCGTTCGTTGCGGATGAAGACAGGCGGAACTCCGTTGCGCCAGGCAGTCGCGCCCTTTTCCCGGTACTGAAGGGTTCCTTTGATTTGGGAGTAGTCCTTTGCCTCACATCGATTGATGTTGAACGAGCAGGTGGCGTAACCGGGAACGAGTTCAATGGGGTCGTCATCCGTCGGACTGCGAACGGCATCTTTGGGGTATTCAGTTCTGGGTTGGCGCGGCGGCGAGGGAATGCTCTCAAGTTTGCAGTCGGAGAAGACGGCAGTTGACCCGACATTTCTTGGATTCGCGTGAATGCGCAGGAGAATCTGGGCGCTGGTGGCCTGAATCGGCAACGGCGGAATCTTTAGAGAAATGGTGTCCTCTGATGCGGCGTTGGGTTCGCCGCTGATGCGTTGCTTCTCAATCTTGTCCAGGAAGAACTTCACCTGAATGTACGCAACGCCCGGCTTGCTGGCTTTTACCTTGCAGGTGAGTTCACGCCAGCCCTCCTGCCCTCGTTCGGGAAGAAGCATCGCCGCGGCACCGTCCAACCCCTCGGAGAGGACACGCATGGAAACGATACCGTCATCCCCAATGGTGGTGGCAACATTTTTGGGATTGTGTGAAGCCCATTTCAGGTCGGCGGCGAAGCAGACGCTAACCAACGCGACTGCCATCAGAATGCATGGTTTTAGATTCATCGTTCGTTTCCTATAAGTATATTTGCAAAAGGTCCATTAACTAGAAAAAGGAAAGTTGCTGCCCCGCATCGGCCTCTTTTTGGAAGGTGGGGACCAGAGACTGGAAGCCCTGGTCTTTTGCGAGGGATACGAGCCGTGCCCAGTCTGGTTCGTTGCGCACGATGGTGGGAAGTCCCTGCCAAGATGCGGGCGGCGTGTCATCGAGCGCGACCAGGCATTGATTCCGCTTGAGAAGTTCCCGCGAGGCCTCCAGGGATTGTGCGATTTTCGGGGAAGGCATCTGGTCCAGATGAGCCAGCATCTCTGCAATGCTCCCGAATTGACCAAGCAGTTTGGAAGCCGTCTTGGCTCCGACACCCGGAACGCCTATGATGTTGTCCGCCGTGTCTCCCAACAGCGAAAGATAATCCAGAATCTGCTCGGGCTTGACTCCAAAATGCTCCGCGACCTCCGCGGCACCCAGGATTTTCCAGGAGTCCTTTTCCGGCTGCGCAATGGTCACCTGCGGATCCGTTGTCAATTGCATGATGTCCTTGTCTTTCGTGCAGATGGTGACAGGGAGGGCCTCGCGTCGTCGCGTAACCGCAGCAATGAGGTCGTCCGCCTCCAGCCCTTCCTGCTCCAAAATGGGCCAGCCAAACGCATCAATCCATTCGCGAATCGGAGCGATTTGCGGGCGCATCGTGTCAGGCATCGGGGGACGTTGTGCCTTGTATTCGGGGCAGATTTCCACGCGCCGCGTGATTTTCCCCTTGTCAAAAACAAAAGCACCGTGCGAACTCCCCATCGAACGATGCAATTGTAACAGGAACCGCGCAATGCCGTAAAGCGCATTGGTCGGCTCTCCTCGCGGATTGGTCAGCCCCGCCCGAATCGCAAAGAAACAACGGTAGATGTGCGCGTAAGCGTCTACCAGGACAATTCGCTCTTCAGATGCCATGCTCATGAGAAAAACACCAGTATGAATCTCAGGTTATTTCAACATACAAAGGTAATTACAAAACTACTGCCCAACCGCATAAACGCCGCACGCGCGGGCGAAAAAGCGGGAGCAAAGCATATAGGCATATGCTGAGGTTGAGCGAGGAAACCGTCGCGGAACGCCGTAAAGGCGGTTGGGATGAGAGTGTTGCAATTGCTTCTACAAATTAATTTGCCCTGCAATTACAAAAAATCAACCGCCTGCGCAAGAAAAATAGAAGATTCAAGAGGTAATTGCTAAACTACCGACCAACCGCCAAAACGCAGCAAGCGAGGAAGCACAAACGCACTAGTCCAAGGTGAGTTCATAGAAGAAAGCGTGTCCGTCCCGGAGCATATCAACGGTGAAGACGGCGTGTCCGTCGGAGATCTTGGCGGGGGCGATGGTCTTGAGGCGATTTCCCGAGAAATCCAAGGGGTGTAGGCGCAGGTCCTTGGGGTGCGCATGGCGGATGGAAACCTGGAACTGACCGCATTGCACAAGAGCCGGCGGTTTTCCATAGTCCTCGCGGACGGTCATATCCTTGCTGGCAAACCGCATTCCCGTGTTGAGGGCATTCGTCGCATAGCAGAGAACCATCCGATTGGCCTTCCGAAGCGGTTTCCTACCATCGATGGAGACGAGCGCCAGAATGCCATCACACGTCATCCGCTCAATGTGGATTTCGGGAAGTTTGGCGGTACTTCCTGCCTTGGCGCAGATTCCCTGCAGGCATGGGGTGTTGACCTCGATATACTGCCTGCGGGTGTCCAGGTAGAGTTCACCGGTTTCGGCTTCGAAGATGGACTGCCCGTTGGAACGGTTGTTTTCCGAAAGGAACCCACGTCTCTTAAAATCCTTCACGATGTCCATCGCACTGGCGGCAGGATTGTCTTCCGTGGTCATAAAGCCATTGCCGACGACCAGTTTCGCGGGGGTCCCGAATTGGAACGCAAGTTCCCCTTTGCGGAGCGGGAGGGGTTGCGCACCTGTGGGCACGCATTCCAGGGAGAACCCCGTGAGCAGGGATATCAGGGACTGCTCTTTCGGCATTCCCGCCTTCGGCCCATTCGGCCGGTAGACCTCCTCCTGATTGACCCGGATGCGGACACGCGGTCGCGCTGGCCGGACATCCCCGCGGATAAAGAGGAAATGCGTCAGGAACTCGGAGACGCGGTGCACCGGATCAGGGGCGATCGCAAACGGCATGATGACGGGGTTGCTTCCCAAGGAGACACCTGCGGAGTGAACGGTGACGGCGTCAAAGTCCTGCAGGGCCGCATACGCGCCGATGCCGAATGCCTGTTCATAGCGGAAGCGGTTCCAGAAGACGGCACCATGTTCGGAGACGACGTATGGCTTGCCTACGGCGCGCGTGCTACCGAACTCCCGGCAGTAGGCAAGCGCATTGCCGCTACTGGCAACCTGGGACATCCGCGACCCGTTGGGATGCGTGTGATAGGCGTTCATCGCGACAAAGTCCCCGGAAAGGCGCTTGAACGCGAAATCCGCGGACTTTCCCATATTGAAGCCGGTCATCGGTCCTGGATATCCCATCCGGCGCAGTTCGGCGGCGTACCATTTCATCAGGTCCGACTCCAGACTGTAGGTGAATAACGCTGCGTCATTTCCCTGGACGCCGGAGAAGTTGCCGGGGCTCCATAGCGGCACGTCTTCAAATGAAACAAACTTTTCGGAACTCCCCCAAGCCTTCTGCAGAGCATCGACGGACCCGTAACGCTTCTTGAGGAATGCGCGCCAGTGCGGCCCGACGATGTCCGGGTTGAAGTTTTTGAGGAAGCCGAACTCCTCCTCATTGAAAGCGATGACCATCGCGAGAATCGGGTCGTCGACCAGTCGCGTGCCGGTGTATGGATTTTTGTGGAGCAGTATTTTCCGAACGCCTTTTGCCCAATTTTCGCGCGCCTCGGGTTCCAGGGCGATGCGCCATTTGTAACTGATTCGGCCATCGCGGTTTCCCTGGGCCCAGATGTGTCCGGGATTGTAGCCGAGCCAGGAGGTCATGGCATCGAACATCACATAGATGCCGCGCTGTTTGCAGAGGGATAGAAGATACTCGAGGTTGTCCCAGACCTTCTCGTTGAAATCCAGCGGCTCCTTCGCCTGGACCATGAGGGCGGCATCCAGGAAATGGAGACGAATCATATTGTATCCGTGAAGGACCATCGCGTCTGCGAACTGCTCGCATTGGGCGTGGGTATAGTCTTTCAGAGGAACAGGGTCGAAGACATTCACATGGAACTTCGCACGCGTCTTCGGATGGTTCCCGTATTGGAAATGCCCGTTACGAAGCACAATGCGCCCGAGTTCGTCAACGGATTCACGCCGACGGTAGTTCGTCAAGTCCAGGGCAGAGCCGGCCTGGATGCGCACTGGATACGCCAGTGGCGCCTTCCGCCATTCCCCGCCCTCCTGGATGATGAGGGGCTGAAGTTCGGGGAAAGGGAGATCGTCCTGCGTCAAACTGGCTGCCAGAATGATCCAGGCGGCGCGGTTCCGACTTTGGAACGTGACGCTCACAATGGGACCGAGGCGCGACGGCAACGGGAACTTGCTCAGAAAGAGGGCGGTGTCGTTGCCAGACTCATTCTTCGCCGTGATGGCAGGGTAGGCATTGGTCAACTGTGTGCTGCCGAAGTACCAGTCGCTGACGTCCCGGTTGTTCTGCACCTCCGCCGTATGCGTATTTCCCTGTGTGTCCGTGAGGACGATGCGCCCGACATCCGCCACTGGCCACGCCACGGTGTGCAGCAAAAACAGGCTTCGCGCCGAAAATGGCGGCTTCACGGGACAGACCACCTGTTCGGGACCGGAGGGAAACACGAAGCCGGATTTCATCGTGAGTACGCACTTCCCTTCACAGGATGGCTCCAAAGGCACGCCCTCGTAGAGCCGTTTGACGAGAAAGGGCGCGAAATGACGACCATCCTGCCATTCACCCTGGTCTGTCCAGCCACCTTTGCCGTCCTTGGCCTTCTGGTCCGCGAGTTCCATATTCGCGACGGCACGAATGTCCAGCGCATAATGCACGGGGACGGCATTCGCAAGGAGAGAGGTGCCAAAAAGGACGCTGACAAAGACGAGTAGATGGCAATTCATCGGGAAGGAGTTCAGTGGCAAGATTTGCGTGCGTCAGAATAACGAGGGAATTGCAAAACTACCGCCCAACCGCCAAATCGCCGCAAGCGAGGGCGAAGAGCAAAAGCGAAGCGTGGTGACCACGCCGAGTTTGAGCGATGGAGCAGTCGCGCCGCGCCGGGAAGGCAGTTGGGATGAGAGTTTTGCAATTCCCTCAAACGACAGCGGCAAGGCTGGAAGAGACCTTGCCGCTGTCGTTTCCAAGCGAAGAATGGATTAGAGGAAGGTAGGCGGCACCCCGGCGGAAAGCAACACTTTGTTGTGATAGTTGCTCATCCCCGGCAGGTTGAAGAATTGACTTTCGGAGAGAGCCTCGGCATGCCCGTCCGCGAACAGCAGATTGGTGCGGTTGCAGTGATTGAGCCAGAGTCCATTGTCGAGGTTGATGTTAATCATATGATGGGGTTCCCCAGTCTTGCCATCGCTGGTGTCTTTGGGGCGCACACTGTCCCCGATGACAAACCATTGCGACTGGTTCTTGGCGATTTTCCGAATATCAATGAAAGGAAGGTTGTTCGCTTTGTAGAAGAATTGTTCCGAGGCGGTCCAGACGGCGCCGGGATTGCTCATAAAGTTCTTGTCGTAGTTGCTCCAAAACTGGTTGCGAAGCCCATAACTGTATTTCTGTGAGGTGCGATTGTTGCCATCGGCAATGATGGCGCTGGGGCAACGGAAGACTCCCTCAACCTTTTTTCCGGTGAAAGTGGTGGATGAAGTGTCAACGGAGTAACTCAAATAAGAGAGGGGCCAGCGGTTCGCGTTCCAGGTGCCATCGAAGCCCGTGCCGATGAGAACGTCATTGTTGTCATTCCGGTAAAGGGCAAAATAGAGGCCGACCTGCTTCTGGTTGCTGGTGCAACTGATGGCACGTGCCTTCTCCCGCGCCTTCGACAACGCAGGCAACAACATCGCGGCCAGTATCGCGATGATCGCGATGACTACCAGCAACTCAATCAGGGTAAAGTGTTTGGGATGTCTTTTCATTGCTCTTCTCCTTTCATGTGGTTTGGGAATGCTTCCAAGGGACGGGAACTTTGTTCTTTTTGGATGGCTTTTTCCAGCGAATCTATCAAATATGACCGGGCTTTTAAAAAGTCCTCTATCGGATAGAAATGCTGGGCAAGAGGGTCTGGCGAGGTGGCTTTGCCTTCGATGGTGTCCACCAGAAAATCAATGGAGCGTTTTGCGTGTTGATAGAAATTGCCGAAGACATAGCCGACAATGCCGGATTCCTCGACGTAGTCAATGGATAAATTGTAGCGTGTGACGACCGCCGGATGATATTCCGGGGTCAGTTTGGCAGTGAGACGGAGCAGTTTGCGGGCGTTCTGGCAATCCGCCACGTAGATGGCGGTGGGGCGGCTCTCCAACAGTCTGGTGAGCTGTTCGTTCAGTGTGTTCGTATCCGTAAAAGAGAAGCATTCCCCTTGCAGGCCAAGACGCGCACAGCACTCCAGAAAACCATCCCGGGTGTGGGTGGAATACACCAAATACCCCACGTGCGTGTGTCCACAGGAATGGAAATACTTCAATACCTCCTTGTGCGCGGATTGGTCTCCATTGTCTAAGGAGAGAAATCCGGGAATGGGCTGCCCGTTGACTAGAATCGGCGTGTGGTAAGATTGAATCTTCTGCCAAAAAACAGGATCTTTTTCCATTTGCGGGGAATAATAAATGCCGTCCACCTGGCGATCCAGAAGGCTTTCCAACGCCTTATGCTCCCGATCTTCCCCCCAACTCGTCAGAGAGATCAGCAACTGGTAGCCGCGACGCTCGCCAAAGTACATACACGCCTCCGCCAAATGCGAGAAATACGCATTCGTGATTCCCCCCAGAACCAGTCCCAGCATATTCAAGCGTCCTTTCCGTAGCGCACACGCCGTCGGCGACGGCCGATACCCCAGTTCCTGCACGACATCATCAATCAAATGTTGCTTCTCTTTCGATAGACGAAGGCGAGCGTCGTGGTTCAAGTACATCGAGATGCTTGACCGACTCACCCCCGTCCGCTCAACAATGTCTTTCAATGTCACTCTCATGCCTTCTAACCTCAACTTCTTCTTGA
>JAFRLI010000277.1 GCA_017431255.1 Victivallales bacterium
TCCAGCAGCACAAGATTGTACGGATCGTGCTTGGCATGTTGGATTTCAAGCATATCCAGTGCCGTCTTGCCGCTGAGTGCCGTTTCGGCTCGGATGCCGGCTTCTTCCATGACGATGGAAGCATGTTCGCAGGCGATGGGATCGTCGTCCACGATCAGAACGTGCATATCTTCCGGTTTGATGGTATTTGGGGCAGTCGGTTCATCGCATCTTTTCAGCGTGACCGTCACGATGAACTCGGATCCGACGCCTTTTTGGGAATGGACCTGGATCATGCCGTTCATCAGTTCGACGATATTTTTCGTAATGGCCATGCCAAGCCCGGTGCTGCCGTACTGGTCGTTCCGGTTGGTGTCCTCCTGGGAAAATGGTTCAAAAATCTTTGGAATGAAGTTTTCCGCGATACCGACGCCCGTATCTCGGATCGAAAATCGGAGCGTGGCCTGATTCCTGTAGACGTTGACCCGTTCAATGTTCATCGAAACGTTCCCTGGCGCAGGCGTGAACTTGATGGCGTTCGAGAGTATGTTGACAAGCACCTGCTTGAGTTTTGTGTCATCTCCGATATAGTGGTCTTCTATCGGGCCATTGACATGGTAGGAAAAGGTCAATCCCTTTTCGCGGCATTGGGTCATGACCAAACTGTTGATTTGTTCAAGGAGTCCGTTGAGGGAAAAGACTTCCTTGCGCAGTACCAGCCTTCCGGATTCGATGCGGCTCATGTCAAGGATGTCGTTAATCAGTCCCAGCAGATGTTTTGCGCTTTTGTTGATCTGCTGGAGATATCCGCGGGTCGTCTCGGAAAGGGTTTCATCCCTTTGCGCCAGACTGTTCAGCCCGATGATGGCATTCATGGGTGTGCGGATCTCATGGCTCATATTGGACAGAAAGGCGGTTTTCGCTTTGTTGGCAGACTCGGCGGCGGCGAGCGTTGTCTGCATGACTTCCCGATTCCGGGTCAACTCCCCTTTCTGACTTTGCTCGCGTTGCAAGGCTTCCTCCAGTTCATACCGGTATTCTTCCTTCTCGTCTTCCACGACGAAACTGTGTAGCAGGCATGTCCCGACCATGCATCCCATGGCGTAAAACGGCCATAATGGATAAAGGATCTGAAAAACGATCAGGGCGATCATGGAGACCCCGAACAATCCGATTGCGAGATGTCTCCGCCAGACGATTCCTCTGGTCTTCAAGGTTATGCCTAACGTGTACAGCGATGTCAGCAGAAACATCAATATTTGCACATAAAGAGTGGCATGCCGCAAAATTGCCGTATGATATACGCCCGATTCATCGAACCAGAACATGATGGGGTAAAACAGGTTTGTTACAATGACGATGAGTTCAAATCCAAAAAAGGCCCATCCTCCATACCAGAGCATGGTATCAAACGAGGTGTTGCCTCCTAGATAGGCGATAACATACTGTGTCCACAGGAGAACCAGCATGGCCATTGCCGCAAAATACAGCGTCGTGTCGATAAATTGAAGGGAGGTAAGGCGATAGGCGTCCAGAATGCCCCACAGAGCGTCAGTGATGTAGTAAGCTAGAACGGCAAAAAGAAAACTGCGGTATTTTCGCAGGATTTGCACCGACTCAGGTCTTCCCGTCAGTCGCAAAACATCCCGATTCGTGATGATCAGAATGATTCCGGCTAATATTCCGATAATTGAGTAAGTCATGCCGCCTCTCTTTTTTCGCTGAAGAAAGTTTGGTTCAATCGTCTCCGCTACCATTTGGAACCCGTCCGATACGGGAAGCACCTCCCCAGTGGAGGTGGATTCCCGTTTCGGTTTTGATGCGCTCGCGCATTCGTGGTAATTGCAAAACTCTCCTCCCGACTGCCCTCGCGGACCGTGTTTTGGCGGTAGTTTTGCAATGACCTCTCAGGAGCATCCTGACCTGCTGGAAATAGATTCATGAACGGGGTCAGCGGAACAGCAGTTCATCGTTGAATTGCCTGTTCATATAAAGGATTTTGTCGTCCAGCATGATTTTGGGATCATGCATGTCGAAATCGCAGTGTTCGGGGGCGTGGATGACTTCGTTGCGGCGGGCGTTGTTGCCCAGTGCGACATGTACGCAATGGGTCTGGTGCGTGCCGTCAATCAGCCAGCCGTAACGGTCGTTCTCGAAGGAGGTGGCGGTCACCAGTCCGATTTCGTCGGCCAGATCGGCATGAGGATTGCTGGAATACATCCATTTTTCCAGCCGTTCCATCTGCACTTTCGGTCCTTTGAAATTGCAGACCCGTCCGTCCTTGATGTCGATCGTCAGCGGTTCCATACAGGTTTCCATGTACCCTGGGACGCCGGGACGGATTGGGAACCCGCGCTGTGCATACGCGCATTGGGACGCGCCGTCCACGACCAGATGCCCATTGAACGCGCCCAGTGCCGGAATGACGGCAGTTTCCACGTAGAACGGGATGATTGCCATGACCGGATAGATGGCGTCGGTACCCTTGACCATTTCGCAAGTGAAATCTGTTCCGCGTGCGGTCGTGACGTGCAGGAGGCCGCCTTTATTCAGCAGTTCGGTCAACCTCAGCGTGCGTTCCCGGTCATGGAGAATGCGTTCCGGGTCAATCTCCCACTCCATCAATCCGCGCGCTTCCAGGGTAAAACGGCGCGAGTGCCCCAGCAAAGTGGAATCGGTTTCATCTCTGTTGCCCATGAACCTGCCGAAATCGGTCAGCATTTGATCCGTGAGCATGAATGCGACATCGCAGGCAAGGATTGCCGCCTTCAGCGGTTTCATCACTGGCAGACCCAGGTAACGTTTTTCGCCGCCGAAGGAATCAATATCGATGACGATTGGATGCAGTCCCAGTTCCAGAGCCATATCTGAGAGCGCGAAAGCATTTTCCCGGCATTGGGAATCGCAGATGAAAACCGCATTTTCCCCGGCTTTTCCCCCACCTAAAGTTTCAATGATAAAACGACAGTTCCGACGAACCCGCTCCAGTTGATTCGGACTCATTTTTCCGCTCATGACTTTTTCCTCTGATGACTTGATTTGCAGTTTATTGATTTCGGTTTTTCGGGGATTGTTGTGGGACAGGCATTGCACACATTAATCTGACCCGAACCTTTGCCTACTATAATGGTTGTTCGAACATTTGTCAAGCAGGGATATGCCAGACTACATTAGAAGTTGTCATGATTCAGTAGACCTGACAACTGCGCCGTCAACACCACGCACGAAACACGCCCTCCACTGCACGCCTCGCACACCTGGTGGATGGCACTCCACTCTCCACCCTCAATTTCGGCATGCTTCGCGTACGGGCTGGATTGTTGACAAACAAAAACATGTGGTTATGTTAAAAGCGGCACGCCTCGCGCACCTAGTGGATGGCACTCCAATCTCAATTCTCCATTCTCAACTTCGAAACGCCCCGCGCACCTAGTGGATGGCACTCTATTCACCACTAATCATTCAACGCTAACCACTCCCTACTCACCGCAAACCACTCACCGCTCACCACTCGCCATTCACCGCTAGCCATTCACCGCTAGCCATTCACCGCTAGCCATTCACCGCTAACCACTCACCACTAACCGCTAGCCACTCAACGCTAGCCACTCACCACTAACCACTAACCACTCACCATTCACCGCTAGCCGCTAGCCACTAACCGCTAGCCACTCACCGCTAGCCATTCACTGCTAGCCATTCACCACTAACCGCTAGCCACTCACTGCTAGCCACTCACCGCTAGCCACTCACCGCTAGCCATTCACCGCTAGCCATTCACCGCTAACCACTCACCGCTAGCCACTCACCACTAATCATTCACCACTAACCACTAACCACGAACCACTAGCCACTCACCACTCACCGCTCACCACTAGCCACTCACCACTAGCCACTCACCACTAATCATTCAACGCTAACCACTCACCGCTAGCCATTCACCGCTAGCCACTAACCACGAACCACGAACCACTAGCCACTCACCACTAACCGCTAGCCACTAACCGCTAGCCACTCAACGCTAGCCACGAACCACTAGCCACTAGCCACTAATCATTCACCACTAACCACTCACCGCTCACCGCTAATCATTCACCACTCACCGCTAATCATTCACCACTAACCACTAACCACTAACCACTAACCACTAACCACTAACCACTAACCACTAACCACTAACCACTAACCACTAACCACTAACCACGAACCACGAACCACTTTGGCAGGTCTCGCGCGCGGGGAGGATGGTCCCCCGCCCAGGTGGGTACCGGCCCTAATATCGCACTTGTCAAGACCTTTGTCAACTATTTTTGTCAAAATACCGCAAGAAGTGACAGTTTGGACTACATTTCTGAGATACGAACTTATTATTTTGAGAATCCGCCCCTCGGGGGGGGCGGGGGACCATATGTTTCTAAGGAGAACCCCAAGATGAGAAGAAATACCAGTGTGGAGGAATGAAGGATGAAAGAAAACGATGTCTCCCGTTTTGTTGAAATGTACGACCGTTCGTATGAGCAGGTTTCAAAAGAACTCCGCAATGGACGGAAAGAGAGTCACTGGATGTGGTATATTTTCCCGCAGCTTCAAGGTCTGGGCCACAGTGAAATGGCTCGATATTATGCCTTGGCGGACTTGAATGAGGCGGGAGCTTTTCTGCGTTCATCTTGCGGAGCAAGAATGCAGGAATTGCTGAAAATCCTGCTGGCGCTGAGTACCGATGACCCAGAATCCATTTTCGGTGCGATTGATGCCATGAAACTGGCGTCCTCCATGACGCTTTTTGCCGAGGCCGAGCCAGAAAATTCAATCTTCGGTCAGGTGCTTGGCAAATATTACGGAGGGAAAACCGACGCTAAAACCTTGGAACTCTTGAAGTCTCAGCAGAATGAAAATATAGAGGCAATTGCAAAACTACCGTCCAACCGCCAAAACGCCGCAAGCGAGGGGGAAGAGCGAAAGCGAAGCGTGGTGACCACGCTGAGTTTGAGCGATGAAGCCATCGCGCCGCGCCGTGAAGGCGGTTGGGATGAGAGTTTTGCAATTACCTCTATAGTCATGACTCCTCAGGAGTTCCTGAAAAGGTTTGTTCCCGCCTACGCTCAGGGAGATATAGATGCCTTGCATCAATTGCGCCGCCGCATTTTTGAAGAGACCATCAAGATCGCCCTGCATGGTTCCTATACGGTCGGAGATGGAACAGTGGTTACCCTGCCTGACTCGGATGTTATGATGAAGGATTCCCGGATGTACACTTCCATAGAACACATGAAAATACCCGAACAACCTCAAAAAACCATTGTCAAGGTTTGTGACAGCGACTCTCTGCTGGCGGGAAAGAAATTGCTTGACGAAGGTTATCATCCTGCTGTGCTGAACTTTGCCAACCGTCAGACGGCGGGCGGCGGGGTTTTGTATGGAGCAGGAGCGCAGGAGGAAAACATCTTTCGCCGTAGCACTCTGGCACTTTCTCTATACCAGTTTCATCCAGATGGAATAGAGTTTGGTATCTCTCAACGAGCGGAACGTTATCCGATGGACCGCACGACTGGTGGAGCCTATTCGCCGCTTGTCACAGTTTTCCGGGGCGCGGAAATGGAAGGATACCCGTTGCTGGATTCGCCATATCATCTCGGCATCGTAACGGTCGCCGCAATGAATCGACCGGAATTGAAGAATCCACAACAGATTGTTGACTGGCTTGTTGAGCCGATCAAGGAAAAAATGCGCACAATTTTTAGAATTGCACGGAAACATGGACACGATGCACTGGTTTTAGGGGCATGGGGGTGCGGGGCGTTCAAAAATCCGCCTCAGCACATAGCAAAACTGTTTCATCAAGTTATGGAAGAAGATGAGTTTTGCAATCGGTTCAGAAAAATCGTTTTTGCCATTGTCGACCGTCGAATACTGGAAATCGGACCTTCGAAGATTGGTAATCTGCTACCATTTCAGGAAGAGTTTGGAACATAAGACAGTGTAGCAGTGTCAAATAGGATGAATGGAAAGGGGGGGAACGGGGCAACGGCTGGGGCGGTGAGTGATTCGGTATGCAAAAAGGGGATTCATATGCTTGATTTTCTGTGGGAAACGAGAGCGTTTCTGCTGTGGTGCGTTTCGTTGCTTTTGTTGACGGGGGTGCTATGGGCGGTTCCGCGGACGCGTCGCATGCGGGGGATTTTCATGACTGGCTGGAAGAGCATTCCCGTGGGATTTGTGATGATACCGCTGGTGCCGTTCCTCGGTTTGCTACTGATGCAATTGGTCATTACGGGATTTTCTTTGGAGCGGTATGATTCAAGTTTAGGGCGTTTTCTGGTTTGGGGGTCGTTCCCCTTTTTCTGGTTTCCGCTGGGAATTGTCTGTGCCGTCTGGATTGTGAGCAGACTCTGCCGTGTGCTCAAGGAGAAGTATCAGGCTGAAATAGACGCATTGGGATTGATTGGCGTGGGGATGCTGGTTGCGCTGTATACGTGGATGTTTCTCATTGTTCGGAATCTGGTCATGGGGTACGAAGGAGGCTGAAGAGGTGATTTGCGTTTCGTCTCTTCGGGATTGCCATGCCAGGATTTTCGGGATTTCCGCAAAAATCGTGGTAGGCAAGCAATATTTCTCTAGAAAACGAGTTATATTATTATTAAGGTCTTAGATTGGAAGCGAGAGGTGTTGCATGAGAATATGGTTTCGTTTGATACTATGCGTGCTGGCGGTGTGCGCGTGCCGCGTGCAAGGCGGTTTTTCTCTGCAAAAACAAGCAGAGATCGCGGACGCATTGGATTGTCCGCCGGATGTGATTTTGTTGGGTGGGAAGAACGTGGAGTTTCGTCGGACGAATGGTCAGATAGACGAAGAGAATCCGATCCAGAAGAATGAGGAGGATTGTCGTTGGACGGTACAGACCGAGGAATATCTCTGGACCAAGCCGATCGTGGGGAACTCATGCATTCGAAGTACCATCGGGACGGGAGAACCTAAGTATGACGCGCGATATATTACGCTGACCTTCCAGGTGACAGGGGCCGGCGTCTTCAGCTTCTACTACAAGACCTCGACGAAGTCCGCAAAGGATTCGGATTATTTGACCGTTCTCGTGGATGGCGAGCAGACGAACTTCGTGGTGGAAGGCATGGACGAGACGGGGGACGGCTCCAATGACTGGGCCGACGAGGATGGGGAACCGGCCGAGTCCAACTACGTCTCTGTCTTTATTGACGGTGGTGTCGTGGATATTTCGGAAGGGGATCCGCGGCTGTATGTCCATACGGGATATGACGCATTGCGCGAGCACGAAATCACCTTCCAGTTCTACAAGGACGAACCCATGTACACCAGTTTCCATGACGAGGACGGTTCGCCTCGTTCGCATTCGTATGTTCCCGACGGGCCAGTCATGCCAGTCAAGCCGAAACGGGATGATTTCAAGGGTAAGGACGTGACCAAGGCCGAGGCGGAAGAGAAATACCAGGAGGCGCTGGCTGAATACTACGCGGCAGTTGAGGCCTACAACACGGCATTGCCGTACTTTGGGAACTGCGTGTGGCTGGACGGGATTGAATGGGAACCGATTGAGCCAGAACTGAGTTTCTTTGAAGATGAGTTCGTGTTTGAAGACGAAGGCGCGGTAACTGTTGAAGCGAATGAAGATGAATTGGAAGCTTTTTTGTATTATTCTGTGGATGGGACGTATCCGACCCCGTTCAACGAGGCATCGTCTTGCGTTTCGGGGGATGAGATAGAGTTTACGACGAGTTGCCGGGTGTTCGTAGTGATGTATCCTTCCGAGACGGTGGAGACAGATCCCATCGCGCTTCTTCGTGCAGATTGCACGGTGGTGGCATCCCCGCCAACGCTGGAGTCAGAGACCTTGGAAGACGGGACAGTGCGCGTTACCGCCAGTATCGAGTATGACGCGAACCTCGTGCGCTACACAACCGATGGTTCGGACCCGACGGAAAAGAGTCCCGTTATGGGGGCGGGTGGCGTGATTTTGACGCAGGCCGCGACGGTGCGCGCCATCTGCACGCGAAAGGGCGTCACACCCAGCGAGGTTGTGGAACTCGAGGTGGAGCAGTGCGCGGTCCCTGTGGTGACGTGTTATGACGGGACCGCCGTCGAAACGGGCGGGCTTTATACGGGTGATGCGCTGACCGTCGTTGCAGTCTCGGAGGACGGCGATGATTTGGAATATTCTCTGAATGGCGGGGAATGGACCGAATATGCCGCTCCTTTGGCGTTGACGGACGGGCAGACGTGCACCATTCGTGCGGTCTGGGTTGATTCCGTTGCGAGCGAGAGCGTGTCCGTGACTGCGCGGAAGGCGGACGCGAGTGCGGTGTGGAAAGCGGGGGAACTGTCGTCTGGCTGGAATTTGTTGGGGATACCGATGGAGTTGACGGATGCCTCTCGAAATGCATTGTTTGCGTGGCAGGTGATGCGGTGGGATGTTGCTACGGGGACGTATGTGCATGCGGATACCGTGCCCGCTGGCGAGGCTGTGATGGTGTTTGTTCCAGGCGGGAACACCTTGAGCCTGGAGTTGCATGGGAAAAACGTGAAGGTTTTGCCGCCGAGCGGGTGGAGCCTGTGGGCACCGCCAAAGAGAGAAAATGGGGTGTCGTACTGGAAGTGGGATGCCGGGCGCTTTGTGGCGGTTCCTGCGTCGAAGTTTGTTGCCGGGAATGGGTATTTGGTGAATCGTCCGTAGAGGAGAGGAGGTTGTCATGTTGCGTTTCCTTTTGAGTTTTGTATTGTTGTTGGCGTTGGCGGTTCGTGCGGACTTTTCGAACTCGGACAAGAGGAATCTTTTGACGGCGTTGGACAGTCCGCAGGGAGTGACGATTCTCGGTGGGAAATACACGGTTTTCAACATTGACCAGTATGGAAATCTGGATGACGAGAATCCCATCAAGTCCTCTTCCGAGCAAAATAAATGGACAGTCCAGAAGGGGGAGGCATGGAAGACAACTCCGATTGTGGGAGATAGTTGCATTCGCAGTAATTTGGGGGTCGGGAAGGATTACGATGGACGGCAGATTAGCCTGACGTTCCAGGTGACGGGGCCTGGCGTCTTCAGTTTCTACTACAAGACCTCCACGTATTCTGCCTATTTCAGCGACTACATCATTGCGTACATTGACGGGGAAGAGGCGGGGTTCCAGGCGGAAGGCTATGACGAGGAGGGAACAGGGAATGGCGACTGGCAATTGAAAGAAGAGGAGGATGTGAGCGAAAACTTCATTTCCATCGTGGTGCCAGGCGGTCCCGTAACAATCAATGAGGAAGAAGGTGACCCGCGCGAATATCTCCATACGGGGGAAGACGCGCTCTGGCAGCACGAAATCACCTTTGTGTTCTACAAGGACGAGCCATACTACGAAGACTATGACGACAATGGAAAGCCCATAGGGTCCTCCTATGTGCCAGACGGCCCCGTCAAGCCGATCAAACCGGACAAGGATGATTATGACGGTGACTTGGACGCGTACAATGAAGACTTGAATGTCTACAACGAAGAGGAACTTCCCTACTACAATACGGCGTTGGCAAACTTCGGGAATTGCGTCTGGCTGGACGGGGTGACCTGGACGCCTGAGGAACCGACGCTGGATTTCGTCGAAGAGGAATTGGTGGCGTATGACGAAGGGATTATCCCTCTTGTCACCAATGCCGACGAACTCAATTTCCAGGTCCACTACACTACCAATGGCACGATTCCCACGGAAAATTCCCCCTTGTATAATTCCGAGGACGGCATCTTGGTCACTCGTTCCTGTGTCATTCATGCAAAGATGTTCCGCAACTCCACTACCCCCTACGAGCCGGAATTGATGATTTCCGCCCCTGTTACCATTCTCACATCGCCGCCCGAATTGACGGCGACCACGCAGGAGGACGGCTCCGTGCTTGTCACCGCCAACGCGTACGAGGGGAACACGATTCGCTACACGACGAATGGGAAGGCTCCGACTGCGACCAGCTCTGTCTGGCCAGGGGATCTGTCCCTTTCCGAACCGACGACGGTCCAGGCGCTCTGCACGCGTCCAGGATTGTCGGCGAGTGAGGTTGTGAGCCTCGAGGTGACGCGTTGCGCCCCGCCCGTGGTCACGTGCTTGGAAAATGGCGTGGTGGAGCCGAATGCGGTATTCACAGGAGAAGGTTTGAGTATCGAGGCGTCGGCAGAGGAAGGGAGTACGCTGCGGTATTCTTTGAATAGTGGCGTATCCCAGCCATATTTCGAGGCGGTTTCTGCTGGGGATTCTCAGACGATTGCAGTGCAGGCGATACAGGATGGTTTCCTGCCCAGCGAACCCGTGGTCGTGACGGCGCGCAAGGCGACTGCAACGCAGGAAATCGGTCCCGGGTTGAAGCCTGGATGGAACCTCGTTGAACTTCCGCTCGCCCTGACCGCTGCCTCCATTGCGCGTCTTGGCGAAGACTGGGCGGTTTACACATTTGACAATTCGACGGGCTGCTACCAGAAGCCGTCTGTGCTCTATCCGGGGGAAGTCGTGTTGTTGTTTGTTCCCAAGGAAGCCGCCACGACGACGCTGCTGGGTGCGGAGGTGGGAATCTCACCCGTTCCTGAACGGGGCTGGAACCTTCTTGCCCCTTTGGTAAAACCTGCCAATTCCACGCTATGGCGATGGAACGGAAACACCTTCGAACCAGTTGCCCCCAGCGATTTTACGCCAGGCGAACCCCTCCTCATCTATCGTTCCAGGTAAAGGGTTTTCTGCGCGTGGGAGTCGCTCGGCGCATATCTCCAGGAATCAGTGGAGGCCCGCTTTTTTGATGTGGTAACTCATCATGCGGGGAGAGAGTTCCAGTTCGCGTGCTGCTGCGGCCTGGTTCCCATTGTGGCGGCTCAAGGCGTTTTCCAGGATATGCCGAATGGCGGTGTTCACCTGGCTTTCGAAGGAAAGATGTTCCTTTTCGAAGGAATCTTCGGCAGGAAAATCCCCGTTCTGCAGGGCGGGTGGAAGGTTGTAGTAGTGGATGCAGTCGTCTTTCGCCGTCAGAACCGCTCGCTCAATGCAGTTCTCCAGTTCGCGCACATTGCCAGGCCAGGCGTAGGATTGGAGCAGATTTGCGGCAGGAGTGGAAATCGTGGTGATCTCTTTTCCGTATTTTTCACTCATCTTCGAGAGAAAATGCTGCGCTAGCGGCAGGATGTCCTCTGGACGCTCCGACAAAGATGGGAGAAAAATGGGGAAAACCGACAGGCGGTAGTACAAGTCCTCGCGGAAAAGTTTCTTCTCCATGAGTTCCTCCAGATTGCGGCTGGTTGCGGCAATGAAGCGTACATCGCTTTTCAATACCTCGTTGGAACCGATGCGGGTGAAGGTTCGCTCCTGCAGGAAACGCAGCAATTTGACTTGGACAGAAGGTGTGAGGTCGCCGATTTCATCCAGAAACAACGTGCCTCCGTTGGCGGCTTCCGCTAGACCGATGCGGCGCTCCCGTGCATCGGTGAATGCGCCTTTTTCATGTCCAAACAGTTCCGATTCCACCAGGGTCTCGGGCAAGGCCGCGCAGTTGCAAATCACAAAAGGCTTCTCGCGACGGCGCGACATCGCTTGGATGGCACGCGCCGCGAGTTCCTTTCCCGTGCCGCTTGCACCCCGCAACAATACGGTCGCATCACTGGACGCAACCTGTCGGATCTGCTCGTAGACGCTTCGCATCTCCTTGCAGTTGCCAATGAACTGCCCTGGATTGTCGGGAAGGAGACTGCGCAAATGTCGATTCTCCTCCTGCAACGCTGCACGCTCAGCACACTCTTCGCGAAACACAGACGCGGCCTCCGCAACGACATTTGCAATGACTTCCAAAAAAGCAACGTCCTTCGACAGCACCTCGCGGTCTCCTTGGATGTCACGGTCCACGGACAAGGTCCCCACCACCGTTCCATGATGAATCAACGGTACGCAAATGAACGAAAGCGGTTCGTCCACTCCACGGCTCTTCGTTCGATTCAGAAAACGGCGGTCTTTTCGGACATCCGGCACAATCTCCGCCTTGCCCGTCTTTGCCACCAGCCCCGTGATTCCTTCACCTATGCGATAGCGTCCCAGGACTCGTTCTTCCGCATTCAACCGCTTCGCGGTCGCTTCAATTCGCAATTCATCTCCTTCCAATAACGTAAACGTCCCGCGCAACATGTTCATCCGACGTTCCAAGATGACAAGGATGTCCTCCAGCAACCGCTGAACATCACGTTCATGCACCAGTACCGACGTGATTTCCCGCAACACCGTGATTTCCGATATCTCGTTCATTTCTGTCTGGTTATTCAAAAATCTTTCAAAAAATCCCCAAAGGAGCCAAAGGAATAGGGAAACCTGCAATCGCAACACTCTCCATGGGGCTCTGAACAGTTCTCTTCATCGTTAATAAATATAAGGTTACTTCACTCATATTTCCAGCGACAGGCTCGCATTTTATCGCTTCCACTTTCAAAAAAACTAGGTGGGATTCCTGGAATCATGCCATCGGCATCGTGCAAAGGGAAGGGGACGAATTTGAAAGGAATACGCGCCTCTCCTTGACGAGGAAATATGAGAATCCGACGGCATCCTGACATTCCTGTGTTTGTATTCTCTTTTTATTGAATGTGGAAAGCATTTAATATTCTATATATAACTTTTTCTGTTTGGAATTAGTTGCCAAAATAGAAATTATGCGCTATATTATCTTCTTGTCGGGCACTGGATTGACAAACAGGCAGCAGGCAGTATATTAATTTTAGTTGTGCCCGCGAGCGAAGGAGCGACATGCTCCCTACTTGGACCTTCTGCCTGGGTGTCGCAGGATTCGATGTCCAAAAAAAAGGAGGTTTTATGGGACAACTGGATTCTTACGCCAAGGTATTCTTCGAGAAAAAGGAGAATTTTGCGGCTCTGTTCAATGGGTACCTGTTTCAAGGGAGCGAGGTGCTTTGTCCTGAGGAACTGGTGGATGAAAAAACAACGGAGGTGTTCAACGGTACGAAGCGTGCAAGTTTGTTTCTCAAACGGGAACGTGATTTGCTGAAGGCACTCGCCTGGAAATGCGGAAAGGATTGCAGCTACCTTCTGCTTGGGCTGGAAGCACAGTCCTACCATGACGCAACGATGCCGCTACGGTGCATGATGTACGATGCCATCAACTACACGAATCAACTGAAACATGCACAGCAGGGGCAAACAAAACCATGTGGCCGAAACAGCGATGGGGTATTTCTCGGAAGTTTGAGCGAAAGCCCAAGGCTCATCCCCATCATCACTCTGGTGCTCGCACTCACGGATTCTCCCTGGCAAAACGGCAGGGAACTGCACGATATGCTTGCGCTCCCCAAGGAACCCGCCCTTCGGGGCCACATCTCAAACTACCGAATCAATCTCATTACGCCAGCCACCATGACGGACGCGGAAATCCTCTTCTACGGAAGGGAATTGGGGGCCGTGCTCCTCGCTGCCAAGAACGCTGGCAATACAAAAGACCTCCTGAAAGCCATGAATACCCACGAGGTCTTTCAAGATCTGGATTACGACACTGCCCGCCTGATCAATGTAATGACCAATCTGGAAATCCATTTCAACAACAAAGACAAAAAGGAGCGAATCGATATGACTCAAAAAACCATCTCATTCAAAGAAATCTGCCTTCAGGAGGGACGCAAGGAAGGACGCAAGGAAGGTCTTGCCCAAGGGCGAGAAGAAGGTCAGCGGCGTGGCGTCATTTTCACCCTGATGAAAATGGGAAAAGCCCAGGAGGAAATTAGCAAATGGCTAATGGAGACTTTCTCCCTGACGGAACAACAGGCCAAGCACGAAATATCACAATATCAGGCCTCACTTGCCGAAAAATAGCGAGGCACGCGACGGCGGCATCGGTACGTAGACGGTGGGCCGTCGTTACTTCAGCATTCTGTGGTATTCTTGGAGGGAGCAGAGGTCGGGGTGTCCGACGTCGGCGATGACGTTGGCAAGTCCTTCTGCTGCCATTTGGAGAGCAGCGGCAGTGGTGGTGATGGGGAGGCCGAACTCGATGGCGAGGTGTCGCATTTTGGCGCCGTCGTCTCCGGGAGCGGGAATATTGACAATCCAGCCGATTTTTCGTTCCAGGATGAGGTCTCGGAGGTTGGGTCTTCCTTCGGCGAGGCGGAACACGCCGTGGCATGGGATGCCGTTGGCATAGAGCATTGCCCCTGTTCCGGCGGTGGCATAGAAATCGAAATGATGGTTGCTGGCGAGTTGTTGGAGGAAAGGAAGAACAGTGGACTTGTCGGAGTCGCGAATGGAGAGGAATACCCCGCCTTCGTGAGGAATACGGTTGCCGGCGGCATCCTGGGATTTCAGGTAGGCATTTGCGGCGTCCCAGTCCAATCCCATGACTTCGCCAGTGGACTTCATTTCGGGGGAGAGCGTAATGTCCACGCCTTGGAACTTCGCAAACGGGAAGACTGCCTCCTTGAATGCGGAATACGGCAATTGCGGCGTCTTCGAAAAATGCAGTTCCGCGAGCGTTTTGCCAGCCATGCACAAGGCGGCGTGCTTTGCCAATGGTATACCTGTCGCTTTGCTGGCAAAGGGAACGGTCCGTGAGGCGCGCGGGTTCACCTCAATGACATACAGCACGCCGTGCCGAACCGCAAACTGAATGTTCATCAGCCCGCAGACATGCAACTCTTTCGCAAGTCTGGAAGAGACCGCGTGGATTTCTGCCAGGACCTCATCTGGCAAATCGCGTGGTGGAATCGAACAGGCAGAATCCCCCGAATGAATGCCAGCCTGCTCGACGTGCTCCATGATGGCACCTACCACGGTCGTGGTGCCGTCGGAAAGACAGTCCACATCCAGTTCCTGGGCATCGTCCAGAAACTTGTCAATGAGAATGGGATGCCCTTCGGAGACGCGCGTGGCTTCCGCCATGTACCTGCGTAATTCCGATTCGTCGTTGACAATTGCCATAGCGCGCCCACCCAGCACGAAGGACGGTCGTACCAGCACGGGATAGCCGATTCTTGAGGCAATGTGGCAGGCTTCTTCAGCCTCCTGTGCCATCCCGCTGGGGGGACGGCGCGCGCCTGCGGACTCAGCGATGGACTTGAAGCGGCCGCGATCGTCTGCCGCGTCGATGTCATCGGGCGGCGTGCCAAGAATATGGACGCCTGCGGCCGCGAGGTCGCTGGCGAGGTTGAGGGGAGTTTGCCCGCCGAGTTGTACGATGACACCATCGCATTGCTCTCGTTCATAGATATTTAGAACGTCCTCGAAGGTGAGTGGTTCAAAATAGAGTCGGTCGGCGGTATCATAGTCCGTGGAGACCGTTTCGGGGTTGGAGTTGACCATAATGGTTTCGAAGCCGGCCGCCTTGAGAGCGAATACGGCGTGGACGCAGCAGCAGTCGAACTCGATACCCTGTCCAATGCGGTTGGGACCGCCGCCCAGAATCATGATTTTCTTTTTGCCGTCGGCGTTGCGGACTGGCTCGTCATAATCGGCGTAGGTGGAATAGTAGTAGGGGGTTACGGCGGCAAATTCGCCGGCGCAGGTATCAACGGTTCCATAGGCGGGGAGAACGTTCAACCGTTTGCGGAGTTTGCGGACGGCGCGTTCGTCTGTGTTCCAGGCAAATGCCAATTGCCGGTCGGAATATCCTAGTTGCTTGGCTTTTCGCAAGGAATCCTTCTCCTTGCCGATGGTTGTTTCGAATTCTGTAAGTTCTTGAAGCTTTCGCAGATAGAACAGGTCAATCCCCGTCAGCGTGTGGATTTTCTCCAAAGCCCAGCCACGTTTCAAGGCAGTGTGGAGTTGATAGACGCGGTCAGCGTTGGGGCGTGCCAGTTCCGATTCCAGCGCGTTATCATCCAGAGCGTCAAAAGTCGCCTGTTTCGGTTCCAGTCCAAAGCCCCAGTGACCGGTTTCGAGGGAGCGGATGGCCTTTTGGAATGCCTGGTTGAAGTTGCGTCCTATGGACATGACTTCACCGACTGCCTTCATTTGGGTGCCCAGGGTGGAATCGGCGGCAGGGAACTTCTCGAACGTGAAACGCGGCATTTTCACCACGACGTAATCCAAGGCCGGTTCGAAACAGGCGGGCGTGGTTTGGGTAATGTCGTTTTTCAATTCATCGAGCGTGTATCCGACTGCGAGCAGTGCGGCAATCTTGGCGATGGGGAATCCGGTTGCCTTGGAGGCAAGTGCAGAGGAACGGGAGACGCGGGGATTCATTTCAATGATGAGTCGTTCGCCGTTGGTGGGATTGACGGCCCATTGCACGTTGGAGCCGCCGGTCTGGATGCCGATGGCACGCATGACTTTGAGAGAATCGTCGCGCATGGCCTGGTATTCGCGGTCGGTGAGGGTCATGGCGGGGGCGACCGTGATGGAATCGCCCGTATGTACGCCCATCGGGTCTAGGTTTTCGATGGAGCAGACGATGACCGAGGTGCCGCGCTTGTCGCACATTACCTCCATTTCATATTCCTTCCAGCCAAGGAGGGATTCTTCGATCAGGACCTCATGGTTGAGGCTTGCCTCCAGTCCGCGCGTGACAATCTCTTCGAACTCCTCCTGCCCGTGGGCGATGCCGCCGCCAGTACCGCCCAGCGTGAAACCAGGCCGCACAATCAATGGCCACTTGCCGAATGCCTTCGAAATCACTTGCGCCTCCTGAAGCGAATGCGCCGATTCGGAACGGGCGCTGCGGATGCCGATGGAATCCATCGTCGCCTTGAAGAGACGGCGGTCTTCTGCACGCTGGATGGCCTCTGCGTCCACACCAATCAATTCGACATGGTAGCGCTTCAGAACGCCGCTTTTCCAGACCTCCATCGCCAGATTGAGGGCGGTCTGCCCACCGAGCGTGGGCAGCAGCGCATCGGGCCGTTCGCGGCGGATGATTTCTCGCAAATACTCTGGTGTCATTGGCTCCAGATAGGTGCGGTCCGCGAACTCGGTATCGGTCATGATGGTGGCGGGATTGCTGTTGAGAAGAACAAGTTCGTATCCTTCGTGCTTGAGGACTTTGCAGGCCTGGACGCCCGAATAGTCGAACTCGCAACCTTGCCCGATGACGACAGGACCTGCCCCCAGCAGCATGATTTTATGGATGTCCGTGCGTTTTGGCATATCACTTCTCCTGATGCTTCAAAGCGGCCTGGACCAGACCGACGAACAGTGGGTGCGGCGAGAATGGACGCGACTGGAACTCCGGATGGAATTGACATCCGATGTAGAAGGGGTGATTCGGTATTTCCACCATCTCCACCAAAGAGTCATCGGGACTGGCTCCGCAAACCTGTAACCCGCACGATTCCAGTTGCTTTCGATAGTCATTGTTAAACTCGTAACGATGTCGATGCCGTTCGGAAATCTTCTCCTTTCCGTAGAGGCGCACGGCCAGGCTGTCGGGTTTCAGACGACAGGGATAGGTCCCCAGCCGCATCGTTCCGCCCTTTGCGGAGAGGCCGCGCTGTTCGGGCATCAAGTCAATGACGGGATGCTTGGTTTGCGGGGAGAACTCTGTGGAGTCCGCGTCTGAAAGAGCCAGAACATTGCGTGCATATTCGATGACCATGCACTGCATTCCGAGGCAGATTCCCAGGCAGGGAAGCACCTGTTCCCGTGCAAAGCGCAAGGCTGCGACCTTGCCCGCGATGCCCCGTGCCCCGAAACCGCCAGGCACCAGAATGCCATCATAACCAGCCAGCGCGGAGCAATCGCCTTCCAGGGTTTCCGCCTCCAGCATATCGCATTCGACCTTGGTCTGCAAGGCGATTCCCGCGTGTGCGAAGGATTCGAAGATGCTTTTGTATGCATCACGAAGACCGGCATATTTCCCGACCATGGCGATGCGGCAGGCGCGGACGGGATGAAGGACGCGTTCCAAGAGGGAGTGCCAGTCGTCCAGATGCCGTTCCCGGAGAGGGAGCGACAGGCGTTGGAGAACCTTTGCGTCCATGTCCCGGTCCGCCAGTTCCTGGGGAACCTCGTAGATGGAATGCTGTACATCCTGCTCTTCTATCACCATGGCATCAGGGACGTTACAGAATAGAGACAACTTGCGGCGCTGTTCGTCTTCCATCGGAGTTTCGGTGCGGCAGACCAGCATGTCGGGAAAGATTCCTATGCTGTGCAGGATACTGACGGACTGCTGGCTCGGCTTGGTTTTCATCTCCCCGACCGATTTGATGTACGGGACCAGAGTCAAATGGAGGAACATTGCGTTCTCGAAGCCGATATCGTTGCGGAACTGGCGAATGGCCTCTAGAAAAGGCAGGGATTCGATGTCGCCCGCAGTGCCGCCGATTTCGGAGATGACGATGTCCACGCCAGGCTTTGCCGCGGAGCGGATGGCGCTCTTGATTTCATCGGTGATGTGTGGAATCATCTGGACGGTGGCGCCCAGGTAGGCCCCTTCGCGCTCGCGTGCGATGACGCGGCTGTAGATTTTTCCGCTGGTGTAGTTGCTGTTGCGGTCGCAGGAGACTCCTGCGAAACGTTCGTAGTGTCCGAGGTCGAGGTCGGTTTCGGTGCCGTCATCGGTCACGTAGACTTCTCCATGCTGGTAAGGGGACATGGTACCGGGGTCCACGTTCAGATACGGGTCGAACTTCTGCATGGCGACCGTATATCCACGGGATTTGAGAAGATAGGCCGGGCTGGCCGCCGTAATCCCTTTCCCAAGACCAGATACCACACCGCCTGTGATGAAAATGTGCTTGCTCATAATGTTTTTGTCATCTCTGCATCATTTGCTGAAATTGTCCGAACAGGTATCGTGCGTCAAAAGGTCCTGGTGCCGCTTCGGGGTGATATTGCACGGAAAACGCCGGCAGGGTGCGGTGACGCATCCCCTCGACGCTTCCGTCGTTCAAATTGACATGCGTGACCTCCAGGTCCGTCGGCAAAGATTCCTGCAACACGGCGAAGTTGTGGTTCTGGGAGGTGATTTCTACATTTCCCGTGAGGAGATGTTTGACGGGATGGTTGCAGCCGTGGTGTCCAAAGCGAAGGCGTCCTGTTTTAGCCCCGCACGCCAGTCCCAGAATCTGATGTCCCAGGCAAATACCCATGATGGGAACTTTGCCCAGCAACTGCCGCACGCAGTCTATGACGCCTTTGACGCCTTCGGGGTCCCCGGGACCATTGGAGAGCAGGACGCCGTCGGGACGCAACGCCAGAATCTCCGACGCATTGGTGATGCAGGGGACGACTTCCACGCGGCAATCCTGTTCCGCCAGTTGCCGCAGAATGTTGTATTTCACTCCACAGTCGATAACTACAACGCGATATTTCCCAGTATTGGACCAGGTGAACGGGACGGGAGTCGTGACTTGCGCCGCGCAGTCCAGACCGTCCAGTCCGGGCCATTCCTTCGCCTTGACCACTGCGGTGGTGGGGGAGAGTTTTTTGCCATTGGCGTGAAGCCAGGCGCGTTGCGTGCCAGTTTCGCGGAGATGCAGGACGAGCCGCCGCGTGTCCACGCCCGCGAGAATGGGCTTGTTGGTTGACTGGAAGAGTCCGTCCAGGCTTTGCGTGCTACGCCAGGAGGAGGGCGGATTGAGATTCTGGACGACCAGCCCACTCAAAAAGACGCTCTGCGATTCCATATCCTCGTCATTGCATCCGTAATTGCCGACCTCTGCGGTCGAAAGTGCGACAATCTGCCCGAAGTAGGAGGGATCCGAGACGATTTCCTGGTAGCCGGTCATGCCCGTGTTGAAGACGGCTTCGCCAGGCAGGTCGCAGGGGGCGCCGCAGGAGATGCCTGGGAAGATGGTGCCGTCGGCGAGTGCCAGGAAGGCTTGGGAAGATTCAATATGCCCGTTCATGGATGTTCCTTGCATAATTGAGAAGAGCCTGGTTGACGACGCGGAAGCCGCCTGGCGTGGGGTAGTCTCCCGTGAAATACCAGTCTCCTGTGTGGTTCGGGATGCACTGGCGCAGCGCCTGGCAGGAGAGGAAGACCGTCTTGAGTTCGGCGTTGAGGTGTTCGGGAAGGAGGCGGCGCGTGATGGCGTCGGTGATTTCTTGTTCGGGGAAGAGGTCGTAGAGAGGTTTGGCGCGGTTTTGCATATCGCGGTCGGCATGGGAGAGGTCTTGCTCAGCGAGACGGACCGCCTCCTCGAATTGTGCTTGCAGGTTGTGTTTTTGGATGAGGTCCATGCAGGCTTCGAAGGCGATGAGTTCGTCAAAGGAGGCCATATCGATACCGTAGCAATCGGGATATCGGATTTGCGGGGCGGAGGAGACGATGACGATGCGTTTGGGTTCGAGGCGGTCGAGAATGGGGAGGATGGCGCGCCGCATCGTGTTGCCGCGGACGATGGAGTCGTCTATGACCACAAGATTGTCTTCACCGGGATGGACGAGACCGTATGTGACATCGTAGACGTGCGGGAAGAGTTCCTCGCGGTGGTTGGCGTCGCTGATGAAGGTCCGGAATTTGGCGTCTTTGACGGCGACCATGCCGAATCGGAGGCGGTGACCGTCCCGCAGTTCGTCAAGCGCGTCGAGCATTCCATGGAATGCGACTTGAGCGGTGTTGGGGATGTAGGAGAAGACGGTGTGGTCGTAGTCGTGTTCGATGGTTTCAAGGACTTGGGGGACGACGGCGCGCCCCAGGGCGCGGCGTTCCTGTTGGATTTCGGCGTCGTTCCCTCGGGAGAAGTAGATACGTTCAAAGACGCAGTGACGGACGGGGGCCTCGGGGAGGCAACGCTGCAACGTGACGTCGCCCTGGACGGGAAGGAACAGAAGATGCCCCGCCGGCAATTCCCGAACGTCCTCGCTGCGAAGGTTGAAGGCGGTCTGGATGGCGACGCGTTCAGAGGCGACGACCGCGACCTCCTGGTCCAGGTAGTAGTAGGCGGGGCGAATGCCTGCGGAGTCGCGGAATGCGAAGGCGTCGCCCGTCCCGAGGAGGCCAGCGATGACGAAGCCGCCATCCCAGGTGGAGGCGGCTTCTTGGACGGCCAGGGGGAGGTTTCCCTGGTGCTGGTTCAGGCAGTGGCTGAGCATGTCGAGAAGGACTTCGCAGTCCTGGTGGCCTTTGGGATGGTATCCGAGGGCGGTCAGTTGGTGGAAGACGGTGGAGGTGTTGGTGAGGTTGAAGTTCCCTGCGGCGAGTAGGGTATGTGCTCGTTTCGGGCTGTCGCAGACCATCGGATGGCAGGCTTCCAAGGTGTGATTGCCGTAGGTGCCGTAGCGCAGATGTCCGAGGTATACCTCCCCGCAGAAGGGACGCGACAAGGACGCCGCCTCCCCTGTGTCGGGGGAGGTGGCCAACTTCGAGGAAATGCGTTCCAGCAGGTCGGCGAGCGGCATGGATGCGCAACTCTTCTCCAAATGGTAGAACGGACGCCCGGGGGCAACATCCAGCCCGACGCACGCAATCCCCGCTCCATCCTGCCCCCGATTGTGCTGCTTCTCCATCAGCAGCGACAATTTCGAGAAGCCATACGTGTCCGTCCCGTATTTTGCGGAATAGTACCCCAGCGGTTTCCGCAACCGCAGAAGTGCTATCCCGCACTCATGTTTCAGGTCATCCGACATATCGATGTCTCTATTCGTTCGGGAAAATCTGGAAGCCCGCATAGGCGTCGTTTCCGTGCTCGACTATGTCCAGTCCCTTGAACTCTTCCTCGGGCGTCACCCGGAACCCAATGGTCTTGCGGATGATGAGGAACATCACGATTCCCAGACCGAATGCCCAGGCAAACGTGCAGCCAGCGCCCAGCAATTGCACGCCCAGCTGACGGAATCCTCCGCCGTAGAACAGGCCTGTGTTGGCAGGACCGATGCCCAGCACTTGCTCCGCGTTGAACAGTCCGCAGGAAAGCGTTCCCCACAGCCCGTTGATGGCATGTACGCTTACGGCACCGACCGGGTCATCGACGCCCAGACGGTCCCAGACCATGACGCTGACGACCACCAGAACTCCTGCAATCGTCCCAATGAGAATGGCGGCGATGGGGGTGACGGTGTTGCAGGGGGCGGTGATGGCAACTAGACCCGCCAGCGCACCGTTCAAGGTCATGGAGAGGTCAGGCTTCTTCATCACTAGCCAGGCGGTCACCATCGCAGACGTCATACCTGCGACGGCGCCGAAGTTGGTGATGAGGGCGATTCGTCCAATGTCGCCGATGCCGGCGGTGGTGGAGGCGGGGTTGAATCCGAACCATCCAATCCACAGAAGCAGGACACCCAGCGTGGCAATGACGAGGTTGTGCCCGGGAATCATGTTCGGCTTGCCATCGGGGTTGTACTTCCCGATGCGCGGCCCCAGCACGATGGCTCCCGCCAACGCCAGCCAGCCACCGACGCTGTGGACGACGTTCGACCCCGCAAAGTCCGTGAAACCCAGGTTGCCCAGCCAACCTGCTGCCGCTTCATTGTACAACCCTCCCCACGCCCACTTGCCCGAAATGGGATAGATGAACGCGCTCACAATCACAGAATACAGCAGATAGGCAGAAAACTTGGTGCGCTCCGCAACTGCACCCGATACAATCGTTGCCGACGTGGCCGCGAACATGGTCTGGAAAAAGAGGAAGGTCCAGTCCCAACTCGCCGCCCCGTGAAGCGTGCTCATCAGCCAGCCATCCGTTCCGATGAATCCGCAGGCGGTCTTGCCGAACATGAAGGCACTCCCCACCAGGAAGAAGGCGAGGGAACCCAGGGCAAAGTCCATCAGGTTCTTCATCATGATGTTCGAGGCGTTCTTGGCGCGGGTCATGCCCGTTTCCACCATCGCAAAGCCAGCTTGCATGGCAAACACCAGAATCCCGCCCAGAATGGTCCAGACCACGTTCAGGTTGAATTGCACCTGCGTCGCGGTAACGGCGTCGCTCGCCAGCAGGACACTACTACTTGTCACAATTCCCAAAAGCAAAAACTTGTCCTTGAACTTCATAATCAATGACTCCCTGGAAGAGGAACCCCGTTCGAGGTCCCCCTATCCAATTGCCGCACCGCCACGTTCTCCCGTGCGGATGCGAATGCACTCTTCCATGGGCAAGACGAAAATCTTGCCGTCGCCTATGTTCCCCGTGCGCGCTCCCTCGCAGATGCCTTCTATCGTCTTTTCGACGAAATCGTCGTTCACCGCGATGGCAAGCCGTAGTTTTTTCAGGAGATTGACTTCGCGCACGGTCCCGCGCCAGGTCTGTAAGTGTCCTTGCTGCTGCCCGCAACCCAGGGCATTTGTCACAGAAAGCTTGTACACTTCACGCGCATATAACGCCTGTTTGACGGGATTCAGCCGGTCTGGCTGGATGTAGGCAATGATGAGTTTCATAGTGGTTAGTGGTTAGTGGTTAGTGGTTAGTGGGTAGGTTAGGTTAGTAGATGAAGAGCATTTCTCTGTACTTGGGGAGCGGCCAGACGCTGTCGTCGATGAGTCCTTCCAGGGTGTCGATGCTGCGTCTCAGCCAACCGATGGCTTCGCGGATTTCGTTGCCCGTGTCGAGAGCCTGCTGCAAGGAAGTGATGGAGGCGTTCATCTGGTCGATTTGCTCCGCCAATTCGATGCAGACAGGGGTGATGACGGCGTCAGAACCGGCACTCTTGAGGGTGAGGTACTCCTTGAGGACGACAGGGCGGATGACGCTCTTGGCCAGTTCCAGGGCGACGCGTCCCTCGATTTCGAGGCGGCGTTCGTAGTCCTCGCGGAAGACTTCGTAGCGGGATTCGAGTTCCGTTTTGTTAAGGACGCCGTAGCGCTCGAAGAGTTTCTGGTTGTCCTTGTCCAGGAGCGGTTTGATGGCTTCTGGCGTGGAGGTGAGGTTGGGAAGACCGCGCTTGGTTGCCTCGGCAATCCAGTCCTGCTTGTAGCCGTCTCCGTTGAAGATGACGCGCTGGTGGGCGGAAATCTCGCGCTTGAGGAGTGCCTGGAGTTCGGCATGGAAGGTCTTTTCCTTGAACTTCTCGATTTGGTCGCTCAATTCATCCAGCGCCTCAGCGACGATGGTGTTCAGAATCATGTTTGCTTCTGCGCAGGACTGCGAGGAACCGGGTGCACGGAACTCGAACTTGTTGCCCGTGAAGGCAAAGGGGGAAGTCCGGTTGCGGTCGGTTGCGTCGCGGTTGAGCGGCGGCAGTGCGTCGATGCCGATTCGCAAGGCGGAGGCTTTGCGATTGCTGGCGGAGGTTCCTTTCGTGAGTTTTTCGATGACCTCCTGGAGTTGTTCGCCGACGAACATGGAGATGATGGCGGGAGGTGCCTCGTTTGCTCCGAGGCGGTGGTCGTTTCCAATGCCCGAAGTTGCGGTGCGCAGGAGGTCGCTATGGAGGTCGAGCGCATGGATGACGGCGGTGAGGACCGTGAGGAAGATGGCGTTTTCCGCGGGGTCGCTGCCCGGGTCGAGAAGGTTTTTCTTGCCGTAGGCGATGCCCCAGTTGTTGTGCTTGCCAGAGCCGTTGATGCCCGCAAAGGGCTTCTCGTGCAGCAGGCACACCAGACCGTTCCGCTCCGCCGTCTGACGCAGGACTTCCATCACGAGCATGTTGTGGTCCACGGCCAGGTTCAGGTCTTCGTAAATCGGTGCCAGTTCAAACTGCGCAGGGGCAACCTCGTTATGACGCGTCTTCGCGGGAATCCCGAGTTTCCAGAGTTCCTGTTCCACTTCGGTCATGAAAGCCAGAATGCGCGGCGGGATGCTTCCGAAGTAGTGGTCTTCCAACTGCTGATGCTTCGCCGGAGGCGCCCCGTACAGCGTGCGGCCCGTCTGGAGCAAGTCGGGTCTCTGCAAGTAGAACTTCTTGTCCACCAGAAAATACTCCTGCTCCACGCCCAGCGTGATCTTGACGGGCTCCTCGGGCTGCTTGAAGCACTTCATCAGGCGCGTCACGGCCCGCTTTAACACCTGGGTGGAACGAAGCAGCGGCGTCTTCTTGTCCAGAACCTCGCCTGTGTAAGAGCAGAACACCGTCGGGATACAGAGGGTGGCACCGTTGGCGTGGTGCTTGATGAATGCGGGGCTGGTGGGATCCCAGGCCGTGTATCCGCGCGCCTCGAACGTGCTGCGCAGACCGCCAGAGGGGAAACTCGAAGCGTCAGGCTCCCCGACCGTCAGCGTCTTCCCGGAAAACTCGAAGATTGCCTTGTCTCCAGAAAACTCCAGGAAGGAATCGTGCTTTTCGGCGGTGCCGCCCGTCAATGGCTGGAACCAATGCGTGTAATGCGTTGCCCCACGAGAAACCGCCCACTCCTTCATCGCCGTCGCCACATCATCGGCAATCGACGGGTCCAGCGGCTGCATCCCGTTCATCGTCGCCATCAGTTTCTTGTATGCGGACTTTGGCAGGTGCGCCGCCATCTTCTCAATGTCAAACACATCTTCTGCATAGTACTCCAGCACCTTCGCACCCTGCGGCAACTCTGCCGCTGTTCGACGGTCCGAAATCTTGCAAACTGCATCAAATCTCTTTTGCATCTTTGTTTCTCCTTAATTTATGGGAATCACTTTATTCCCGTATGTGACTAAGCAATTGCCGTGCCAAAGTCCCGACGGCGTCCCGCTGCCGTGCGTCCCGATGGCGTCCCGCCGTTGGAACGAGGACGTTCCCCATTGCTACTGTATTGCAATTTTTGTAATTCGCCACCGTTCTCATTACATTTCTTGTAATCTTGCGGAGCGGCAGCCGAGGGCGGAACGCTGTCGCAACTTTGGCACAGTATCTGCATTTCCTCAAGGGAAGCATTTGTCAGTCAAGCAAAAGGAAAGCAAATCATGGAACAACAGCAGAAGTTTCCTCAGCGACAGCATGGCCTGGAGGTCCCGCAGGACGAAGGGCTATATCATTTCAGCAACGAGCATGACGCATGCGGTGTGGGGCTGGTCGCCAACTTGAATGGCGTGCCGCAGCACGAGATAGTGGAGCATGGTCTTACCATTCTGCGGCATCTGCTACATCGTGGTGCAGCGGGGAGCGACGCGCTGTCGGGGGATGGGGCAGGGTTGCTTTGTGCGATTCCGCATGACTTTTTCCAAAGGGAACTGGACGGGATTTTGCCCGCGCCAGGAGAATATATTTTAGGGATGATGTTCAATGGCGTGGGGGAGGAAGCGGTGTTGGAGGCCATCGTAAAGGAGGAGGGTCTGCGTGTGTTGAAATGGAGGGAGGTGCCTGTGATTTCGGAAAAACTGGGAGAGGTCGCGCGTTCGTGCCAGCCCGTGGTCCGTCAGGCATTTCTCGTTTCGCAGACAGGGGAGAGTGGGGCGGCGTTGGAGCGTCGTGCCTTTGTGGCACGTCGTCGGTTGGAGCGGGAATTGCAGGAAGTGTATTTCCCGAGTTTCAGCACGCGGACGGTGGTCTACAAGGGGCTGATGCTGGCACCTCAGATTGAGGCGTTCTATCCAGATTTGGCGGACGTGGCCTTTGCGTCGCCGTTCGCGCTCGTGCACCAGCGTTACAGCACGAACACCTTCCCCACCTGGCAACTGGCACAGCCGTTCCGACTCCTGGCGCACAACGGCGAAATCAACACCCTCCGGGGAAACCTCAACCAGGCTCTCGCACGAGAATCCCTGCTGAAATGCGAACTCTTCGACGGCGACCTCGCAAAACTCCTGCCTTTGATTGACGAACGGCAAAGCGATTCCGCCTGCCTCGACAATATGGCGGAACTCCTCACCCTCGCCGGACGCTGGCTCCCGCATGTCATGCTCATGCTGGTACCACAGGCATGGGGTGTCAACTACCATCTCACCAAGGACATTCGCGGCTTCTTCGACTACCACTCCACGCTCGTCGAACCTTGGGACGGACCCGCCGCACTCGCATTCACCGACGGCGTCGGCTGCGGTGCCATGCTCGACCGAAACGGTCTGCGTCCCGCACGATACTCCCTGACGCGCGACGGTCTTTTCGTTCTCGCCTCCGAAACTGGCGTCCTCGACCTCCCAGCCGCCGATGTCGTTCAGCGAGGACGCCTCAAGCCAGGAGAAATCCTTTGGTGCGACCTTCAGGCGCACCGCCTGGTCTGCGACGCCGAACTCAAGAACACCATCGCGCGCCAGAAGCCCTATCGCCGCTGGGCCCAGGAGAACAAAATCCCCGTGGCAGGAATGTTCGACACCATTGCCGCCGCCCAGGTCAAGAAGGACCTTCGGGAGCGACAGCGGCAGTTCGGGTGGTCGCAGGAGGATGTGGAACTGCTTGTGCGTCCAATGGTGGAAACGGGCCACGAACCCATCGGCTCCATGGGGAATGACGCGGCACTGGCGGTTCTTTCCCCGAAACCGCAACTGTTGTTCCAGTATTTCAAGCAACGTTTTGCGCAGGTGACCAATCCTCCCATCGACCCCATTCGCGAGGAACTCGTGATGAGCCTCACGACCTATATCGGGAACCACGGCAACATCCTCTCCGAGGAAGAACACCGCGCCAGCGTCATCCGCCTGGCGCGCCCCATCCTCACGGGCGAGGACCTCGCACGGCTGCTGGTCCTCGAAAAACCGCATAAAATGCTTAAGATTCTCCAAATTGGCTGGACCGACAGCCTCCAAAAGGCTCTCGATGGGCTTGCAAAACAGACGGTGATCGCCGTGAAGGATGGCGCGGGAATCCTCTTGCTGAGTGACCGCGATTTGCCTGCTGGCGAACTACCCATTCCATCGTTGCTGGCGGTGGCGTCCGTCAATCGAGCATTGACATCGGCGGGGTTGCGTCCCCCGGTCGGGCTCATTGTGGAATCCGGAGAGGTTCGCGAGGTGATGCACTATGCACTGTTGCTTGGTTACGGTGCAACCGCCATTCATCCCTATCTGGCATTGGAGACCGTTGCGGACCTGGCACGGGACGGCGATGCCGCCAAAGCCACGGAAAACTATATTACCGCAGTGGACAAAGGGCTCCTCAAGTGCATGTCCAAAATGGGAATTGCGACCTTGCGGAGTTATCGTTCCGCCCAGATGTTCGAGGCCATCGGTCTGAGCGAGGAACTGGTGCGCCAATATTTCCCCGGCACACCTTCCGCCGTGAGCGGAATCGGGTTGAAGGAAATCGAAGCCGAAGTTCGTTCACGGGTGGAAGCGGCGCAACAGTCTACGGAGAGCCAGCCATTGCCGGCGGGAGGAAATTACCGCTGGCGTGCCAAGGGTGAACCGCATCTGGTCACGCCCGTGTCGGTCTGTGCGCTGCACCGCGCTGTGCGGGAGAACGATATTGAGCAGTACCATCTGTTCGCGCGCGGACTCAACGAACCCACGCAACCCATTCGCCTGCGTGATATGCTCCGTTTCCGCAAAACGGAGGCTCCCGTTCCCGTGGAGGAGGTGGAATCGGTGGAGAGCATCCTGCACCATTTTGTGGGCGGCGCGATGAGCCTGGGTGCGTTGAGCCCTGAGGCGCACGAGACCATCGCGGTCGCATTTAACCGCATGGGCTGCATGAGCAACTCAGGTGAAGGCGGCGAGGGAACCGAACGCGATTTGCCGAATGTGCAGGGCGAATGCCGTGCCAGTGCCATCCGCCAGGTCGCCTCGGGACGGTTTGGCGTCACCATCCAGTACCTTTCTCGTGCCAAGGACCTTCAAATCAAAATGGCTCAGGGCGCAAAGCCCGGCGAGGGTGGCCAACTGCCCGGTGACAAGGTCAACGAGGAGATTGCCCGCACCCGTCATTCCACACCTCATGTCACTCTGATTTCCCCACCACCGCACCACGACATCTACTCCATTGAGGACCTGGCGCAACTCATTCACGACCTGCGTGCCGCAAACGGCAAGGCGCGAATCTCCGTGAAACTGGTTTCGGAAAGCGGGGTTGGAACGGTCGCGGCAGGCGTGGCCAAGGCACAGGCGGATGTGGTCGTGATTTCGGGACACGACGGCGGTACTGGTGCGGCACCATTGAGTTCCATCAAACACACGGGTATGCCTTGGGAAATTGGTCTGGCGGAGGCGCAGCAGACGTTGGTGAAGAACCATCTGCGCGGCAAGGTCAAATTGCAGGTGGATGGGCAGTTGCGGACGGGGCGCGACGTCGTCATTGCGGCGTTGCTGGGCGCGGAAGAGTTCGGTTTCGCGACCTCTCTGCTGCTCTCGCTGGGCTGCCTGATGCTTCGCCAGTGCCAGGACAACACTTGCCCAGCGGGAATTACCACCCAGGATCCGGAAATCCGTAAACATTTCCAGGGCAAACCAGAACACATCATTCGCTACCTTCAGTTCATCGCGGGAGAAGTGCGCGAAATCCTGGCGTCGCTGGGATTGCACTCCTTGCAAGAGGCGGTTGGACGAACCGATTTGCTGGAGACCAACCCTTCGCTCGCCGTCGGCAAGGCTGGAACATTGGACTTCACGGCGATGCTTCACCGCGTCGAAGGACAAGAGGTCTTCTGGCAAGGGGAAAGCCACAACATCACCACGCTGGATGAAACAGAGTTGTTCCCACGCCTGGGAAAAGCGATGGAATCCCTACGCCCCAAGAAAGTTACGTTGCCGATTCGCAATGTAGACCGTTCCGTAGGAGCACGCCTCTCCCATTTTGTGGCTCTCGCCAAGGGCGACCTCCCCGAAGATACTTGGCAGTTCACCTTCCAGGGAGTGGCAGGACAGAGTTTCGGGGCTTTCCTTGCCAAAGGAATCACGTTCCGTTTGGAGGGCGAGGCGAACGACTACGTCGGCAAAGGTCTTTCCGGCGGGAAAATCATCGTGGTTCCTGCGGATGGAACTGCTTGCACGGCAGAGGAGAACGTCATCGCTGGCAATGTCATTGGATATGGTGGCACATCGGGTGAACTCTACATCAACGGTCAGGCTGGCGAACGGTTCGCCATCCGCAACAGCGGTTTCACCGCCGTCGTGGAAGGTCTTGGTGACCACGGGTGCGAATACATGACGGGCGGGCGCGTTGTCGTCCTTGGCAAAACAGGCGTCAACTTCGCCGCTGGCATGACAGGCGGTCTCGCCTACATTCTCGATGAAACGGGCGACTTCGACTTGCGTTGCAATCTTGACACCGTCGACTTGGAATCCATCCGCGCCGATTCTCCCGAAGAGGAGGAACTCAAGAGGCTGCTGCAACAGCACGTTGCCGCAACAGGAAGTTCCAAGGCAAACCGCATTCTTCAAAACTGGGACGACTGGCGAGGTCGCTTCGTCTGCGTCGTGCCCGTGGAATACAAGAAATATCTCTGGAGGGCACAAGCATGAGCAAGACCTATTTTGAAACGACACGGCTGGAACACGTGTATCGTTCCCTGGAGGAACGTCGCCAGGACTACCATGAGGTCGAAATGCCGTTGCCAGCCGAGGACATCCGCAAATTGGCAGGCCGTTGCCAAAATTGCGGTCTCCCTTTCTGCCACGCAATGGGATGCCCCCTGCAAAATGACATTCCCGACATGAACCGCGCCATCTCTCGTGGCGACTGGCGCGCTGCCTGGGAACGCCTCTCGGAAACCAGTCCTTTCCCCGAGTTCACCAGCCGCATTTGCCCGGCACTCTGCGAGGCTGCATGCTGCCTGGAAGGCGAGGGATTTGGCGCCACCAATGTCCGGCAAATCGAAAAACGGGTTGTGGAAACCGCATTTGCGCAGGGCTGGGTTAAGCCAGCCGTCCCGAAGAAGCGCAACGGCAAGAAGGTCGCGATTGTCGGAGCCGGCCCCGCTGGCTTGGCCGCAGCCGTTCGGCTAAATGTAAATGGATGGGAAGTATCGCTTTACGACCGCAATGCAAAGCCAGGCGGTCTCTTGCGATACGGTATTCCGTGCTTCAAACTCGACAAGGCGCTTATTGACCGCCGTTGGGAACTCTTGCAGCAGGCGGGCATCTCCTTTTTCGGTGATACGGAAGTTGGAAAAGACATCTCAGGTTCCTATCTGGTAAAGCATTACGATGCCGTTGTCATCGCCTATCGTACTCCCGTTCCGCGCGAATTGAAGGTTCCTGGTCGGGAACTATCCGGCGTTGTTCAGGCACTGGAACTTCTGGGGGGACAGAACCGCAAAAACACGGGAGAATGTGAGTGTACGGCAGTTTCTTGCACGGGGAAGAACGTCCTCATCATCGGTGGCGGTGACACGGGCAACGACTGCGGCGGCACTGCCATCCGCCAGGCTGCTGCCTCCGTGATGTCCATTGATTTGATGCCGCGACCACCGAAGGAACGCTCTCCTCACACGCCGTGGCCGCTGTGGCCTTATCGCCTGCGCGGTTCCTCCTCCGTGGAAGAGGGATTGGAACGTTTCTGGTCTCTCAATACGCTGCGGCTTTTGGGAGACGCGGGGCATGTCACGGGGGCCGAGGTCGTTCCAGTCACCTGGGAGTTTGACGCAAATGGCCGCCCGACCAAGTTTGCGGTCGCAGGCCCCGCCCGCGTCATCCCATGCGACCTGGTGGTTTTGGCGATGGGATTCCTGAGGCAAAAGCGGGAAGATGTCCTGGCCAGTCTTGGCCTGCCTGACCAGAAGAACGTCCTCGTTGCCGGTGACGCGGCAAATGGTCCCTCTCTCGTGGTTCGCGCCATCGCGGATGGCCTCAAGTGTGCAGAACTTCTTCAATAGGGGAGAACATCGAATATGTGCGGATTCGTAGGAATATTTGGAATGGAACAGGGGAAAGCCAGCGCCATGCGGAAGACATTGCTGGCCATGTCGCGCAAGATTCGTCACCGCGGACCTGACTGGTCTGGAGTCTTCGAAGGAGAACACGCGCTGATTTCCCATGAGCGTCTCGCCATCATTGACCCTTTGTCTGGAAAACAACCTCTGTACAGTCCCGACGGACGATACGTCCTCGCCGTCAACGGCGAAATCTACAACCACCAGGCACTCCGTAAGGAACTGGAACAGGAATACGCCTTCCAGACCCGTTCCGACTGCGAGGTGATTCTTCCGCTCTACATCAAATACGGAGCAGCTTTCCTCGACAAACTCAACGGCATCTTCGCTTTCGCTCTTTATGACACGAAGGAAGATCGCTGGATGGTTGGACGCGACGCCATCGGCGTCATTCCTCTCTACGAAGGATGGGACGCCGACGGGCATTATTTCGTCGCCTCCGAACTCAAGGCGTTGGAGGGAGTCTGCTGTACCCTGCAGGAGTTCCAGCCGGGACATTTCCAGCAAAGTGGTGATTCTCAGGCAACCCGTTGGTACAAGCGCGACTGGTTCGAGTTTGCCAGCGTGGAAGACCGGAAGACTTCCATTTCCGAGTTGCGGGAATCGCTGGAAGCCGCTGTCAAGCGGCAGATGATGAGCGATGTCCCGTACGGTGTGCTGCTTTCGGGCGGGTTGGATTCTTCCGTCATCGCGGCGATTGCGGCAAAGTTTGCCAGGCGTCGCGTGGAGACCGGGGACGCGCAGGAAGCCTGGTGGCCTCGCCTCCACTCCTTTGCGGTCGGTCTCGAAGAGTCTCCCGACCTCAAGGCCGCACGCAAGGCGGCGGATTTTCTGGGTACTGTCCACCACGAAATCCACTTCACCATTCAGGAGGCGCTGGATGCGCTTCCCGATGTCATCTACCACCTGGAAACCTACGACATCACCACCGTCCGCGCCTCCACGCCGATGTTCCTGATGGCACGCGCCATCAAGGCAATGGGCATCAAGATGGTTCTGTCGGGTGAGGGTTCCGATGAAATATTCGGAGGCTACCTATACTTCCACAAGGCACCGAATGCCAAGGAGTTCCATGAAGAAACGGTCCGAAAACTCGGAAAACTCCACCTCTACGACTGCCTGCGTGCCAACAAAGCCCTCGCCGCCTGGGGCGTCGAAGGACGTGTTCCCTTCCTTGACACCGATTTCCTCGATGTCGCCATGCGCGTGAATCCGGCCGACAAGATGTGCAGAAACCGTCTCCTCCCTGCCACCATCGGACAACATGGCGGCGACGCTATCGAAAAATGGCTTCTGCGTGAGGCGTTCTGCGATCTCCTCCCACCTGAAATCGCCTGGCGTCAAAAGGAACAGTTCTCCGATGGTGTCGGATACTCCTGGATTGACACGCTCAAGGAGATGACTGCCAGGGAAGTGACTGACGCACAGTTCGCCAACGCCGCCCACCGTTTCCCCATCAATACTCCCGCAACCAAGGAAGAATACTACTATCGCAGCATCTTTGCGGAATGCTTCCCGTCGGAATCCGCTGCTGCTTGCGTTCCCCACGAAGCCTCCGTCGCATGCTCTACCGCCAAGGCCCTCGAATGGGACGAAGCCTTCAAGCACATGAACGAACCTTCCGGACGCGCCGTCATCGGCGTCCATCACTCGTAAAGCGTTTCCAAAGGACAGTAGGACAGAAAGGAGAGTTCTGTAGTGCTAAACAGAACTCTCCTTTCTGTCCTTTCTCTTTTGAGGGAATTGCAAAACTCCTTTTTGAGTCCACAGAATACACAGAATACACAGAAGGCAATCCGCCGCTTCGCGGCGGCTGTCGCTTTTTTATTCTGTTTTATATCAAGTGTTTATACGCGCGTTTGCGCGGACAAACAGTTCTGTGTATTCTGTGTGTTCTGTGGACTCCCATAGGGTTTTGCAATTACCTCTTTTCACAGTTGAAAGAAAAAACTTGACAATTCTAGAAAATAATCATGTGAGTTGAGTTGAAAATTGGGATTTTTGCTCTAATGTAATAGTACGTATTTTCTCAAGTTGGGGAAATATGGTTTTTTGTTGGAGACGCTCCTGGGGAAGCATTGGCGACTTTGGGAGATGTCTATTCCTTGGCGTGTTTTCCACGTGGAAGGTGCGTCAGCATAGGTAGTTGGATATGTTTTGCGGTGTGATTCTGGGGTGTTCCAGAATCCTGCCAGACCATAGAGGGTGCTGTTTTGGAAAGTGACGCGGCAAACGCAAAGCAGGTGCTGCGCAAGGAGATGAAGGCTCTGTTGCGCGGGCTTGTGAACGTTCCGCACGACCAAGGCGAACGCATGGTCAATTTGTTGCGTGCCAATGGATTATGGGATGGATTCTCCTCGCTCGCAGGATTCCTCCCCTTCCGTCGTGAACCCGACATTCTGCCTGTCCTCGAACAATGGCTCCGCGAAGGAAAGTGCCTGTATCTTCCTGTGTACGAACCAGATACCGCCCTCTATACCCTGGCACAAGTCCAGGGGCTGGGCAACGATTGGCTCGCTCCTGGAAACTATGGCATCCTGGAACCACTCCATTCTCTGCCTAGACTGAATCCACCTTTCGCGCATCAGGTTCCATCTCTCTGGCTCGTCCCCGGTTTGGCTTTCTCTGCTGACGGGGCACGGCTCGGACGGGGGGCGGGTTTCTATGACCGACTCCTCGATGGCGCAGACGGCATTCGCATCGGTGTCGCTCACGATTGTCAAATCGTGGCGAACATTCCCTGCGACCGCCATGACGTTAAAATGGACTACCTGCTGACGGGGACCACGCTTCTTCCGTGTGCCACCCATGCCGGCGTCTGCCGGTAGCAGAAGGCGCGCTTTGCGCTTTCAAAGGATTCGAACAAATGCTGCAATGGATTTTCTCTTGTACACCGCCGTTGGCGGAATTGGCTATGGCTGTCCCACTGATGGGCACCATCATTCTTCTTCTGGTCTTGGTGATTGCTTTCCTGTTGTTTAGCAAAAAGAAGCAGGCGGAGGCGGACCGGGGGATTCTGGCCCGCGCGAAGGCGGACGCTAAGGTGGTTCAGCAGAATGCGGAGGCAAACGCAAAGCAGGTCCAGCAGAAGGCGGAACGGGAAGCGGAGACCATTCTCAAAGAGGCCAAAATCAAGGCGAAGGAGGAACTCATTCGCGCCAAAGACCAATTTGAGGCCGATACTTCCGAACGACGCAAGGAAATCCAGAAGCAGGAAAACCGTCTCTCCGCCAAGGAGGACAATCTCGACCATAAACTCGCCCAACTCGAACAGCGCACCAGCGACCTCGAACGACAGGAGCAAAAACTCAAGACGCAACAGGAATCCTTCACGCGCAAGGAAAACATCCTCAACGAAAAAATCCAGCAGCAAATTACAGAACTGGAACGCATCGCCTCCCTCACTCGCGAGGAGGCCAAGGCGCAAATCCTCGAAAAACTCGAGGGCACCATGGAAAATGAACGCGGCGTCCTGATTCGTCGCTTCCAGGAGGAAAACCGCCAGAAACTCCAGCAGACCGCCCAGGAAATCATGATTACCGCCATGCAACGATATGCTGGCGACTGCGCCTACGAACGCACGACCTCCATCATCCCCATCCCCAACGATGAAATGAAGGGACGCATCATCGGACGAGAAGGCCGCAATATCCGTACCATCGAGGCCGCAACAGGCGTCAATGTCCTCATTGATGACACGCCCGAGGCCGTCGTCATCTCCTGCTTCGACCCGGTGCGGCGCGAAATCGCACGCCTCACCATGGAACGCCTCGTCAGCGATGGCCGCATCCATCCGTCACGCGTGGAGGAAATCGTCGCCAAGATGAAGAAGGATGTGGAGGCGGAGATTCAGAAGGCGGGTCAGGAAGCGGTCACGCAACTTGGGATAGCGCGTCTTCGTCCGAACATCATCACGTTGCTGGGTCGCCTCAAGTACCGCTACAGTTTCTCGCAGAACGTCCTCATGCACTCCATCGAAGTCGCAAGCATGGCGGGTGCCATTGCGGCGCAGTGCGGTCTTGACGAGCAGAAGGCCCGACGCGCGGGGTTGTTGCACGACCTCGGCAAGGCGGTTGACCATGAGGTCGAAGGAACCCATGCCCTCATCGGGGCAGACCTGCTGAAACGTGCGGGCGAGGACGAAGAAGTCATCAATGCCGTGGCGGCTCACCACGAGGAAGTGGAGAAGACGAGCCTCCTGGCGGTTCTGATTCAGTTGTGCGATGCTTTGAGCGCGAGCCGTCCAGGCGCACGTTCGGAGACGACGGACCTCTACCTCAAGCGCCTGGAGGATTTGGAGAAAATCGGCAACTCCTTCGAGGGCGTCGAGAACTGCTATGCCGTACAGGCGGGACGCGAGTTGCGTGTCATCGTCCAGCCGGAGAAAATCAGCGAGGACAAGGCGGCCATTCTGGCGCACGACATGGCGGAACGCATCGAAAAAGAGATGCGGTATCCTGGACAAATCCGCGTCTCCGTCATTCGCGAGACCCGTGCCGTCGAATACGCGAAGTAGGAGGACTCATGAGCGCGACTCTTCTTGTTCTGGCTGCCGGTCTGGGAAGCCGTTACAGCGGCGGCATCAAGCAGATGGATCCCGTCGGCACCCATGGCGAATATGTCTTGGACTATTCGATTTTCGATGCGATTCGCGGTGGGTTTGACAAGGTGGTCCTCGTCGTCCGCAAGGACATTGAGGGAGCCTTGCGCGAGCATTTCCGTCCGCTGGAAGGCAAGGTGGACGTGCAGTACGCCGTACAGAGTCTGGATGACCTTCCTGCGCCATACCAGTGCCCGGCGGGACGTGCAAAACCCTGGGGAACGGGGCACGCGGTCTGGTCCGGGCGCCACCTCGTCAAAACCCCCTTCGCCGCCATCAATGCAGACGATTTCTACGGAGCGCGCACCTTCCAGGTGCTCGGGGATTTCCTTAACAGTCCCGCCTGCGACGACCGAACCTGGGCACTGGTGGCGTTCCAACTTGCGAACACGCTTTCCGACCATGGCACGGTCAACCGAGGCGTCTGTCATGTTGCTGCTGGCGCGCTGACGGGCGTCGAAGAGCATACAGGCATTTCCCCCGCTCCCGAAGGGGCACGCTACACGGACGCCGCGGGCCAGGTCAAGACCTTGACGGGACAGGCTCCCGTTTCCCTCAATTTCTGGGGATTCACGCCCGCCATTTTCCCGCGCATCGAGGCGATTTTCAAGGACTTTTTAGCCAAACGGCTCGCAGAACCGAAGGCGGAACTGCATCTTCCTGTCGTGGTGGATACGCTCATCCGCGAAGGCATCGTGACCACGCGCGTCCTGCACACGCCAGAGCGTTGGATTGGAATGACCTACCAGGAAGACCGTCCGCTCGTCATTGAGCGCATCCGCGAACTGACCCGCCAGGGGCTCTATCCCGAAAACCTTTGGAACGCTTAACGGAGGCTACAATCATGCAAGAGCAATTTCGCTTAATCGCCCCCAAAACCGTCCCTGTGCTCGACCCGGATTTCCGTCCTGCCATTCTGGCAAATCGCGCATTCGTGCAGGAAGTGAAGGCTTCGGGGACGGCGATTCCGTTGCTCATCGCCGTTGAGCGCGACCAGAATCGCGTTTCGCGTTACGACACCGTCTGCTTCCCGCCCGAACATCCCCGTGCAGCTGCAAACTACTTCTACGTCGAGCGCCTCGTCAAGTTCCTGCTTTGGCAATTTGGCGGCTGGAAGGTCACGATTCATGGCCCTGCCGAACTCGTCCGTTACCTTCAGGCGTGCTATTCCGACACGGGAATCCGCGCATTTGACGCGCAGTTCTGGGGAGACTACACCTACGAACGTACCATGACCTTCGTACACGCTCCCATGCCGCAGGACGTCCCTGCCGCATACGACGGGGACAGCGCGGCGGTTCGCCTGGACTGGAAAGGATGGCGCGTTGGTTTCGATTTGGGGGCTTCCGACCGCAAGGTCGCCGTCGTCAAAGACGGGCGTTTGGCATTGAAGGCAGATGGCGAACCGTTGCTTTCCGAAGAGTATGTTTGGGACCCCAAACCCCAGAGCGACATCCGTTACCACTACGAGAACATCAACTGGATTTTGAAGGAAGCGGAGCGCGTCATCCAGCAAGCGGAGCCCGGCGCGAAAGTGCAGGCCATCGGCGGCAGTTCCGCAGGTGTCTACGTCAATGGACGTGCTCGCAATGTTTCAATGTTCCGTGGCATCACCCCGCGCGAGCGGTTTGACGCGGAGGCCGCCCCCATTTTCCAAAACCTCCAGGCGGAATGGGGCATTCCTTTCCGCGTTGAGAACGACGGCGATGTCACCGCGCTGGCTGGTGCCATTTCCTTGAACGATGGTGCAGTGCTCGGTCTGGCGATGGGGTCGTCGCTGGCAGGCGGCTATGTCGATGACCAGAAGGCCATCAAGGGGTGGATGAACGAATTGGCGTTTGCACCCGTGGACTACAATCCGGCTGCCGCTGTGGATGAGTGGTCGCGCGACTTCGGCGTCGGCGCAAACTACTTCTCGCAGCAGGCCGTGGGACGCCTGATTCCCGTCGCGGGCATTGACATGCCAGACATCGCGCCTGACGCACTCCCGCTGCGCCTGAAGCGCGTGCAGGAACTTATGTCTGCAGGAGATGAACGCGCCCGCAAAATCTACGAGACCCTCGGCGTCTATTTCGGATATGCGCTGGCAAATTACTGCGAGTTCTACCATGACGTGCGACACGTCGAGGTCCTGGGACGCGTGGTTTCTGGCGAAGGCGGCGCGATCCTTCTCCGCACGGCCAAGTCCATCATTGACGCGGAGTTCCCCGAATACTCTGCCATTCAGTTCTACGAACCCGATGAACGCGAAAAACGGCACGGCCAGGCCGCTGCCGCCGCTTCCCTCCCGCTAACTTGAGGAGTCTTTTCCATGACAAACCAGGAACGTGACAACTTTATCATGGAGCAACTGAACTCTGGAGTCTCTCTTTCCGATGTCCAGACCGCTCTTGCTCAACAATACGGCATCCGTATGACCTATATGGAACTCCGCTTCCTCGCAGATGACCTCAAGGTCAACTGGACCAAGCAGGACAAGCCAAAGCAGCCAGCCGTTCCGCCACCGCCTCCCGAGGCACCCGCCCCCGAAGCACCTGCACCCGAGGAGACTGCAGAACCCGACCTGGAAAACCTCGAAGAACTCAATGACGGCGAGGAAGGCACCACGCTCGTCACGATCGACGATACCCCCGAACCTGGTTCCATGATGAGCGGACACGTCGTCTTCGCTTCGGGCATCCAAGGAAAATGGTTCCTGGATCGCTTTGGACGCCCCGGATTCCTCAACGACGACGAAAACGATACCAAGCAGCCAACCGATGAGGATATGGAGCAGTTCCAGGTCAAACTGGAGGAACTCGTCCAGAAACGCCAGCAGGAAATGGACCGCAAGGCACACGATGGGAGAACCAAGGTCGAAATCTCCACCATCACCAAACCAGGCTGCCGCTTGAACGGAACTGTTACATTTGCCTCAGGTGCCTCCGGCGAATGGCTGCTTGGCGAACGCGGAATCGACTTTGATCTGGACAATCCTCAGCAGAAGCCGACTCAGGAAGACCTCGCCATCTTCCAAATCCTCCTCCGCGAACAACTCCAGAGCAAGGGATTTGGAATGTAGCGGCGGCGTCTCTCCGTCGTTACCAACGCATATTGGCGTAAGGGTCGTCGTGTCCAGTGCGTTTATCGAGATAGAGGTCGTTTGGGTTCGCGGTGACGTTGCTGGCGAGGCGTTGTGCCCAATAGTTGTTTTGGGAGGAGTGGTAGACGCCGAGATTTTGCAGGACGACATTGATGAGGCGTGCGGTCTGGACGTTTGTGAAGACCATGTCCTGGCGTTCCTTCAGAGGGAAGTCTTCCGGAATCGCGGAGACCCAGACCAGTCGTCCCTTGCCGACAGGGAGTTCCGCCAGGACTCCTGTCGGCGCATGCCAGCCATTTCCGCGTGGAATATCCGCAACAACGGGAGTGTTCAACTTCTTGCGCCAGCGGAGGTCGGCGATGGAGAGTCCGCGGAAGGCGCTGGGGAGCGTCCCCTCCAGTGGGTTGAGCCAGTTGACGGCGGTCGCGACCTGGAACTCTCCTAGCGCCTTCTGGAGCAATTTCGCTTCCGCCTCGGTCAGTCCAAGGGCGACGACTGTCCCGCCCGCCTTCGCGAACTGCGCAAGTTTCGCCCCATTGGAACCGAGCCAGTCGCGGCAGCCGCGTCCAAGGATTTGCACCCCGTTCTGTTCCAGGAGTTTCTGCGGATAGACGCTCATGTCAGGCGTGGTCATCGGAGCCCCGAGGTAGGCGACCTTGACGGATTGCGCGGGGAGGTTTTTTTGCAAATATTTCGTGAGGTTGGCGAAGAGTTTGTCAGCCACGGGGTCTCGTGCGAGGCGGTCCGTGATGTCGAGGTTGCAGAAGAGGAGGGAGCCTTGGCCGCACGGGACTTCCCAGAGCGGGGTGTAGCGCAGCGCGAAGCCCGTGTCCAACAGCGGATGAACAACGTTGACGTGCGGCTTTTCAATGATAGTGGAGGCAACGACACCTTCTTGCGAGCAGCGCCAGACGTGCTTCTGGGTCTGACGCTGGCTTACTACCAGCGAGCTCGGTTCGCCAGCGAGGGGGCCAAAGGTGGTTGCGCCGCGCCAGTCGGTGAAGTCGAGGTCTTGCATTCCCGTGAGGACGGGATGTCTGGAGTCGCGGAGCCATGCCTGGCGTGCGCCAGGCGTGAAGGCGCGGAGACCGAAGACGCGCTCGAGCGTCTGTTCGGAATGCTCGCAGACGAGGACACGTAGCCCCATCGGGACGCGCCTCGCGGCATCCTTCAGCGCAGTGCATCCGGTCGCGGTGTCGAGTGCATTGGCACCGATGACGAGCACGTGGCAGTTTAGGGGCAGCGTGGCATCAGGCGAGACCTCCGGCAAACTCCAGCTAAGCCGAGCGAACGCGTCTCGCGTTTTGCCAACGGGATCCAGAAGCACCCAGCCCGACCGTTGCGCAACGACCTTCGTCGCTGGATGAAACTGCATTGCGAATGGCTCGACGGGAACTTCCTGCTGCCCGAAATGGACGGTCGCCTGCAGACTCGCATTCGTTTCCGCTTCGACAGCGGGCACCTTGAATTGGAATGGAAGAAAATGCACTTCGGCCGGTGGGACGGTCACGCTCTGCGTTGCCAGCGGGGTCGTGCCGGCCTTGGTGACCAGAGTGATGACCGCTTCGTAGGTCACGGGCTTGCGATGGTCGTTGAGCAGCACAAGCGTCTTTTCGACGGTTTCCCCCGCGCGATAGGCGTGCTCCACCGTGTACCAGCGTGCCTCTGGTCCGCCGAAGTAGGCGTAGGCGCGGGACATATAGCGGCGGAAGGCGGCGTAGTGCTTCGTCGGCTCAAACAACTCCCTGTCCAGTGCGGTGTCCTGGTCGAAGAAGGAGCGAATCTGGCCGTCGCTTCCATTGGAACGAGCGTACTCGGTGACGACGCGTCCTGGACGCTGGAGCCTGTTCCAGTCAATGGTGCATTGGAACCTTGGCGGGGTCGGGAAGGAGAAATCGCCCTGGAGGAAGGATTTCCGGCGATGTGTGTTGTTTTCCCAGACATTTATGCCGCCCGGGATGCCACAGGTGCGCCAGTACTGGTATTGGGTGCGGTAGGTTAGGATGACACATTCGTCCAACACGCGTGGGTATCCTGCGCAAAAATAGCCGTAGGAGGAGTCCCAGAGTTTGCGCTGGGCGTTCCAGACGGACTGGATATAGTCGACGTAATGCGGTTCTTCCAGTTGGTAGCTGCGTTCGCCGAGGAGGATGGCGGCATATTCGGATTGGAGTGGCTCGTTGCACCACCAGGAAGTCGGGTCGCGCATCTGGAGGTCGCCAGGATAGGGAGTGCCGTTCTCAACCATCATCAAAGGTTTTTCGCCTTCTTGCGCCCAGACGCGCAGCCATTCGCGGAGGTCTTGCTGCTCGGGCCAGCCGAGGTAATTGTTCAGAGTGTAGATTTCACCCGAGATACCGCAGGCGTGGTTGTAGGTGTGGCGGCTCGGGTCGATGGAGCGGACGAATCGATTGGACCATTCCAGACGCTCCCGCACGAGTTGCTTAGGGGAATCCGCTTCAAATCCGCGTTTGCCGTTCAGAAACAATGGATTCTGATCCTGCGCATACCCGTTTTCGTTCATGTTCATACGCCATAACACCAGCGATGGCGAGTTGATGTGGTTTTCTATTTGGTGCTTGACGACTTCCCGCCAGTCCTCGGTGCCTCGTCCTTCCAGGTCACCGGGCGAAAGCCGGGGAACTTTCGGCACGGCGATGGCGGCCAGCATCCCCATTTCATCGCATATTTCAAGGAATTGCCTGGTGGCCATGTATTTGTCAGGCATTTCGTTGTCTTCCATATACACGAAGTTATAGCCCGTGTCCTGCGCTTTTGCCATCCAGTGACGCATGGCGACAGGCGCGTCCCAGTTGCCCGCAGGTGCCCAGTAGGAGCAGGGATTGAGATGAATCTTCACGCCATTCAAGTAGAAGTGCCGTCCTTTGATGACAAAGTCACGGAAGCCGAAGCGTTCGGGAAGCGTCTGGGAAAGGAGTTTGTTGTCCTGCAGGAGAGAGAGGCGCAGTTCGTAAAGGACGGGACTGTCCACGTCCCATAACTGTACATCCTGCCAGACGGCCTTCGCGTCGATTGCCTTCGCACCGGCAGGGATGGTTCCTTGGAAGGAGGCGGCGGGTTTCCCACCGCGTGTGATGTCCATGCGCCAGGTGGCATTGTCGGGGACCGGTGCGGAAAGAGGTGCGTGGACGGCGAGCGTGCGGTCTGCCGTCGTCGTGGTGATGCAGAGGCGGGACACCTCGCAGGGAATCTTGTTGCGGACGCGCAGAAAGACGTCCCCGTAGATGCCTGCATTCGTGATTTTGGTCTTGTTGGGACCCATGTAACTGAGCGAGGCTTCCTGGGGCAGACGTGCCTCGACGAGTACCGCGAGTTCCAGTTTCTGCCCGGGGGTTGCGTAGCGTGAGATGTCCACTTCGCCACCATTGAATGGCACGCTGCCCGCCATCTTGCCGTCGCAGTAAAGGGTGGCGGAGGTGGCGATGCGGTCGAAGCGGACGGAGAGGCGTTTGCCTTTCCATTCGGCGGGGATGTCCACGGTTCGGCGATACCAGCCGAAGGAACAGGTGTCATTCGCGCCCTTGTCCTTGGGATGCCTGAATGCCGTGCTGTTGCTGAGCCAGCCGCCAGGAACAAGAGAGTAGCCCCAGTTGGCATCTTTCGGAACGGAAGCCTTCACGGCACCGGCGACGGTCTGTTCGTAGACGCGGATGTTGTCAACCCAGATTGTTCCTTTGACATTGCCTTGCGGTCCACGCGGCGTGAGTGCGCGGATGGCCGGGCAGGTCCCTGAAACGTTGAACGGAACCGTGACGGTCATCCAGTCGCTTTTCATCGGGAAATCCGCCGAGGGCATCGTAAAATACTGGAATCCCCGTATGTCCTGCACCTCGGTTTTGCAGGAAAATCCTTGCAGGTCGGTCTTGATGTCGAAGGAGAGGAAGCAGGGGACGCATCTCGGAATGTCGGTCAACTGGAGGAAACCGTGCTTCAGATGTGTTTTGGGAGGCGCTTCCAAATCAATGCGCAGCGAAGCCTTTCCCGTACTATGCTCTTTTTTGTCAATGGATACCTTGAACTGGATGCCTTGCTCATTGGAGAACGACCACATTTTTTTGTCGTACGTCTCAACGTCATATTGGAAGACGAGTCTCTTGTTGTCGGACGGTTTCAATTCTGGCGCATTGCGGAACTCCCAAAGTCCGTTGATGCAGTACTCCGCTTCGGTTGCAGACTGTCGCCGCCAGGCATTCTTCAACTCCCAGTCGCAATGCGCGCCCTCTGGCAGCGGCTGCGTGAGGGCGACGGCGCACAGGGGGAACAGCGAAATCGGGAAAAGGAGTAGTTTGGCGATGTTCATTTTGGAAGCGGGGGGTACGAATGCAAAGACGAGAAAAGGACAGATCTAGGTTCCGGAACGACTTGCAAGGGAGGCAAAATGCTTGGCAATTCTATCCGAGATAGGCACCCTGGGCTTGCAGACGCTTCTGCAATTCTGCAACATCGATGCTTGCGCAGGCAGCACCTGTTTCAATGGCCAGCGAAACCGCCACGCCTGCCGCTTCTCCCATGCCGAAGCAGGGAGGCATGACGCGAATGGCGGCCAGCGTCGGACGGTCGCAGGAGACATTCCGGCCGGCGGCTAGCAGATTGTCCACGCCCTGCGGGACAAGGATGCGATAGGGCAGGCTGTAGTTGCGGTCCTGGGGGATGTAGCAGCCTATCAGGCCAGCGTGCGTGTCACGGGAGTTGGAGAGGATGAGGATGCGGTCTGGGAACATCTCCCCGTTGATGATGGATTGCTCGTTCATCACGAAGGAACCGAGGATGCGACGGGTCTCCCGCACACCAGGCATGCTTGCGGACCTCACCAGACGGGTCTGTTCCGCACCAGGGACGTACTTGTGGAGAAACTTCATATAGGCCGTCATCTGCTTGCGGCCTTCGACTACGATACGGGTCAGATCGGCGGACTTGGTGCCGTCCACGTCTGGAATGCGGGTAATGTTGGCGCGCCAGGTGCCGTCGCAGGATTTGTAGAGTCCCATGCGTCGCCGCGGGATGGGGTAGTCTCCGTTGTCGGCTGCGCGTTGGATGATATCGCTGTAGCGCATGGCGTCGGTTCCGCCTTTTTCAAAACGCTTCTGGAATACCTCTTCGTCAATGCCTTCCACCTCGAAGAAGAAACCCGCTGCCTGCATTTCGCCTGTGTCTGTAGCCCCTTGCATCATCGGACATCCGGCGAAGAACGCCACGTCGCCATCTCCTGTGCAATCCACGAACGCTTTGGCACGTACAAAAACGGGTCCCTCTTTGGCCAGGAAGAATACGCCTGTGAGCCGCGCACCATCCGCGCTCTTTTGGACATCCATCGCCTGCAGCCCATAGAGCAACTGCACGCCTGCCTCCTCACACATCTCTTCGGCGACCACCTTGAGGATCTCCGAATGAAAGGGAGTCACGTTGTTGTGCCCCTTTACATGCCAGGAGGAATGGCCGTCGCATTTGGTGATGGACATCGGGTCTTCCGCACCGCCCGCCGCCACCAGACGGCGGACGAGTTCCTCGAAAAAGCCACGGATAATCTGCTGCTTCCCATCTGGGTCGGAGCAAGTCATGAAAGGACCGACGAGGGACCCGGTCGCAGTTCCACCCAGGCAAAACTCACGTTCCGCCAACGCCACACTGCGCCCTTGACGCGCCGCCGATATCGCTGCGGCAAGCCCCGCAGGACCTCCCCCAACCACCAAAATATCAACATCGGAAATCACAGGGATATCCCGTTCCATGGAAAAATGCACGCTTGCCATTCTTGAATCCTCTGCTTGAAAGAAGAAAAACTACAGGCCTTTCTTCACGGTACCATTGGGTAACCCGTTGATGGAATGCTCTATGCAGAACATCCTATACCTTCTTCAGTAAATATACATAAAAAAGATAATATTTCAAGTCGTGGAGCGGATTTTTTATATCGTGATAATGATGAGGAAAGGCAATCCCTCAAATCCAGAACAACTGTTGTTTGTGTTGTAGGGTCCCCTCCCGAAGGAAGGCCATTGCAGGAACACGTGGGGATGTCTCTATTGGGAGCGGAATCTTCGCCAGGCGCGAAATTTGCGTTTGGTGTCCTGGGAAAGGAAACGGTGCACGGCTGGACCGACCAGCAGAATACCGAGACCGAGCATCATCCAGGAGAGTACGTAGCAGACTGCGCCGGCGATGCCCCATGCTTTGGATTTTTGCGCGGCGGCAATGGCGCTGCAAACTGCGAGCGCACCATAGCCGAAGGGGACGTTCCCCAGAAGCAGAAGGATCCCAATGGTGAAGCGTGGACCTTTTCCCATGCGCCAGGCAGATTTCCAGACGCGCACACAGAGAGCGCAGAAACTTGCGTGTCCGTGTAATGTCAGGTACGCTTGTCGCATCAGGGCCCCGTCCACATGTTTTTGGCCCCAGTCACAATCATCTGCATCGCTATGGCAGAGAGGATGAGGCCAGTGATTTTGCTCAAAATCAGAATGTTCGCATGGCCGAGCAGTTTCAGGATTTGCTGGGAGAGGCGCAGCAACAACCCGATCGAGAAGCAGGCCAGCACGATGGAGATGGACGTGCAGGCACGGTCCAGAAGCCCCGTGGTGCTCGTTCCCATGACCATCAGCGCACCCAGAGTCGCGGGACCCGCCGTGATGGGAACCGACAGCGGTACCACCGACATGTCCAGCAGTTGCTCTGGACTCGTCTTTTCATGCTTCTCCACGCGACTCTGCACCAGTGCCACCGAGGTCAACAACAGCAGCACACCAGAACCCATCCGGAACGCATCTACCGTGATGCCGAACAGCTTCATCAGGAAGGTCCCGCCCAAAAAGATGATGAGCGTCACGCAACTGGCCCCGACCGCAATCCGCCAGGCAAGGCGCGTTCGCAGTTCCTTTGTGGCGTCCTGGGTCAGCGTGATGAAGGTTCCCAGCACGAAAAAAGGCGTCAGCAGGAAAAACAGGCGCAGGTAGAGCGCCACATAATTCATGAAAAATGCCATCGTTGACTCACTGCAGCACGTTGTATTTGAAAATGTACCAGAACGCGGCAACGGCATCCCCGATGCCGATTTTCTTGCCTTCCCCGTAGGTTCTGGGAATGTAGGTGATGGGCATTTCGAAGATGCGGCAGTGGCTCTTCGCCAGTTTTGCCGTAACTTCTGGCTCGAATCCGAAGCGGTTGCACTCCAGCAACATCGGCTTGAAAAGTTCGGCGCGAATCATTTTGTAACAGGTCTCCATATCCGTCAGGTGCAGATTGGAGAAGAGATTGGAGGCGAAGGTGAGGAGTTTGTTTCCGTAGTAGTGCCAGAATCCGTCCACAAGGGCTTCGTTGGAAGAGTAGCGGCTTCCATAGACGGCGTCCGCCTTGTTTTCCTCCAGCGGGCGTATGAGGCGTGGAAACTCGGCCGGGTCGTATTCCAGGTCGGCGTCTTGGATGATGACCACATCCCCCGTGACGGCTGCCTGCGCCGTTCGGATGGCGGCTCCTTTGCCCTGGTTGTGGGAATGTTCCAGAATCCGCAGTCCTTCCGTGCCTTCCACGGTGGCGAGACGCTGCTTCGTTCCGTCCGTCGAGCAATCATTGACTACGATGATTTCAAGATTCTTCACGCCGCAGTTGCGAACGCGCGAAATCACTTCCAGAACGGTCTTCTCCTCGTTGTACACAGGGATGATGACGGAGAGTTTGAGACCGCTCGCCTCGGGGGCGGGGGCACTCGCAGGTGGATTCACGATTAAACTCATAATGGTTTTCCTTCCAGACCGACTGGCTTCAGCCAAATGAATGGTTCCCAGGGAAGATTACGCAATATGCCCCAGACTAGTAGCACCCCAACTGCAATCCACATCACCCAACGGCGATGAAAGAACTGCGGCCAGACCAGCGAACAGGACGCAAAGACCAGCCCTGGCGCTACCAGCAGGTTGTTTCGGAAAAATCCATACCAATTCCCGTGCAGCAGGCACCACACGCTTCGTGTCCCTCCGCAACCTGGACAGTACCACCCCGTTAGGTGGTAAAATCCACATGGCGGCAACCACGGCGATTCCCCTGGCCGCGAATAGCAAAAGCCTACCAACGCAACCAGAAGCACCACCGCTATGCAAATCTCACGAACCCTGATTTGGATGTTCCCAAGTTTCATACTGTCATTAGTGGAAATTGCAAAACTCTCATCCCAACTGCCTGCACGGCGCGATGGCTTCATCGCTCAAACTCGGTGTCACCACATCGAGCCTTCGCTTGTGGCGTTTCGGCGGTTGGACGGTAGTTTTACAATTACCTCATTAAATATACACAGGTTTTGCTTGCTTTCCAATACTCTCGGGCCAAAAGACCACCCAAGGCTCCCAAAAGAAAATAGGGCTGGCGATGTGCCCCTCTACCCCAATTGTGGCAGGAGAAGGGTAACCGCAAACGGGGTTTGCGGTTGACGGGGACAGCGAAGAAGGGTAACCGCAAACGGGGTTTGCGGTTAGCGGTGGCAGGGCA
>JAFRLI010000278.1 GCA_017431255.1 Victivallales bacterium
AGTTGAGCCAGGTAATGAACCGCTTCCAGTCGAGTTTCGCGAGATTGACAGCGTAGTCGCGAGGTTCGACCTGGTTCCAGTCCGTGAAGCAATGGCTCCAGAACCCGCACCAGTACTGCCGATTGAGTTCCTCAAGCGTCCTGTAGCGGCGTTTGAGGAAGTCGTGGAAGGCATCGCGGCATTTCGGGCAGTAGCAGACATTCGAGAACTCGTTGTTGATATGCCAGCCCGCCAGCGCGGGATGCTTTGCGTAGCGTTGCGCCAGTGCGCGGTCGATGGCCGCCGCCTTCGTGCGAAGAATCTCGGAGGAATAGCAGCAATTCTGCCGGGAATCGTAGTGTCTGCGCACGCCGTGCTCGTCCATATCAGCGGTTTCGGGATATTTCGTGGCAAGCCAGGAGGGCCGTGCGGCGGTCGGCGTGGCGAGGAAGATTTTCTTGCCATTGGCGGCGGCACGGTCCATAATGTCGTCCAGCCAGGCAAAGTCATAGACACCTTCCTGCACCTCAAGTTTCCCCCAGGAGAAGATGCCGACAGAGAAGGTGTTGCAGTGCGCCAAATCCATCAGGCGGAAGTCCTCGTCGATGATTTCCGGGGTTTCGAGCCATTGGTCTGGGTTCCAGTCGCCGCCGTGCAGGATGTGGGGATAGTTGGGAAGAATTGGCATGGTGGGAGGTATAAGTCAAGGGGTGACGGGTGGCCATTGTTCCACAACGATGTCGCGCGTCTGGACAAGGGGAGGCAGGGAGGGAGAAGTCATGCGGCGTTCCAGAAGTTCCGCCGCCGCTTTGGCTAGTTCCTGATACGGGGTCCGGACATACATTCCCCTGTACGGGATGGTGTGTTGTTCTGGATCGCTGGTAGAAAGCGTCAGAATCTTTTCCGTGTCCAAACCGTGCTCTTCAACCAGACGAACGTACCAGGGCAGCCATTCCTGGTTGAGAATGAACAAGTCGGGCGGTTCCGCAAGGAAAATCTGGTCCAACATCGCCTCCATGTTATGGTCCAGGGGTTCGAAAGCATCGACCGTCCCCTGGAACCCGATGCCCTTCAGGTACTCCTTCCAAGACGCGATGACACTCCGCGCCTGCAGGATGAAAACCCGTTGGCAACGACGATGCGCCAGGAGAACCTTAAGACGCTCATAGACAGTATTCCGCCCCACCACGCAGTCAAGTCCAGCGGGCGGCGGTGGCGACGCCAAAGAGGTGGAGACCGAAACCACGGGGAACTCCTTCCCCAGAACAGCCAGCTTGTCCATCCAAGGGAAGTCCCAGGCGATGATTCCGTCCAAGTGGTACAGTTCGATGTCCGTCTTGAGTTCCTCGAGCTTGCTCCCCCCGTTGTCAAGGAGACGTACGAAGAGACCGCGGTCGTAGAGAGCGAAACCCTGCGCACTCATGATTTCCCATTGCCTGCGCATGCACAGGAACTGGTCCCCGCTCCCCACCTTGATCCCAATGATCTTTCGGGGCGCGACCTTCGGCGGCGACGAGAACTGCAGGGGATTCAGATAGGTTCCTTTCCCGTGCACACCGATGATGTACCCCTCCCTGGACAGCTGCTCCAGCGCTAGTCGCGCCGTGCTTCTGGCGATGCCGAAACGGGCGGCGATTTCCCGCGACGAGGGGATCCGCACGTTGGGGTTGTGGTTGTGGTAGAGAAGGTCCATCACGAAGTAGCGAACCCGCAGGGTGGCAGAGATGGATGTCTTGCTGTTTTTGGAGAAACTAGACTTCATAACGCTGTAACGAGGTGTTTTCGGAAAGGAGTGTTCCGTCGTCGGAAACCTGGAACTCGTCAAACACGGCACCGGTTGAGTCGAGTCCCTGAACCTTGCATACGCCTGGTGCGATGTCCGCGAGGAATGCGGAGGTCTGGGGGCATCCGCCCGGAACGGCGCGGTGCGGACCACTGATCGCCGCGACGGTGTACTTCGCGTCGGGCGAAGTGGCATAGGCGGGCTTGTGATCCCCGAAGGAGCGAATCGCACTCGTTCCTGGGATGCTGCGCGTGTAGAGGTGCGTGTGCCCACACAGCCAGAACGCCAGCGGATGCAGCGGATGTGCCCCGCCAAACAATCGTTCCACCGGTCCACGGAAGTTGTCCGTCATAAAATGAAAGACATCCTCCAGCGAGAAGTATCCGTAGTGGCTCAGAACGATGCGGCGTGCCGCCGTACGAAACTCCTTGGTGCGGACGGCACGGAAAAGCCACTGGCGTTCGGCGGAAATGAACGCCTCGTCGTCGTTTAATGTGCAATAGGGGTGCATCTTCGGGTCGTACATGGCAGGCTTGTCCTCCCAGGCATCGAGCACGAGGAACGCAGTTTCGCCGTAGCGGAACTGGTAATAGGTGTTGCCAGAGGGATGGTGGAAATATCGTCCCCACGCGACGCGGTCGTCGCCGCGTAGTTCGTGGTTTCCGCGCACAAAAACGATGGGCTGCTCGCCTTTGGTCAGTTTGGCGAGAAACTGGAGGTAGTCGCGTGCGACGTCGTTTTCGAAGTCGCCGATGCCGTCGTTCATATCGCCCAGGGTGACTATAAAGTCGCATTGGGCGCCCTTGCCATTGCGGTAGAAGTCCTCAATGAACTTCAGGCGTTGCTCGCGTGGAAACTGCAAGTCGCCGAAGGCCAGATATTTGCAGGTTTTCGATTCGCGGTCTGGCACGCGGAACGTCCGGAAGGCGGTCTTTCCGGGAAAGAAGGTCTCCTCGCGCGTGGCAGGATCACGAAGGAAGACGCGATAGTCGTAGCGTGCGCCGGGCCGTAGACCCGTCAAATCAATTTGGTGATGCTCGTCGCGCGTGATGAGGTGTCCGCATTCCTGATGCCAGATGCGCTTCCAGGGCTGCCTGCTACCATGAAGCCGCAAATCCACGCCTCCGGGCTGGATTCCGTGCGAGATAAATGCAATGCTCATACGACCGACATCGGGATTCATAAGCCAAGGTCCCGCCAACAGTTGCGGAAGCGGTTTTCGCAGAGAGCGCAAAGTCTGGATGGGCGATACAGCCTCAGTGACGTCCGCGCCAGGACGCGGTGCCCAGGCGAAGCGGAAGCCATTGCTGCCGCTACGGGCATAGATGGCAACCAGGCTGCTCCCGGCGCGAAACGGGACGTCGATGATGTGGTTGTCGGGGCCGACGTTTTCGCAGCCGTTTCCCGTTCCAAGCCGATTTATCACACATTTGCCGTTCACGTAGACTGCATACCACCAATCTCCACCCACACCCAGACGGAACAGACCCTCCTTCGCGCAATCCAGTTCGCAATATGCCATCGCAAACTCCATCGCCGTCCCTCGTTTCAAACCCAGCACTGGTAGAAAATCCAGAACCCCGTCCTTCATCGCAATGGCAACGGGCTTCGTCCTGCCACCTTTCCCGTCCGTCATCGAATCAGGGATCTTTCCGCAGAAATCCTGCGGCTGCGCCAACGGCCCCAGCCCCAGAAACACCTTCCACAAGACCTCAAATCCGTTCCAATCCAATTGCTTCCTTGACATGAACTCTCCTTGCATTGTTTTCAAATCTCTTCTCTAATGTAACTCCTTCTTCGCCTCCTGCAAGTCCCCCATCCCCAATAGCAACAGCAGAATTGCAAGGAAATTGCAAAACTCTCCTCCCAACCGCCTTCACGACACGGCGCGATGGACTCATTGCTCAAACCCGGTGTGGCACCACACCGCACCTTTGCTCTTCACCCTCGCTTGCGGCGTCTTGGCGGTTGAACGGTAGTTTTGCAATTACCTCTTGCGAAAGTGTGCAATGCCTCCGTCACAGACATTGGCGTCACATAGGATAAAAATGATCGCCCGTGCTTGCGCAGGATCGTCCTCCGGGCAGCAAGCTCAACGAGTGCGATTTCCAACCACAAGCAGGGCGGTCCACGCAGCGCGGGCGTCCACTTCCGTTCCATAGCACACCAATGTCAGTCCGTGAATTTTGCAATAACCTCCAAAGCATTCACTGTCATTCCATGTCCCCATTCACTCGGAAATGGTAGGCGCAGGGAGACCTGTGTCGTTGGTGAGGTTGCCATTGGGCCAGCACGCCCAATTGTACCGTACACGTTGCGGATTCGGGACGGACTCTGCAGAGACAAGGAGGGTATTCCCGTCAATGAAGACATTGGCGGAGACGAAATGCCCGTCCGGTCCGGCGATCTCAAATCCGCGGATCGGCTGATCGTCGGAGGCGTGCAGGTTATCACTCCAATCGAAGAAAAGCCGAAGGCATCCTTCTGCGTCTGTGTGCGATGAGCGAAATCGTGGTCCTTCGGGAACGATGCTTTTGTCCCCGTAGACGTAGTGGAACGCAAGACGTGCGAGTCGGATGGCGACGGAGCGTTTGTCGTGCGGGTGGATTTCGTGTTCCTCCCCGAGGTCGGTGACGGTGCACAAGGCACAGTTCGGGAGGCGTTGTGCGACCAGTCGCTGCTGATTCTGGATGGCAAGCCAGTTCTGTTCGAACTTGGTGCTTTCCGACGAGGTTGGAAGGCGGTAGTTTGCCAGTTGCACGATGAGAAACGGAAGTTCCCCCATTCCCCAGCGAAAACGCCAGTCCTCTATCAGAGCCTGCAGCTTAAGACCGTAGTCTTTGGAATAGTTCTCGTAATTGGTGTCGGTCTCCCCCTGATACCAAAGAACGCCTCGAATGGGGAACGGAATGACGGGACGCACCATCCCGTCAAACAGGCAGTGCATCGCATTGAAGTTGAAGGGATGCGCATCTCTGGGCAGCCCTGCATTCCGTGCGAACGTCAGGACTTTCGGAACGATGGTATATTCGGCATGCGCAAGCCACCTCCCTGCCAGAGGGAGCTTCCGCCCGTCCGCCTCATCCGCCAACTCCAGAAAATACTCCTCGGAAAGTCCCGTGAAGCCTCCGCCGAAGAAAAAAGAGAAGCCACGCACTGCCACCAGGTGCTCGCGGCCGCGCGTAAGTTCCTTCGGAATGACGTAGTGGCGCGTTTCGGCCCAATGGCACTGCTCAAAGCCTGTTCCCGTAGCACCGACCTGCATTCCGTCGAAATAAGTCGTGTCGTGCTTATCCACGCCGCCAAGATGAAGAATCAGGGGCTTGCCCTCCCATTCGACGGGAATCGTGACATGACGACGGCACCAGGTCGCGCCCAGACCATTGACACGCTGTTCCATCCAGGAGCCAGGAACTTGCATGGAAGCCCAGTCGGAATCGTTGAAGTCAGGACGGGCCCAACCGCGCTCCACGCCTTGGTTTCCGGAGTCGGGGGAGGTGACTGCGGCGAAGTTCAATTTTGCACCGCTAGGAGGCTGGCGTTTCAGGTCCAGGCCCGGCATTCGCCAGAAATCAGGACTTCCAATGCGATTTTCCAGTTCCAGCAACTCTGCTCTGCAGCAAGGAAGCTGGAGGAGTTTTTCGTGGCTGATCCAGCTGTGGATGTGGGTGCCACCCCAGTTGCAGCTCACAATCCCGACAGGCACCTGGAGGTGCTTTCGCAACTGCAAAGCGAACCAGGCTCCTACCGCTGTAAATGCAGGGGCGTTCTTGGCGTTCGAGCATTTCCATTCCACCGACACGGTCTGCTCGACGGTTCCAAGGGACTGCTGGGCAACCTCAGCCAGCCGCAGAAATGGATCGTCGCCGCCCTGGCGCAAGTACTCCTCTGTCTGCGCCAATGGATCTCCCTGCGTAAATGTTTGCAGCGGATATTCCATATTGGACTGCCCGCCCGCCAGCCACACCTCTCCGATGAGCACGTCTGTTACTCGGCACTCCTCCCCCGATGCCTCCGCCGAGACCGCCAGTTCATAAGGCCCCCCCGCCTCCATCGGCGGAAACCGCAGCAGAAACTCCCCTTGCCAACTCGACGGTGCCGCAATCTTCACTCCCGCCAACTTCCCCTCCACCAGGACGCGTGGCGCACACCATCCCCAGACCGCCAGTGAACAGCCCCGCTGCAACACTGCCCCATCCGTAAACAAACTTGCCAAGCGCATTCTTTCTCTCCTGTGCTATGCGGGGAAGAGCAGGTCTCCTGTATGAGGGGGAAGTTCCCGCGTGAGGAAACCATCCTCGAACGAGATGGTCCGACCCGACCAGCGCGAACACCAGCGACATGGCAGTTTACCCTGCGGAAAACGGATGACCTGCGGTTCGTCCTGAAGGTTGAAGAACCCCAGAACCGGTTGCCTCGTCCGTCTGCGGTACCCCAGCCAGATGCAGGGAATCTCCCGTTCGAAAAAGTCCACGGGGCGCATCTCCTCGAAGGCGTCAGGCTCATCCAGAAGCATCCGCGCCAATGCTAGGCGTTCGGGGGGAAGCGTCCCCATCCGGTCCGTCAGGAAGAAGGAACCACCCAGCATATAGAGCACGGAGGTCCACAGTTTCACCTCGTCTTCGGTCAATTGGTTGTTGTCCTTTCGTACGATAAGAACATCCGGGTCGTTCGTCCACAGTCGATGGTGCATGTAGTGGCGGCTGATGAGATTGCGCACGACATTGACGACGGCGGGTGCCTCGCTGTAGATGTGGTTTCCACGCTGCCAGTAGGGCGTGATGTCCGTGGAGACGCGAGTCGCGTCCACAATACCAATGGACGGGCCGGGGAGTGCGGTTCCAGCGAGCAGGAAGACATCGTCGCCGAGACCGTCGCGGATGGTCTGCAGGCCGCGTCGGTAGATTTGGCAGCGTGTGGCGTTGCGGTCATGGAAAACGGCGTTCGATGAAGCGCAGAGGTGCGCCATGAAATCAAGTTTCACATAGCGGCAACCCGCCTCGCGGAATTGACGGAAGGTAGCTCGAAGCCATTCCTGGGCCTCGGGGCGCGTTACGTCCAGCAACCCCGTCCCGTGTCCTTCGCGCCATTGGTCCTGAACGAACAGTTCGCCCTCCGGAGTCCGAACCATATACTCGGGATGTTCCTGCCAGAGGCGCGAGGTCACTTCAATGCGGAACGGGGCCAGCCAAATGCCTGGCTTGAACCCCGACTCGGCGATACGCCGAAGCACAGGCAGAATGCCGTGCGGGAACCGGGGGGACGGAAGGAACCAGTCCCCGAGCGCGGGCTGGTAGCCGTCGTCTATCTGGAAATACTCAATGGGATACTCCTCACGGTGCTGCCGGAAGAACTCAAGATTCTCCAGCACGTCGCCCTCCGTGAGATTGGCAAAATAGGAATACCAGGAGCACCACCCGACGGGAATCGGATTGGCGAGGCGAGCACCCATACGCCTCCCCCAAACCGAGGCATACTCCTCCAGCAGCACGTATCCGTCACACCCATGAAGAACCAACAGCTCCTCCGAAACAACGTTCTCCCCAGACGCGACCTCAATTCCGTCCCCGAGAACATGCGCCTCCAGTCGCTGAATGCCTTCCGTTCCTATCTTCACCTCAATGCGGTTGAAGAAGTCACCAGTGGTGACGAATCCCAGGAGAAGGCTCTCCCCGGCGGATGCATTTCGCAGAACCAGGACGTTTTCAGCGCAGAAGTGGTTCGGGGAATCTGCCTGGCGCGCTTTGGGTTCGGCAAGAAAGTATTGCAAGTACTTGGGGTTACCTAGGAAGTCGCATTCACCATAACGGTGCGTCCCAACGGCGGAGACGGTGTTCCACCCGTCGCTGTAGACCTGCAGGTCCTCGCCCTTCCCCGGAAACGCAAAACCAGAAAAGACGATGCGTTCGAGGCGCAGGGAATGGCTGGCGGGATTCGTAAAACGGGCCCGTACGGTCTGCCCAAACTCCAGGGAGACATCCCATCGGCATCCGTCGGCGATGGCGTAGGCTTCAATCGGCATGGTTCAGCCTCCCCTGCGGAACGTCGGGAACGACGGTCACCACGAGTTTGCGTAATTGAAGACTCCCCGTGAAATCTTGGAGTCCGATGGAAAGATGCCCCTCGGTAAGTTCGAAGCTCAACTGGCATTCGAAGACCAGTGGCTGCCAGCCGGAATCGTTCGGATTGACTGCGATTCCGTGCCACTTGCCACCCTTGGGGGTCTTTTCCAGAAACATCACCTTGCCACCCCAGCCGCCTCGCGCCTGCGGGACAGGGGTGCCATGAAGACGGCACTCACAGGAGACGCGGATACGCCGCCCGCAAATGGTGGAAAGCGGCAGATGGCGGGTCCACATCCCTTTCGTGATTTCCAGCACCTGTCCTTCGGGGCTATCCTGAAGGAAGGAAGTGCACCGCTCATCGTTCGGTGGTCGAAAGCCTTTGCCGAAGTCCTCGGCATAAAGCACCATCGGCAACCCCGTCGTCCGCTTCCCAATCGCAGAGGATGGCCTGAAGTTGCCACCCCGAATCTGCGACAGAAGGTCTTCCTGGATGGCGACCAGCGTCCCGAAGGTCTCCGCAGCCTGCTTCTTGCGGGCAATCTCCGCCTCCAGAAGCTCCGACTGCTTCTGCAACAGCACCATTTCCTTCTCCATCGCAGACATTTCCACAAACCGAGCATCGTCTTGCTCATACGCTAGAAGAACGCCTGAAACAATGCTCAACAACAGGATGTTTTTCTTCATTCTTGTGCCTCCTTCCCAGGCAGGGTAACCCGGAGAATCCGGTCAAATCCAGGGCGACTCTGGTAGCGTTCCTTGCCAGGTATCACGACGGTACGGACAAGACCCTGCGAACGTACACGGTACGTGCCTGCACGGGGGACATTCAACCAGGCTCGCCCGGCTCTGTCCGCCTTCACCGCATGGCGGAAAAGACCGTCTTCGACGGATTCCACGTAGACGAACGCTCCCGCTCCCTGCGGCCCCAATTCCACAATGCACTCCGCGTCAGGCGCAGGCACCAGAGGCGGCTGCGGGATGAGATTGTCGCGGTAGGCGTCGTTGACCGCATTGCGGACGTGGCTGGGAAACCGCTCGTCAAACCAGTTCTTATTGTTGTTGCAGGCGGTCATAATATCGATGTTCTTGTATTCATCATGCGGACCAAGACCAGAGGCGGCGGGCCACTGGATTTTCGTCCAGGGATACCCCGGGAAGTTCCTGACGCTCCCCGCATTGTGCTCGGAAAGACGGATGCCGAACGGATTGCCCTGCCCGGAATCGTCCGCGACGGAATATCCGTCGCTGGAGGGACCGACATAGATGACGCCTGGCACGCACCATTCGCGGTTGAGACGCACCTGGAATCGGACGGTATTCGCCTTTTGCAGCACCTTCGAGGGAAGAGGTCCGCAGTACTTGTCCCAGGCACCGTAGGAGTAGTAGAGGGTTTCGCCCCAGATGGCGGGACGGAAGCCGTAACGGACGGGCCAGTTGCAGATGAGTTCCTGCCAGCCGAAGTCGGGATAGTGGTAGTTGGCAGTGTCACAGGAAGGAATGTCCTGCTGGCGGTCGGGAAGTCCCCAGGTGCCAATGTCTCCGTCCCGCGTAAGCACCAGGTCGGGATCGAGGCTCTTGACGAAGCGGTTGTAAAGCGCACCCAGCGCGTCATTGCGCTCGTTGTGACGGAGCTTTTCGGGCTTGTCCCAGGCTTGTGTGTAGATTTCATTATCGGTCGATACAATGACCACGGAGGGATGGTTTCGGAAAAGACGGTGCCAGGCGCGGTAGTTGTTGAGATTAAAGCGATGCAAGGGATGCCGCAGCCACTCTCCCAGCGGGAGGAACTTGTCGGGCGTGTGATAGCCGCGCACGAAGAGCATCGGGTACATATTCACGTAGGCAAGCATTCCCATCCGGTCACAGCACTTCAGGTATTCGGGAGACCAGAACGCACTGTCGTGGTTGCGGAAGATGTTGATATTCTCCCGACGGTAGACGGGCAGGAATACCTCCAGGAACTTGCGCGTGTCGAGGTTGTCGTTGCCGCCGTCGCCCTGAAGCAAGATGTGCTTGCCGTTCAAGTAGAAGTCGCAGCCCGAAATCCAGAACTCTCGAAAGCCGAACCGTTCGACGTGGCGGTCGCGGAGCGTACCGTCCACATAGATGTCCGTCACAAGCTGATAAAGCGTGGGGGAGCCGTATGCCCCGCCCGGTCCCCAGAGTTCCGGGTTCAACCAGATTCCGGATGCCTGCGACGTTCCTCGACCGTTCGCAGGAAGCGACAACCTTCGCCGTGGCAGTCGATACTGCACGCTCCCGTTCAAGACACAGGACTGCTCAAGCTCGCACTCCACGGGATGGGCAGCCCGGTTCTCCACCTCCGTCATGACCTGGAGCGTTCCCTTCCGCCAGGAGGTCTTGACCCAAACATTCTCCACGAATGTGGTAGAAGGGATGGACTCGATGAGCAGGTTGTCGCGGATTCCGAAGCGCCGGTTGTTGAACTGGTCCCAGCTGTTGGTGATGCTCTCAATGTCCCGATACCGGAGTTCCAGGATGTTCCTGCCGCGCTGGACGTGCGCGAGCGGAATGCGGACTTGCCCGACTACCCCCTCGTAATCGCCTTCGTGCACCCCGTTCAACCAGACTTGCACTCCCCCAAGGATATTGTCACAGAGGAAATTGTAGGAACGACCAGACGGCTCTTCTTCGATTTCGACATCGGTCTTGACGCGGAAGGCGTTCCAGATGAGGCTCTCGTCAAAGGACTCGTTTTCCCAGCCCGGTAGCGGGACTTTCGTCGCGCTGTGGGGCTGTTTGGGATCGGCGTGCCGGACAGGCCAGAAGACGGGCAGCTTGTAGGCGATGGTGGAGACGCGCGGAAGACGGACGTTCCGCCACTGCTCAGCAGTACCGTCCTTCGGGGGATTCGTCCCCTTTGCGATGCGCCAGCAGTCCCCATTCAGGAGCATCATGGTGCGAAGTGCCTGCGGTGCAGCCCGCAATGGTTCCGGTGAAAACGGCTTGCCTGGATATGCTGCAAGGATAGACTGCCGTTGCGCTGCAAAGGCGGCCTCGATTTCCCCGTAGAGCGCTGTATGGCGAGCGGTGTTCCGCGCATATTGCGCCTCCAGATTCCGCAGTGCCTCACGGTCCTGCGCCAGTTTCTCCTGCAAGCTCTGCCGCTGCTTCCGCAGTGCCTCCAGACGTTCCTGGCACTCCTGCCCGGATACCACCTCGAACGGGATATCCAGAGAATGCCTGCCTCCGTCCACTTCCAGCATAACGCGATGGCTCCCGGATGTCATCTCGGTCGAATTCACCTCCGCAACAAACCGCTCCAGCCGTCCCGCGACAAAGTCCAGCTCACGCCTCTTTTCCCAAATGACCTTCTCCCCCGCGAGAATCCGTAGAACGCAAGCATGCCGGCCAACGATTCCTCCCACCGCGAGAGGGAGGTCTTTGAGCTTTTCCCGTACAACCTGCCTCGGCATCTCCAGCCAGCCGCATAAACCGTCATCCCAGGCGTCGGGGCTTGTGGACTTGCCGTAGGTGGCCGCCAGATTCCGCACGGGATTCTCCATCAGGATGTCCACATCCGTCACCGGCGCACCCGACGGGTCCTTGAGGTCCAGACAAAACCCAAACCCATTTGTGTAGTCCACAACCTTCACTAGCAGGATATTGAGTCCTCTCCGCAGCACGGCGGGATAGAGTACCGTGTCAGGCGTGATTCCACGAGAGCCGCGCAATTCCCCGACCTTCTCGCCGTTCACATAGACGCGGTTCTCGTCATCGCTACCAATTCCAATTTGCACGGAACGCGTCCGTCCGCTCACCACGTAGCAGACCGCATAGGCTGTGACGTAGTCATCAAATGGCGTGAACATCCCGTCGAAAAAGAGATACGGACGCTCCTCGATGCAATGCATCTCCCGCCAGGTGACGGGTTGTACCTTGGTTTCCGTGAAGCCCCATTCATTGGTGGAGCCGATCCCCGCGATCAGTTTCGCCTTGACCGCAGGGAACTCCACCTGCCCCGTCATTCCCGACCAAGGCCGAAGCGCCGCCTCACCGCCAGGCACCCCCGTGTAGTCCTCGTCCAGACCATGTACGATACCATCTCGCAGCGGTGCAGGATACGGACCACCGACCAGCCAATCGCGCAGGTATCCCTTCGCGTCAGGATGGCGGACCTCCTTCCCCACCAGTGCCGCGCCCAGACACAACACCAAACACAGCAGAATGCTCGTTTGCCCCTTCATTGCAATTTCCCTCCGCCTCTAGTTCGCAATCCCGGGATATTCGCCCACACGTGCATCGTGCGGTTTCAGAGTCGCATCCCATTTCCCCTCGAAAGAGGGCATATACTTGACCGTCTTCGCCGAGCCATCCGCCAGCATCACGTTGAAGTTTCCTGAGTGCACAATGGCAATCTTCTGATAGTCGTTGTCGTGTACTGGCTTGTACCCAACCAAGAAAGTGTACTTCTCACGGTTCCAGTACTCCATGTAGCGGTTAGACGCCGTGTCCATCACCATCACTTTCTTGCTAGGCAGTTTCAGGTTCACCGTCCAGCAACCGTCAATCCCGCCGTTGCGCACCGGATTCCCATTTGAGTTCAACGCATACGCACCGTCCCCAGGCTTCCCCGCCGACGGACATTTATAGATCCCGTCCGGCCCCCATCCCCCGTTTAGACGACTGCTCGAATACCCCGTGTAGTATAGCGCATTCGGCCAACCCTCGTTCGCCCCATGCTTCACATCCCACGCGGTCTTGAATATGTGACCTTCGTTCTCCTCCAAATATAGGAACAACCCAAGATACTGCTGTTTCAAATTCGAAATGCACTTGATGCAACGCGCCTTGTCACGAGCCTTCGACAATGCCGGCAACAGCATCGCCGCCAGAATCGCAATGATCGCGATCACCACCAGCAACTCAATCAGTGTGAACCCAACAACCTTCTTCTTCTGTTCGCTTGTCATCTTCTTGTCTCCTTTGTTGTCCTAACTCACCAACTCAAACAATCAAACTCAAAAAAAACTTCTACAAACTTGAATGCACCCACCATCGGCCCACTTTTCCAAAAACCGAAATCAGCCCACTATCAGCCCACTTTTTATATAAACTAATGCCCTCTATCCCATTTGTCAAATCAACTTTGTTTTTTTTTTCAACATTCAACAAAAACAGAGAAACAGAGCCGTCCCATCACAGCAGAGAACCAATGATTACAAGGTTCAGTCAAGCATGGGAGTAGTGCTCAATCTTCCAAGTGCCCGATTTATGAGTAGAATCATTTGAGCAGGAAAAAGCCGACCAGTCGAAAGTGAGCTGGTCGGCGGTCTCCGAATCGTCTGCTTCCGTTCCTTGAAGAAGACCTCCACGCATCGGCACTGGGGGGGCGGCGACGTTCATTTCCCACCAACGCGCTGCCCGTGCTGTCCTACAGCTTCATGTAGTTTATCGGATATCCAGCCTGCAATCCTAGGCAAGAACGGCCATAATATGTTTCGGGGGGTCATGGCATCTCCTGTAGTCGCCTTGGTAAACTTCCATGAAAATGCCATAGACCCGCAGTTATTTCAAGAGGGAATTGCAAAACTACCGTCCAACCGCCAAAATGCCGCAAGCGAGGACGAAGAGCGAAAGCGAAGCGTGGTTACCACGCTGAGTTTGAGCAATGAAGCCATCGCGCCGCGCCGTGAAGGCGGCTGGGATGAGAGTTTTGCAATTCCCCCCTCTAGTCTGCCATTCGGCTATGGGACGGCTGTGCTCAATTTCAGTGTTTTTTAGGGGTGACGGTGACCTTGGTTGGTTCGATGGTGACCTTGCTGTAAGGGGGGACGGATTCCGTGAGCCAGGTATTGCCGCCGATGACGGAATGGTGGCCGATGGTGACATTTCCAAGGATGGTGGATTCCGCGTAGATGGTTACGTCGTCCTCGATATTGGGATGTCGCTTGGTTCCCTTGATGATGTGCCCGGCGGCGTCCTTCGGGAAACTGAGCGCGCCCAAGGTCACGCCCTGGTAGAGTTTTACATTGTCGCCAATGGTGGTGGTTTCGCCGATGACGACGCCGGTGCCGTGGTCGATGAAGAAATGCCGTCCGATGGTTGCGCCTGGATGGATGTCAATCCCCGTGATGGTATGCGCATATTCGCTCATGATGCGTGGGATGAGAGGGACGCCGGCGCGATAGAGTTCGTGTGCAATGCGATTGACGGCGATGCACTTGAATCCGGGATAGGCGAGCACGATTTCATCGAGGGAGGAAGTTGCGGGGTCGCCGTCAAGAGCGGCATGTGCGTCGTCCCAGAGGGTATCGCGGAGACGAGGAAGGGAATCGAGGAGGTTGATGGTGATGGTGCGGGCGTGTTTTTCGCAGAGATGTTCGCATTCGCCATCGGGGCAAAAGTACGACATGGCGCGGGCAATTTGTGCGGAGAGTCCCTGAAAGACGTGCGTGAGGAGGTTTCCTGCGATGAAGAAGGCACCTTCTTCGGTGAAGCCTTGGCGTCCCGTGTAGCCGGGGAACAGGAGGTCGTAGAGACCTTCGAGCATCTGAATGACGACATCCCGTTCGGGAAGTGGGCGAAGGTCGCGGTAACTGACCCCGTAGCCGAGGGCATAGCTACGGCAGAGGCGTTCCGTGATTTCGTTGGCGGTTTCGGAATCCCAGGTGCGGACCGGGAGGCTGCCGCAGCCTGTTTGCAATTTTGCCGGCTTTGCGACCTTCTTGCTTTGCTTTTTCATAGGTGTTCCTTTTCCAGCAGAATGGTGGCAGGTCCATCGTTGATAAGCGCGACCTTCATGTCGGCTCCGAATCGCCCCGTCTCCACTGTGAGACCGCGCCCCCGCAGGTTCGCCACGAAATATTCGTAGAGCGGTTCGGAGATGGCGGGCGGCGCGGCGTCAATGTAGGAGGGGCGCCGTCCCTTGCGGGCGTCGCCGTACAGCGTGAACTGACTCACGACGAGGAGTTCGCCGCCGACGTCGTCCAGCCCGAGGTTCATCTTGCCGTCTGCGTCCTCGAACATCCGCAGACCATGCAGTTTTTCCGCGAGCCAGTCTGCCTCCGCCTGTGTATCCGTAGTACGGACCCCAAGCAGGACAAGATATCCCTTGCCGATTTTTCCAACGACCTCGCCGTCAATCGTCACAGACGCTTCCGTGACTCGCTGCAGCAGTGCTCTCATTTCGCCTGTTTCTCCAACGACTTCATGAACTCGACCAGCACTTCCCAGTCGCGCGGAGTGACATCGTGCTTGCCTTCGCGCAGTTCGTAGGCGACGCGGTCGCCGATGACTGCCTCGTTGGGAGCGGGGAATTGAGCATCGTCTGGCAGACCGTGGGCACCGAAGAGGCGGTAGACTTCCCCGACTTGCTTGGCGCAGCGGAACTCGTTGAACGGGTCTGCCCAGACGTCCTCGCTGGCACTGGCAATGAGTACGGGGCGCGGCGCGGTCAGGGAGACGAGCCAGTTCATGTCAAACGGCATTTCGTCTGCGCGATTCACCCATTGATCGAACTTGGCGACGAACCAGCGGTGGAAGGTCCTTGTAATGCGTTCAAGGTTCTCTGCATTTGCATGGTGGTCACGTTCGATGGAGGCACCGCAGCAGCCGGAATCGTTGGAGACGACGCCGGCGAATCGTAGGTCATGAGCACCGACCCAGAGGGCAGTCTTGCCGAGGCGAGAGTGTCCATGGACCCAGACGCGCCGTTCATCGATGCGCGGGTCGGTGAGCGCAAGGTCGAGGAGACGGGAATATCCCCAGGCCCATGCGGAGATGGCGGTGTATTCGCGATGTTCGGGGGTAAGTTCGGCCTCTTTGTGGAAGAGCCGGAAGACGCTGCCATAGCGCCCTGCCTCGGAGTCTGGGAAGAAGTCATTGCGAGCGGCAGTCAAGCAGGAGATACCCTGCTCGAGAAGATACTGGTAGGACCAGCGGCGGACTTGCCAGCCGCGCTCTTTGTCAGCCTCGGAGGCCGGCTGATAGATATCTGGGTCAAAGGAAGTGCCGGCATTGCCACAGAAGTTCAAGGCGCAGACGCAGGGGACGCGGTCACCTTTGGCGGGAAGGTACCACAATGCCTTCAGTTCCAGTTCGCGGTCCTTTACACCGAAGCGCATGTTCACCTGGCGGCAAATACCCAGCCCGTCAAACACAGGCTTCTCCCAGTCCACCGAGAACGACATTCGCTCGGGACGCGGCGGAATCCGGCCATACATCTCTTCTTCCAGATATCCTAAAATGCGACGACGACGCGCCTGCCAGTCTGCCGCAGTTTTCACACCTTCCAGCACCGACGGAACCTTCGGCATCCCCGAACGTCCCGCCACCAAATCCATTTGTTCTTCTGCCATGTTCTACACTCCTGGTGATTTCATCCCCTGCCTTCCTCTCGCAAACACATTTCTTTTTACTGTAACCTCTGATGCTCCCTTTTCAATCCCGCTCCTAGCAAAAAACAACCCAGATTCCACGGGCACTCTATTCGCAAAGTGCCTTTCGAGGTATTATATTGAGGGAATTGCAAAACTCTCATCCCAACCGCCTGTTGGTAGTCGGTGCTTGCCTTTGGGAATGGCAGTTCAGGAAAGGAAGTCTAGATATGGAAAACATGACAATAGAAGAAGCAGGTCAGATTCTGGAGCGGTTGAAGTCGGAGTTAGGGAGGGCGGTGATTGGTCAGCAGGAGGTGGTGGAACAACTCGCGGTGTGCCTGTTTGCGGGGGGTCATGCATTGTTGACGGGCGTGCCCGGGCTTGGCAAGACCCTTTTGGTGAAGAGCATCGCGCGCCTATTTGCGCTGACGTTCCGCCGCATCCAATTCACTCCCGACCTCATGCCGTCCGATATTTTCGGCACCGAAGTCCTCGAAGAAGACCCGCAAACGGGCAAACGGGACTTCCGTTTCCTGCCAGGTCCCGTCTTTGCCAATCTCGTGCTTGCGGACGAAATCAACCGAACTCCACCCAAGACCCAGGCCGCGCTGCTGGAAGCCATGGGCGAGGGGCATGTTACCGCAGGGCGGCAGACCCGCGTGCTGGAACAACCATTCTTCGTGCTCGCCACGCAAAACCCCATTGAACTCGAAGGAACCTACCCTCTGCCCGAAGCGCAACTTGACCGATTCTTGCTCAATATCGTCATGGACTATCTCCCGCAACAGGACGAGGTCACCATGGTCAAGCAAACCACCGCGCTCGGCGAACCCGATTTGAAACCCATTCTCGACGCTCCAAAAATCCTGGCGTTGCAGCAACTCGTGCGCCAAGTCGCCGCGCCCGACAACGTGGTCTCCTACGCCGTGCGCCTTTGCGCTGCCACGCGACCGAATACCGACACGGCGTCGCCCGAGGTCCGCACGATGGTGCAGTGGGGAGCCGGTTCCCGTGCCTCGCAGGCAATGGTGCTCGCCGGCAAGGCGCGCGCCCTTCTTGCGGGGCGCTACAACGTCGCCTGCGAGGACATCCGCGCCCTCGCCATCCCCATCTTGCGCCACCGCGTCATACCGAACTTCCGAGCCAGCGCAGAAGGCAAAAATGCCGTCAGCATTATCCAAACGATCCTGAAAACCGTCTCGGAATAATCTACCGTTCTTGTTTGCATCCTTATGGTTTCCTCTGTTTTGAAACGACATCTGGACGGAGACGGCGGCATTCGGCAACTGCTGCCCATCGCCGTGCCTATGATTTTGACGAGCGTCTTCGACACGTTGATGACGTTCATTGACCGCGTGTACCTGTCCTACGTGGGAAAGACGGAACTGTCTGCCTCGTTTTCGGCTGGCATCACGAGTTGGATGTGTATCTGCCTGTTCGTAGGTCTCATCGGCTACACGGGTGCGGTCGTGGCGCAATTCTACGGAGCGAAGCGATACACGGAGTGTCCGCACGTTGTGGAACAATCGTTGCGCCTGGCGTTCCTCTGTTATCCGCTCTGCCTACTGACGTGCTGGCTCGGCGCATTCACGTTCGGCGGCGAAGGACACGATCCCGAACAGGCGCGTCTAGAGCGAATCTACTTCTGGTACCTGTCATTCGGGTGCATTGTCGCACTGTTGCGTGGTGCGTACTGCGGCTTCTTCGCAGGGATTGGCAAGACGAAAATCATTATGGTCGCGAACTGCGTGGCACTGGTTGTGAACCTGACGGTGAACTACGTCCTGATTTTCGGAAAGTTCGGTTGTCCTGCGATGGGGATCCGCGGCGCCGCCATCGGGACAGTGCTGGCGGGACTGGCGATGGCGCTCATTGTGATGTTCCAGTACTACCGTGAAATCCGCAAGCCTCCCTTTGTCGGCACACCCTCCGGCTTTGACTGGGGGAAACTGCGGACTCTGGTGGTGTACGGCGCGCCAAGCGGGGTAGGACAGTTGCTGGGAATGGGCTCCTTCGTGGTCATCGTCTACCTGCTGAACGCCTACGGCGCGGATGTCGCCGCCGCCACCACTATCACCTTCAACTGGGACAACGTCTCCTTCTTCCCTCTCATCGGCCTCCAGACAGGCGTATCTACGCTGGTCGGCCAGTTTATGGGGGCGCAGAAACCCGAACTCGCGGAACGTTCGGCCTATTCGGGTTTCAAGTTGGCGCTCTCCTACTCCATCTGCGGCGTGTTTGCATTCTGCCTCTTCCCGCACATCCTCGTGGGAGTCTTCACGCCGGAGGGCGAGGGACTTGATTATGCACAGGTCCGCACCATCGCCATCCCCATGCTTCGCGCCGCCGCGCTCTATCTCCTGTTCGACGCAATCCATCTCATCTCCTCCGGCGCACTTTTCGGAGCAGGGGACACCCTCTGGACCACCGTCCTGAATGTCTGTCTAAGCTGGATTGGCGCCTTGGGGCTCTGGGTGACCATACGCATCCTGAATGTCTCCCCAATCCAGGCGTGGATTACCTTCGTGTTCTTCGTTATGTTCCATAGCGTCATCATATACGTCCGATTCCGTCTAGGCGGCTGGAAGAATATTCGTATGATTCAGGACAAAGAGAGGGGATAGGGAATGGAACAGAAGATTCATTTCATTGGAGCAGGTGGCGTGGGGGTTGCGGGATTGGCGCACCTCGCCGCCGACCTCGGGATGGAAGTGACTGGCAGCGATGTCGCAGATTCCGCGATGTTGCGTTCGTTGCAGAAGCGCGGGATTTCCACGTGGCTGGGACATTCGCCCGAGCGGATGGGTTCCCCTGAACTCGTCGTATACTCCGCGGCCGTCCCCGAAAACGACCCCGAACGTGTCTTTGCCAGGGAACACGGCATTCCCGAAATGCGGCGCGGCGCATTCCAAAACCGCCTTGCGCTCGCGTTTCCCGTCCGCGTCGCCATCTCTGGTTCCCATGGAAAGACCAGCACGACCGCGATGCTTGCCCATATCCTCCGGGAGACGGGACGCGAGCCGGCGTACCTCGTCGGTGGCATCGTCAACGGCTGGGAGCGTTCGGCGGCAGCGGGGGCGCGGCAAATCTTTGTCACCGAAGTCGATGAAAGCGACGCATCCCAGTCTGATTTTCCGGCCACTCTCGCCATTGTCCTCAATGTTGACGACGACCACTGCTGGGGCCTCGGTGGCACCGCCGCCCTCGAGCAAACCTTCCTCGACCTCTGCCGCCCTGCAAGCAACATCCTTGCCTGGCACTCCCCGACCACCGAACGCCTCTTTGCCACCGACTCCCGAACGGTCTTCCTGGAGACGCCGCTCGCGGCCTCCCCAGAACTGCCCCTGCACGGCTGGCAGTTCCGCCAGGACGGTGCTGTCGCCATCGCGGCCGCTGTCCAACTCGGCGTGCCCGAGACAAATGCATTGGCTGCCTTGCGGACGTTTCCCGGCGTTTCGCGGCGTATGACCGAACGAGCACGAAGTGCAGATGGCGCGCGCGTCCTTGTCGAGGACTATGCGCACCATCCGACGGAATTGCGTGCAACGCTGGATTCGTTGCGCGAGACCTATCCAGGACGCCGGATTCTCGTGGTATTCCAGCCGCACCGAATGGAACGTATCGAACGCTACGGAGAGCAGTTTGCGCAGTTGCTTTCGAGCACGGACTGGTGCGGGCTGGTCGAACCCTTTGGTGCCTGGCGAACAGATGGACATCGCGCCGACGCGCGTTCCCTCATCGCCGAACACGTCACCGCCCCTTGCGTCTGCCTTCCCAACGATCCCCGGTCAATCGCGAATGCCGCGACTCCAGTCTGGCTTGACGGTTCCCCCGCCGTCCTCGCCGTCATCGGCGCCGGGGACGTCACACAGGCCGTCCCCCTCCTTCAAAAAAATGTTGAAAAATAAGGACGTTATGACTTGATTTACCCCCCCGAATGGTTATATTTGTTATATTGAATTGCATTTTTACAGGTTATCCATTCATTTCACACCAAAAACAAAAGAGAGAGACCATGAAAAGAACATTCACCTTGATTGAATTGCTGGTTGTGATAGCCATCATTGCGATTCTTGCCGCGATGCTGTTGCCGGCGTTGGCGAAGGCACGCGAAAAGGCACGCGCGATTTCCTGCCTGAGCAACCAAAAGCAGTGCCTGCTGGGAGTGCACATGTACCTGCAGGACTACCCCGAATACATTGTCTACAGCAACTACTACACCCAGTGGAACCAGTACCTCTGCGGTGCCGCGATGAAGGAGTACAAGTCCGCCTGCTACAACGCTGGCGAATATGGGGACTACATCCCCAGCCGCAATGCCTGCATGTGCCCCGGTTTCGCCCCCTTCAAACCCACGCCTAACAACTATGCGGCAGGCGGCAAGACTTACATCGGACGCCACACCAGCACTTTCGGTTTCATCTGCAGTAGCTTGGAACTTCTCCACTCCAACTTTACGGATGACACGACGGATGAAAAACTGGCGGAATGGCGTGCGCAATTCAGGTTCACTGGCGATACCACTGGCAAGACCCACGTCTACCGCCCCGTTTACGACCAGCGACCCTCCAACTATCTCTTCCTGATTGATGAATACTACTCCGTCACCGAGACCCAGTGGTACTGGTACTCCATCACCGGCACCCAGAATACCATCCACTTCCGCCACAACAACCGTTGCAACATCGCCTTCATGGACGGACATGCCGAACAGTGCACCTACCAGGAATTCGGTGCCAAGAACAAAATGTGGAAGAAGAAGCGTTTCTGCTACTTTGACTCCCTCTGCACCCCCCTCAAGGCCTACGGCGGCTGAGTATAATTCCTAAACTTTCCTTGCGCCGCGAGTGCGTCCCACATTCGCGGCGCGTTTTTTTTCGGGAACAATTCGGGAAAGGGAGTGTCAAATAGAAGAGTGAATTGCAAAACTCTTTTGAAGTCCACAGAACACACAGAATACACAGACCTGTTTGTCCGCGCCAGCGCGGCCAAACACTTGATATAAAACAAAATACAAAGTGCAAGACGCCGCGAAGCGGCGGATTGCATTCTGTGTGTTCTGTGTGTTCTGTGGACTCAAAAATGAGTTTTGCAACTACCTCATAAGAGTGAATTGCAAAGCTCACACATTAGGAAACGCAGTCATGGACGGAAATGTTAAGCAGATAGGTGCGCGCATCAAGGAAGAGAGTGCCTTGTTTGCGCGTGTGAAGGCGGAGATGGGACGTGTTCTGGTAGGGCAGGAGGCACTGGTGGAGCGTCTACTGGTAGCGTTGCTGTGCAACAACCACGTTCTCACCGAAGGTGTGCCAGGCTTGGCGAAGACCCTGACGGTCAACACCCTCGCCAAATGCCTGCAAGCGACCTTCCACCGCATTCAGTTCACTCCCGATTTGCTGCCGGCGGACGTGGTCGGCACCATGATTTACAATCCCAAGACGGGAGACTTCTCCACCAAGAAAGGTCCCATCTTTGCAAATATCGTGCTTGCAGACGAAATCAATCGCGCTCCCGCCAAGGTGCAGAGCGCGCTGCTGGAGGCGATGCAGGAGCGCCAGGTCACCGTCGGCGACGAGACCTTTGCTTTGCCCGATCCCTTTCTGGTGCTGGCGACGCAGAATCCCGTCGAGCAAGAGGGAACCTATCCGTTGCCGGAGGCGCAGGTAGATCGTTTCCTGTTCAAGTTGCAGGTGACCTATCCAGACAAGCAGGACGAACTCAAAATCCTGCGCCGCATGGCAACCACCTCCCCGAATCTGGACATTTCCCCCATTCTGATGCCTGAGGATGTCCGCCGTCTCCGCGAACTTGCGGACGAAGTGTTCCTGGACGAAAAAATCGAAGGATACATCGTAGACCTTGTGGAAGCGTCGCGACACCCAGGGGAATATGGGCTAGCGGAACTGCAGGAGTACATCCGCTATGGTGGTTCGCCGCGCGCGACGATTTTCCTCGCGATGGCCGCAAAGGGACAGGCAATGCTGGAAGGTCGCGGATACGTCACTCCGCAGGATGTGAAGTCGATTGCAAAGGACGTCCTTCGCCACCGCGTCATCCTCACGTACGAGGCAGAAGCGGAGGAGATTTCCTCGGATGACATCGTTCAAAAACTGCTCGACACCGTGAAAGTCCCATGATTTCCAAGGAACTTGCCAAGAAAATCCGCTACATCCAGATATTCACCAGCAAGACCGTCAACGACGTGCTGGCTGGCGAATACCAGAGCGCATTCAAAGGCTCGGGGATGGAGTTTGATGAAGTGCGAGAGTACCAGCCGGGCGATGAAGTACGTTCCATCGACTGGAATGTCACGGCGCGGCAGGGCCGTCCCTACGTCAAGCGATTCCACGAGGAGCGGGAGCTCACTGTGATGTTCCTGGTGGATTTGTCGGCCTCGGGCAAGTTTGGCAGCAGCACGCAGACGAAGAATGAACTCGCGGCTGAACTCTGCGCCTTGCTTTCCTTCTCCGCCGTCAAAAGCAATGACAAAGTCGGTCTCATCCTCTTCACGGACCGCATCGAACGCTTCATCCCGCCCGCCAAGGGAACCACCCATGCGCTTCGCATCATTCGCGAAGTAATGGGATTCCATCCCACGGGAGGCCAGACCGACATCGAAGGCGCACTCGACTACCTTGGGCGCGTCATTCGGAAACGTTGCGTCGTTTTCCTCATTTCCGACTTCCAGGGAGAGGGTTTTGAACGGCGTGCGCGCGTTGTTGCCAAGAAGCATGATTTAATTGCCGTAAGCGTTGCGGACAAGCGAGAGATGGATTTGCCAGATGTCGGTTTGTTGGAATTGGAGGACGCGGAGACGGGAGAGACCGTGCTCATCGACACGGGGTCGGCTGGCATTCGCGGGCAGTACGCTGCATTCGGCGAGGAAGAACGCCGTGCCTTGCGGAACCGATTCCGCGGGATGGGCGTGGATTTGCTGGAACTGCTCACAGGCGAGAACTATGCCAAGAAACTAGTGCAGTTCTTCCGCAGGAGGGAACACGCGTGAGATGCCTGGCGTACATCCTAGAGATATGGAGACGGTTTCAGCTGCCGAGTCTCCTCTCCCTCATTTGTCTTCCTGTCTTTGTGGCAGCCAGTCTCCTCTCCCTCATTTGTCTTCCTGTCTTTGGAGCAGCCAGTCTCCTCTCCCTCGTTCGTCTTCCTGTCTTTGGGGCAGCCTGTCTCCTCTCCCTCAATCGTCTGCATGTCTTTGGGGCAGCCTGTCTCCTCTCCCTCAATCGTCTGCATGTCTTTGGGGCGGCCTGTTTCCTCTCCCTCGTTCGTCTTCCTGTCTTTGATGCAACCAGTCTCCTTTCCCTCGTTAGTCTTCCTGTCTTTGTGGCAGCCAGTCTCCTCTCCCTCATTTGTCTTCCTGTCTTTGGGGCAGCCAGTCTCCTCTCCCTCATTCGTCTTCCTGTCTTTGTGGCAACCCGTCTCCTCTCCCTCGTTCGTCTTCCTGTCTTTGGGGCAGCCAGTCTCCTCTCCCTCATTTGTCTTCCTGTCTTTGGGGCAGCCATTCTGCTTGCCTGTCTACGGTCATTACGGTCTTTTCTCGGGTGCGCGCGCGAGGGAGGATGGATCCCCCACCCGGTGGGAACCCAGCCAAATAGCGCACAGCAAATATCGCATGTTTCCATCCAGGTTTCAAGCATTTTTCCCGAAAAATGGCAACTATCACCAAATACGCTATGTTTCCGAGAATATTTTTCTTCTATTTTAAGAAACCTTAGGGGGGTGTTCCAGGGAACGTGCCTTCCTGCCTGTCTACCCTGGCGCGGGAGTGAGCGCGAGGGAGGATGGCATGTCGAACGCGATGCTACCCATCCCGTCGAGGGGTGGCGCGGGCGCGGGCACGCGCGCGAGGGTGCGCCTGGCGGACAAGGTGCTCTGCCGCGCCGGGGGTCGCTCGGGCACGGGCGCGCGCGCGTGGGAGGATGGATCCCCCACCCGGTGGGAACCCAGCCAAATAGCGCACAGAAAATATCGCACGTTTCCAGCCAGGTTTCAAGCGTTTTTCTCGAAAAATGGCAACTATCACCAAATACGCTACGTTTCCGAGAATACTTTTCTTCTATTTTGAGAAACCTCCGGCAGAGGTTCCTTGGGAATTGTCTGTCGCCTGCCCGTTGCGTCCTGACGGTTCTGCTGTTCTGTCTTGCGGCGGGGGCAGAGGAAGCGAAGCGCGACCCGGTCCCGTATACACGCGAGTTCCGCTCTGGAACCGCCACGGTACGCCTTGCGCTCGACCGGACGGTCCTGGGACTGGACGAAACCATCACCCTCACCCTGGAGGCGGAGGCACCCGAATCCTACATCATCACGCTGCCTGAACTGCAAGACGGGGTCAAGCAGTTCAAATGGGAACTTCTCTCCACGGAAGGGCCTGCACTCACCGCCAACGGAACCATGCTCGTGAAACGTTCTCTTCTGCTGGAACCCATCTTGATTCCCGAACAATCCCGCATCGGGCCAATGGTCGTTCGATTCCAAAACCGTGCGGATGGCCAGGAACTCCCGATCGAAACCGAAGAGGTCCCCCTCGATATCCAGAACCCGCCACCGGAATACTGGCAGAACCTCACCGTCGATGAGTCTGCCACCGCCACGCCGATGGACCGCCTCGCACCGCCACGCCGCCGCTTATGGCCATGGTTTGCGCTGGCGGGCGTCCTCCTGCTGGCTGCCTTTGCCGTCTGGTACTTCACACGTAAGAAAGTGCTCCCGCCACCGCCGCCGCCAGACCCCTACGAGGTCGCCATCGCGGAGTTGCGCGTACTCGTCGAGCAAAAACTCATCGAAAACGGCGAAACGATGGAGTACTACAACCGCATCCAGCAAATCTTGCGAAACTACATCGAAGGACGCTTCGCCCTGCATGCACCCGAACGCACCACCGAGGAGTTCCTCACCGAAATCACGGGACGCCCCGAACTCGAACCCTACCGCGTCCTCCTGCAAAACTTCCTCACGCATTGCGACCTCGTCCGTTTTGCCAAGCACAATCCCGAACTTGCGGAAATCGACGCCACCTACGACGATTGCCTCAAGTTCCTTACGAAAACCCGTCCCGCCGAATTGCCAGCCCCCGAGAAGACCAATGCCTAGAATCTGCCTGCTGACCATCCTATGCGCGTTGTCCCTGCTGGCCGCCATCCCGCCTCGCCCGGCAGAACAAACCTTCGTGTTCGACTATGCAGATTGCCTCGCGCCCGAAGACGCGCAGGCCATGCGCACCGTCGCCGCCAAGTTGTGCGACAAAAGCGGTGCGGAAATCACCGTCGTCACCATTCCTTCGTTGGATGGGGCTTCCCTGGAGGAGTATGCCAACGAACTCTTCAATTCGTGGGGAATTGGGGACAAGGAGAAAAACCTTGGCGTGCTCCTGCTCGTCAATCGGGAAAACATGGTGGCGGCTCGCCCTGGACGCGTCCGCATCGAAGTCGGCTACGGTTTGGAAGGATGCCTGCCCGACGGCAAATGCGGGCGCATTCTTGATGATTACGCGCTGACTGCCTGGGAGAAGAAGGAGTGGTCGCGCGGCATTCGAGACACCTTTTTCGTGCTTGCGCGGGTGGTTGCGCAGGAGATGCAACTGGATTTGACACAGGACGGGCTTCAGGTGCTGGCAGATGATTCCTACCTGCCTCCCCGGCAGGTCGAGCATCCAGTCAGCTGGGGAGACAGGATTTTCTTCTTTGTTATGCTCCCGCTCCTGCTCATCCTCCGCATCTTCCTGGGTGGAGGCGGACGCAGCGGTGGCGGACGTCACTACGGCGGCGGTTTCGGCGGCGGACGCAGTTTCGGCGGCGGACGTTCCGGCGGGGGAGGCGCATCACGATAAGACAGGGATTTTACTACATAGTCCACAGAATACACAGAATACACAGAATCGATTTTGCCAGAGGTCCTTACGGACCGTGATGGTCTCTATTGTCCCCGAGGACAATCCGAACCATCAGCACTGCACAAGCGCGTCTGGCAAAATCACGTGGAAAATTTACACACATACACTTTGTTCTTTTCTGTGTATTCTGTGTATTCTGTGGACTCAAATTGAATAATCTGAATGGATAAACGTTCTTCCAACAACAATGTTCCGATTTGAAACACCATTTGCCTTGCTGCTGGCACTCCTGCCGGTCCTGCACCTGCTGTGGCAACGCTGGCACCGCGCGCGCCGTGCGGCTGTAGGGTTCTCTTCGACTGCGAACGTGCGTCGCGCCGGCAAGTCGTGGCGGCAACGCCTTCTCTGGTTGCCGGGAACCTTGCGCTGGCTTGCGATTGCGCTGCTGGCGGTTGCGCTGGCGCGTCCGCAATCTGGTCGGGAGGATATCCGCGAAGTCACGCAGGGAATTGCGATTGAGATGGTGCTGGACCGTTCGGGTTCCATGGGTCTCTGCCTGGACTTCGAGGGACGGATGCAGGACCGCCTGGAGACCGCCAAGACCATCTTCTCGCGATTCGTGTTTGGGGACGGAAAGACGCTCCAGGGACGCACGGGCGACCTCGTCGGCATGGTCGCATTTGCACGCTATTCGGACACAGTGTGCCCGCTGACGCTCAGCCATTCCGTGCTCAAGCCATTCCTCAAGACCGTTGCGCTCGCTGAGGAAGACGAGGACGGCACTGCCATCGGGGACGCAGTCGCGCTGGCGGCCGCGCGCCTGCACACAGTCGAGGAAACTCTGGCGAAACAGAACCGCAAGGAACCGGCATCGTACCAAATCAAAAGCAAAGTGATGATTCTGCTGACGGACGGTCAGAACAACTGGGGGCGGCGCACCGTCGCTCAGGCGCGGGAACTTGCCAAGCAGTGGGGGGTCCGCATTTACGTCATTGCCTTCGCGGGCGGGGACGTCTACCAGAGCGTTCGCACTCCCTGGGGAATCCAGCATCGACGCGTCTACGAGCGTGAAATGGACACGACTGAAATCCGTCGACTAGCCGAGGAGACGGGTGGTCTCTACCGTGCTGCCAAGGACGCGCGTTCGCTGCAGGCCGTCTACGAGGAAATCGATTCTCTGGAGCGCAGCGAGGTGGAATCCACCCATTTTGTCGATTACAGCGAGCTATACGCGCCCTTTGCGCTGGCGGCGTTCCTGGTTCTCGCGCTGGAACAACTGCTGGTCTGCACGATACTGAGGAGGCTTCCATGATTTGGCAATCTCTTCCCTATCTGAATCTACTCTGGCTCCTGCCCGGGTTCCTGCTTCTCTTCGCATATGCAGGATGGCGACGACGACGCGCGCTCGCACGCTTCGCAGACCAGGCGGTTCTGGCACGCTTGACGAAGGCGGTCAGCCTGGCACGCCGCCGCTGGAAGCAAGGAATGGTGCTGTGCGCACTGGGCCTGGTCATTCTGGCGCTGGCGCGACCCTGCTGGAACCCTATTGAGCAGAAGGTTTCGCGCACGGGGCGGGATGTCGTATTTGTGCTGGATGTGTCCCGTTCGATGCTGGCGGACGATTTGAAGCCGACGCGGCTGGAACGCGCAAAACTCGCCATCAGCGATTGCCTGGAAGTGATTCGGGGGGACCGCGTCGGCCTCGTCATTTTTGCGGGGGACGCCGTCCCGCGCTGTCCCCTCACGCTTGACTATGGGTTCTTCCGCATGATGCTTGCGGACGTGGAACCGCGCTCCGTCGGGCGCGGCGGCACCAACATCGGGGACGCGCTCCGCACCGCGCTCAAGGACGTCTTCGATTCCCAGGAACGCCAGTACAAAGACGTCATTCTCATCACAGACGGCGAAGACCAGGGAACCTTCGCGCAGGAAGCCGCCGAAACCCTCGGCAAGGCGGGCATTCGATTGCTCGCCATCGGCCTCGGCGATGAACAGGGCACTCCCATCCTGGTCGCCGACGAGGACGGAAAACGCGACTTCATCCGCGACGGCGGCGAACTGGTCCGCAGCAAACTCGACAGTGCGTCGCTCCGCAAACTGGCAGCCGCCACGCCGGGCGGACGGTACCTTCCCGTCGGCACAGGAAACTTTGATTTGGGTGCGGTTTATCGTTCCCTGGTAGCCAGCGCAGAGCGGCGCAAACTGGAATCGGAAACCATCAAGCGCTACGAGGAGAAGTTCCAGATTTTTGCGCTGGGTGCGTTGCTCCTGCTTCTGTGCGAACCATGGATTTCCGAACGGAGGCGCGTATGAAACGCATTTGGACCTTGCTGATATTGACCGCGTTCACACTCGCGGCTGCAGATTTGCTTCATCAAGGCAATGCGGCATTGCAGGGCAGTGATGTGAAGGAAGCGTTGCGTCTTTACGAAGAGGCTCTCAAAGAGCGTCCTGACAATCCCTACCTGCATTTCAACATCGGGCTCGCGCACTATCGTCAAGGGGGCTTTGCCAAGGCGCAGGAGGCATTCCGCGCGGCAGTGGAGAAGTCTGCGCTGCAGGAGCGTCCCGATCCGCCGTTCACGCTCCAGGCGCAAATTGCGCTGGGAGACGCATTCCTGCGACAGGCACAGGCAACTCCCGATGAGCAACTCGCCCAGGCCGAAGAACCCCTCCTGCACGCCATCGCCGCCTACGACAATGCCCTCGCGCTGGACGCCAAAGCCACCGCCGCCACCCAAAACCGTCACGTTGCCCGTATGCTCCTGAAACGGGTCCTGGGATTCAAATACGAACAGGAAAAGCAAAAGCAAGAGCAACAAAAACTCGCTCAAAAACTCCAGGAACTCGCACAAAAGCAACAGCAGGCCGCCGAGCACAATGCGGAACAGCAAAAACAACCGCAACCTCAGACCCAGCAACTTCAGCAGGAACAGGAAAACCTCTCCCAACAAACGCAAGACCTGGCAAAACAACCTCAGGCACAACCGCTTCAGCAACCCCTCGAACAGGCTGGACAACACCAGCAAAAAGCGCAGGAACTCCTCCAACAAAACAAACTCCCCGAAGCTGAACAGGAACAACGCGAAGCAGCAAAAATCCTACAGGATATGACAAAACAACAAGAACAACAGAAAAATCAACAGCAACAACAGCAAGAACAGCAGGAACAGAAGCAGGCAGAACAGCAGCAACAAAAGCAAGAGCAGAAGCAGGAAGGACAGGAGCAGCAGCAACAAGAGCAGAAGCAGGAACAGCAACAGGAGCAGGGGCAGGAGGAGCAGGAGGGGAAAGAATCTCAGGAGAAGGCGACGGAGGAGGAGGCGAAGGAGATACTCGGTCAGGAGCGTCAGGACCACGCGGAGCGCGAGAAGCAGAAAGCGCGTCGCGGGGTGTATCGTGCCGTTCCGAAAGACTGGTAGCGGAGGCAACGATGAGAAAGCATGCGATAGTCTTGATTTTGGCAATGTTGCCATGGATCTGCCTGGCGGCGGGCCGTGGCGACGCCCCGGTGCGTGTCGGTGTGGACAGCCAGGAGGTCTCCCTGGGCGAAGTCATCACCTTCCAGATTCAGGTCGAATCCAAGGAGGAAGTGGAAACGCCTGTCTTCCCGAAGACGGACGATTTTACCGTCACGGCACAAGCGCCTTCCCGCAACTCCAGCACCTCTGTGCAAATCATCAATGGACGGGTAACGCGCGAAGTCCACAACCAAACCCTCTTCAACTACCAACTGATCCCGAAACGTACAGGGCGACTGCAAATCCCGCGCATTGCCGTGACGGTCGAAGGCAAGAAATACATCACGGAGGCGATTCCGATTCGCGTCGGCGAGGCGGAAAAGGTACACGGAATCGAACTGGAACTGCAACTGTCTTCGCAGGTGTGCTACGTCGGGCAGCCCGTGGTGGCGACCTGGAAATGGTATGTCAGCCAGGATGTGCGCGACTACAGTTTCTCCTTGCCTCTTCTGGCAATGCCTGAGTTCACACAACCTCAGCAGGACTTGAAACTCGACAAAAGCGGACGCATCAAATACCAGCAAATCCCCCTCGCCAGCGGCGAACGCCTCATCGGAATCCTCACCGAAGAACGACGCGAGGGCATCCGCACCACCTGCATCACGTTCCAGAAACCGCTCATCCCCAACAAACCTGGAAACTACTTGCTCGACGCGGGCACCGTCACTTGCCAAATCCCCGACCCTCGCCTGCGAAGGCGCTCCCGTGACCCGTTCTTTGACAGTTTCTTCTCCACCGTCCCCACCCGAACGGTCGCCGTCACCGCGCCGTCCGTCACACTGGAAGTGCGGGAACTTCCGTCGCAGGGGAAGCCATCGAACTTCACGGGACTCATCGGAAAGTGCCACCTGCAAGTGACGGCAAAACCGACGGATGTAAATGTCGGGGACCCCATCGTGCTCACCATTCGCCTGGAAGGTCTTCCCTATCCCGACAATGCACGCATCCCCGAACTCGCAGAACAACCCTCCCTTGCAAAGGCATTCCGTGTCTCGGACCAAGACACGGGCTCCGTCCAGGACGGCGCAAAAGTCTTCCAATGCACGCTGCGAGCCACCACTCACAATGTCACGGAAATCCCACCCGTGGAATTGCCTGTCTTCGATTCGGAGGCTGGCCAATATGTTGCCGTGCAAAGCAAGGCCATCCCCATCCAGGTCCATGCCGTCAAGACCATCACGGCTTCCGACGCACAAGGCGTCACCCCCGCGAATATCGAGGCCCCTGCCGGCATCGATGTCAAATCCAGCGATTCCGGGATTGCGCACAACTACGAGTGGAACCGACTGCTTGCCAACGAACGCCTCTCCGTCGACGCCTGGCTGCACTCCTGGAAACCCTTCTACTGCGCGGCATTCCTTGCCCTCTTCCTCCTTTGCGCCGCACTCCATGCCTTCCTTGAGTGGCGCAACGCCGATCCAGCCACGAATCAGGCTCGACACAATGCTACACGTGCCTACCATCGCATCCTCTCCCAGGAACCGCTCTCCGCCGACGCCCTCTCCGAAACCCTCCAGGACTTCCTACGCGCTTCCCTTCGTCTCGCACCGGGCACCGTTACCTTTGACGATGTGCGGCCCGCTCTCGAACAAAAACACATCCCTCCCGAGACTCTCTCCCGCCTCCAATCTCTCTTCGACGAGTGCGATGGCGCACGTTTCGCCGGTCAAAACGATCATGCCGAACACCTCCAGGCAAAGGCCCGCGAACTCCTCATGACCCTCCGTAAATCCCTTTGAGGTGACACTATGCGCAAAATCCTTCTTCTCCTGACAACGCTCCTCGCTTTCCCTCTCCTCGCCCTGGACCGCACCGAGGCCGCTATCCTCGCGCGCGAGGCCGAACAGCTCTTCAATGAAGCAAATGACCTCTCCCGTACCGACCACGCCGCCGCAATCCAAAAATGGCAAATGGCCGCCGCACGCCTCGAACGTCTCGACAACGAGGGAAAACTCTCCAATGGCCCCCTCTTCTACAATCTCGGCAATATCCACTTCCGACTCGGTCACATCGGCGACGCTATCCTCTACTATCGACGCGCCGAACTCTATACCCCAAACGATACAAATCTCCGCGAAAATCTCGCGTTCGTTCGACGCTCCCGCCAAGACAATATCCCCGAACAAGAGGCCAAACGAGTCCTCAAAACCCTCTTCTTCTGGCATTACGACTTCGCTATCCGTACCCGAGAAAACATCACAATCCTCCTCTTCGGAATCCTATTCTCCCTCCTCACATTCCGACTCTTCCACCACCGACGATGGCTCACCGCACTCTCACTCACCGTCGCCGCCTTCACCCTCGTCTCCACTGCCTCCATCACTATCTCCCTCTACTCCTTCTACCATAACCGACCAGGTGTCATAACCGCTAACGAAGTCACCGCCCGAAAAGGCAATAGCAACTCCTACGAACCCGCCTTCGAAACCCCACTCCACGCCGGAACCGAATTCACACTCCTCGAACAAAGACCACAATGGCTCCATATCCAACTCCCCAACGGCCAACAATGCTGGCTCCCTACCA
>JAFRLI010000279.1 GCA_017431255.1 Victivallales bacterium
ATAATTGCAAAACTCTTTTGAAGTCCACAGAACACACAGAATACACAGACCTGTTTGTCCGCGCCACGCGCGGCTAAACACTTGATATAAAACAAAATACAAAGTGCAAGCCGTTGCGAAGCGGCAGATTGAAATCTGTGTGTTCTGTGTGTTCTGTGGACTTCAAAAGAGTTTTGCAACTACCTCACCTGTCTCTTCAAAAGGTTCGAAAGAACCGTTGCTTCCTGCCTGTCCCCCTGCGGGAAAGGTGTCCCACGTGTCAAGGAGTCTTCAGAAGTTCGGCTACGAGTTGCACGTCTTCCTCGACGATGTTGTCATTGTCCGCGCGATTCATGCCAAGATTGACGACGTCCCCAGGCTTGATGTTGCGGTAGGCATAACCTAGCCCCATCTTGGCTTCGATTCGCCCCGCCCCGAGAACCTTGTACGCAATGCAAGGCTTCGAGATGGATTGGATGAAGTTGACGGCACGCGTAACATCTTCCAGCCAAAAATGTTCCCCGCCTCCTGCATTATGCAGGCTGCCGCAGTTGAAGAAGGGAACCACGTGGAAATCCGCCACGCCCAATTGGTACATCCATTCGTGGGCAGCAATATTGTGCGCCGCTACACCGACGGGAAGGCCCTTCGTCTTGGCGTGCCCAATCCAGGAACGGAGAGTCGCTTCATCCTTCTCCTGGAACAAATTGTCCATCAGACCGCCATGCAGGAACAATGCCTTGCAACCGATTTCGCACACATAGTCAATGTGCGCCTTCATATCGTCGCTCCTCCCAACCTGGGCAATCCAACTCATCGGACCACCTTCCGCAAGGTATTTTTGGGTGGTTTCAATCACATGTTTCGTTTCCGAATTGGTGACGAATGTGTTGATTCCCGCCTTCCAAGCACGTTCCCAGGTGAGGAGAATCTGCTCGGTGGTGTGGAAGTTTTTCATAAAGGCGTCGCGTTCCTTATTTTGGTGGCTAAACCCACCAAACGGATTGGCGCCTATCAAGAGTCTGGTCATGGGAACACCACAAAAATCAACTGTCGGCAGCATGGCTTTTTCCTTTTCGTTTTAGGGGATGAGAAGACTTTCTATGATGAGATATTGCATTGGCTGGTTGGCGAGATATCGCTTGAGTTCGTCAAGCATATATTCGCCCATGCGCTTGCACTCGTCGTTGAGGGAGCCCGCGATGTGGGAGGTCAGGAAGGACTTGGGGAGGGAGTAGAGGGGATGACCTTCGGGGAGCGGTTCGGGGAACGTGACATCGAGGATGGAGGTCAGGTCGGGACGATTGCGCAATGCGGCGACGAGTCCGTCGTGGTCAAGTTGCCGTCCGCGTCCCGTATTGAGGAAGACGCCCAGGTGCGGCATGGATTCGAGGAGTGCCTGCGTGATGGTGTTGACATTGTCGTCGCGATTCGGCAAATGGTTGCTGACGACCTGGCAGGTGCGGAATACCTCTTCCAGGGAGACGGTGCGCTGTTCCGGAATGGTTGGAACCAAAATGACTTCGACGCGGCAGGCGGCTAGCATGTTCTGGACGCGTCGCGCGATGGCACCGTCCCCGATGAGACCGACGCGCGCACCGAATGCGCCTGGACCTTTCTCCGGATTGGACCATGCCGCCCTGCCCTGCTCGTGCAGTTTGCGGGTAATCTGGTGGTATCCCTTCAGCCCGAGAAGGATTTGCGCCATCGTAAACTCCGCCACGGGAATCGCATTCGCCTGCCACGCGCTGGAGCACTCTACACCGCAATGCAGGAATGGACGAACGAACCCTTCCGTCGCACCGGCACCGTAGAAGATAATCTTCAGGTTCGGCAACTTCGCACGAATCTGCTCTTCCGTCAATTTGAGCATTCCCCAGGTCGAAAAGACCATCTCCACATCGGATAAGTCTGTGTCCGCGATATTCGCGTCCGTCACAACCTCTTCCCGCAAATCCACAAGTTCGCGGATTTGCACCATCGTCTCGGGACTGTACACCAATGGTAGTTTTACCAGGTTGTTGCACAAAATGGCGGCCTTGCGTTTCTGCATGGTGTTATCTCCTTTCCAGCAAGTAGTTGACAAACTCCACGACATTCTTGACGAGAACAGGGTTCTGCGTATTTACGGGCAGGTGACCGGGAATGAAGGACGCGATGACGCTCCCGGACGGATTCACCGTCTCAAACGCCTGAGGGAACGTCTTCCCCTCCACTTCCGTAGTCAAAAAGATGGTAACGGGATTCACCTGTTCCAAGTTGATGTAGATTTCATCGTATTCCAAATCCATTGGTTGCAGGCGCGCCATCAATGGGTGGCGTGTCTTTGCCAACGAGACGTGGCAGGGGGCGTGCGGGTGTGTCGATGGCTCCACGCCGTCGGGGTCTTTGGGACGAACCCAGCGCAAACCGACAATCCCACGCCACCACGCATGTCCCCAGAGCGCGGCGCTGGAACCGTGCAACAAGAGGATGTTCCCGCCACGGGAAACATACTCCTGAATGGCTTTGAGCGCCCCCTCGCCAGGCATCGGCTGCCCGCAGGTCTCCCCAATCAAATGCAGCACCAGCAACTCGCAGTCCGCTACCCAGCGTCCTGATTCAAACAATTCCCATTCATTCTCCTGGAACAACATACGGCTTTTCAGATTCTCTGGCAACTGCTCGTGGAGAATCTGCCCAGGATGCTTTCCGAAATGGTCGTCGGCAAAAAAGTAGATCATCGTGTCATGTCCTTTTCCTCTGGTGAGGTAATTGTAAAACTACCGCCCAACCGCCAAAACGCCGCAAGCGAGGGCGAAGAGCGAAAGCGAAGAGTGGTGACCACGCTGAGCCTGGGCGATGAAGCCATCGCGCTGCGCCCTGAAGGCGGTTAGGATGAGAGTTTTGCAATTACCTCGGATGTTTGCATTCACGGAGTTTTGCATATTCAGGAAGTTCCTTGTAGAAATGGTCGAGGGGATAGCAGCCCGAAATCATGCCAAAGCGCGGGGCGTTGGTGCAATCGCCGAAGGTGCGGCAAATGCACTTTCGCTGTAACGGACGTCCCGCCAATGTGTCACAGCACATATCGGGATAGGAAAGGACCATTCGTCCCATTCCTGCAAAGTCGGCCTCGTTGTGCGCGATCGCGTACTCGGCGGCATTGGGCATATACTCCTGAAGGCAACTCAGACCAGAGGCAACCACCTGCATGCCAGGACACAGTTCCCGCAGACGACGAACCGCCGCCAAGTGGCGCGAAACGTTGTAGATGGGATTCTCTGGCGGCAGGTAACCGTCTGCAACTGGATAGTACGCGGGGCGTTGCATATGCACGCAGTAGTACGGGCTTCCGATGGTCGCGCATATCATATCCACGCCGTAGGACTGAAGAAGTTTAACGAACTGTACGGTTTCCTTCAAATCGGGATCCATTCCCATGCCAGTACCGTCGCCGCCGAAACAATAGGGATAAGGACCGTTCCACTCCATCGGGTGGCCGTAGCCATCCTCGCCCTTGATGAAAGGCATAATGTCAAAAATGCTGACGCGTGCAGAGATGGGGAAGCCGGGGCATTTTTTCTGAATGCCGTCGGCGATTTCGCGGAAGAAACGGGTGCGGTTTTCGAAGGAGCCGCCGTAGGGTCCAGGACGGTCGATGGCGGTCAAAAACTCATGACAGAGGTATCCGTGTGCGGACTTGATGTCCACAAAGTCGAATCCGCAATCGCGCGCCAGTTCGGCGGCGTGCACGAAATGCGCGATGATGTCGGGGATTTCCTCGTCCTTGACCACATTAGCGGGACCATTCCCGAACTTCTTGTCCAGCAACGGATTGGAGTAGGCTGTGACGGATTCGAGTTTCTTTGCCTCGTTGGGATGGGCATAGCGTCCCGAATGGGTGAGTTGGAGGCCAATGACGAGGTCGTCATCCGTCCCGAACTTTTCGCGGTGGGCGGCGCGCATGTCACGAAGGATGTTCTTGAGGTCGGGTGCGGTATTGTCATCGAGCATAAGTTGCTGGGGATTGGAGCGTCCCGCATGCATGACAGCACAGGCTTCCGTGCCGTAGAGGAGTTTTGCGCCCGAAGTAGCGAACCGAAGCCAGCGCCGGCGGGTATATTCGGAAGGTGCGCCGTTGTCCTGGCAATCCCAGCCTTCCATTGGGAGAATGGCCCAGCGGTTGCCGATGTTGCGTCCCAGGGCACGTGCGGGTCGCGCAAGGGCGGCCGTTCCGTCGGAAGGCACCTGGTCGGCGAGTCCGATGCGGATGTTTTCCTTTGCCAGATATTCGCGGAAGTCCGCAACAGTCTTGAAGGATGTGATGTTCGGATAGTCCATTGTCAACTCCTGTAGATTTCCCCCTTGCGGAAGGAAGCCCAAATGCTCTCGAACCAGCCGTCTTCCCGGGGAATGGGACGAACGGGAACCCATTGGGAACGCGCCTGCCCGCCAGAATACGTCGTCTCCAGCGTCCGCTTTCGGTACGATTCATCCTCCGGCTCCATTCGATATGACAGCGCAGAATGTATCTCCTGCCCCGACGGCGTCACCACCACGGCACCGCCACGCGAACCGGCATGCGAGGCAATGTGCTCCCGTATTGCGTCCAAGTAGCAGATGGATGCCACGGCAAGTGCCTCGTTGCGAAGGCGTTCTGCCAAGTCACGCGGGGCTCCCGCCAGACCGTCAGCCCGCATGGCTTCCAATTGCGCACACGCCTGTTGCAGAGCCTTTTCCACGGCTTCCGCTTCCCGCAAGAATGCACCTGCTTCACTCATGCGCGCCTGCAATTGACGGCGTTCCGCACGCCAGTCCTGTCTCGCCGGAACATTCAGGCGGGCCAACAGGTTCTCCCATGCAAACGACGGGCTTTCGCGTGGCGGGTCGTCTTTGTGCGCGGCGATGTATTCTGCTGCGCGCCAAGCACCTACCTGTCCCGAATTGAGCGCGGAGCCGCCTGGTCGCGTAACACCATGCGTGCCATTGACTTCCCCGACGGGGAACAGTCCGCGAAGATTCTCGGACTGCCACCAGACGTCCCCCGCCAAACCACCGTTGCAGTGTTGTGCGCATACGGCGCATTGCAGGGGTTCCGTTGCCAAGTCGATTCCATGGTCGCGATAGAGTTCGATGGCCGGGGCATTGAGTTTTTGAAGTCGCTCTAATGGGTTTGCGCCGAGCGCGTTACTGCGTTCCAGATAGGTTCGCGTTTCTTCGGAGAGCGCAGAGAAATCCAAATCGTCGGGATCGCGGCGATAATCCAGGAAGACCTTGCGGCCAGCGGTGGATTCACGGAAGACAAAGAGGTCGATGAGGGAAGAGCCAGGGAGATGGGACGCGGCAAACGGCCACTGGTATCCCTTGAGGAAGATGGCGTCGTACATGGCGGCGGTGGATGGGAAGAACTCGCGGAGGAACTCGCGTTCGTTGCCGCTTTCATCCACGGAGTAGAAACGCGGAAGGACCTGCATGTAACTGCCAGAGAGATTCCAACGGCACTTGACCGACGCCAGCCCGAACTGGCTCTCCGCCAGATTGCGCGCCTTCGCGCCAGCGGCCAATGCCACGCCGATGGCTCCCGTGTGGATGGGAGGGTAGACGCTGTCGCGGTACAGCCCGCCAGGTCCGCCTACCGCGAACACCGTGTTCCGCGCCAAGACCAGTTCCAGCGGGTCCACCTCTTTTTGCAAATCCACGAAAAGCCCGCCGTGGCAATTGCCGTCCGACACGAACAACTTCACCAAAATGCGCTTCTCGCAGACTTCGATGCGCCGCGCCTGAAGTTGCGCAATCAGAGCGCGGCACATATCGCGTGAAGTGTATGGTCCAACGCTGGTTGCGCGTCTGCGCGGATCGTGGTCCGTCTTGTATCCGATGTGCTGCCCGTAGCAATCGTGCGGAAAGGGAACGCCAGCGGCAACCAGGTTCGCAAACGCCAGCGGAGACATCGCCGCCTCCACCAGAGCCAAATCCCCATGCATGGAACCGCCAGCCGCCAAATCCGCCGCCATCAGCACAGGCGCGTCCCCCTGCTCCCCGTACATTCCGAGTTTGTAATAGGTCTGCTTGTCGCTCCCCGTGTTGATGCTGGTGCCGCACTGCAATCCTTCCGTGTAGACCGCCAGGTCCTTCACCCCCAAATCATGCAAACGCACCGCCGCGCACAAACCTGCGGCCCCGCTTCCCACCACCAATGTGTGCAGACGACGCTCCCGCATGGCTAGAACCTCAACACGCTGAAACCGCCGTCCACATTCAGCACCTGCCCCGTCGAATACGCCAATGCACCCGACGCCAGCATCGCAACCGCCTTCCCAATGTCCTCCGGGAATCCCCAGCGACGCTGCAAACAGCATCCCTCCGCAATCAGTTTGTCATATTTGGCGGTCACGACGCTCGTCATATCGCTCTTGATAATGCCTGGACGGATCTCATAGACGGCGATGCCGTCGTCCGCCAGTCGTGTGGCCCAAAGTTTGGTGGCCATCGAAACCGCTGCTTTCGAGAGGCAGTACTCGCCACGGTTGACACTGGCATAATCCGCCGAAATGGAACTGATGTTGACAATTGCGTGAAAGCGTCCGTTCTGGTTGGCAAGCATCTTCTTCGCGGCGTACTGTGTCAGAAAGAAGGGGCCTTCGGCGTTGATGTGAATGAGGCGTTCGTAACTTTCGATGCTCATGTCCAGAAGGTCGGCACGCACTTCGGGCGCGACGCCGGCGTTGTTCACCAGAAAATCCAGCCCGCCGAAGTCCGCGTCCACGGCATCGACCATGGTGCGGCGCTGCGCGTCATCCGAAACATCACAGGTGTAATACTTTACCTTGACGCCGTGCTCCCGCGAAAGAGATTCCTCGACTTCCGCAAACTTTGCAGGCTCTCCGCGACCGCAGAACGCCACATTGTGCCCCGCAGCCGCCAACGCCTTCACAATCCCCGCGCCAATCCCACGACTTCCGCCTGTAACCAACGTATTTAACATGTTTGCTCCTACTTGCCTAAAAGTTTTAGAAGGTCTTAAAGAAACTATAGCCTTCTTTTTCCCGAAAACAAATCACACTAGCGGCATTTAAGAGTGTGGAGGATTCCACGGAAGTAGCCAATGGCGAAGATGCGTCCAAGTGCGGCGTATCCAGGTTCATCGTTGTTTTCTCCGAACATCGTGGGAGCATGGTCGGGTCGCAGGAGCACCTCGGTGTCCCATTCCTCGAGGAGTTTCATTCGCGCGACCAAATCCGTCGGACCGTTGTCATGGAAGGTTTCCTGAAAGCCGCCAGGAATGGGCTGGTTGTCCCGCATATGCACGAACGGGATTTTGTCCTTCCATTCGCGAAGCAGAGCCATATCGTCCTCACCCATGGCGCGGAAGGTCGCGGCGCAGAAGGTAATTCCTGCGCTAGGACAATTGGCCAGTGCAAGCATGCGCCGATAGGCTGCCGCAGAGGTGAAAATGCGCGGATAGCCCTTCAGTTCCGAAACGGGCGGATCGTCGGGATGCAGGCACATTCTTACACCGGCCTCCTCCGCCACAGGAAGAACCGCCTTCAGAAAATACGCATAGTTCTCCCAAAGTTTCTCGTGGCTGAACTTCAACGGCTCTTCTGGAACCTCGCTCCTGGACCAGTGGCTGGTCAGCGCACCGCCACGATACATAATGTCCGACCTCGAACGAAACCACCCTACCCCCGCCATGAAATTGTAGCACAAAATCCGTATCCCCAACTTCCCCATGTTGACGAGCATCCTGCGATACTTCTCCAGCACCTCGTCCCGACCTGCCAGCCCCAACTTGACGCGCGACATGTCAAACTGGTCCCCTTCCAGGGCCGTCAGTGTAAATCCCGCATCCGCAAACGACTTCTGCGCCGCCGCAAATGAATCCAAATCATCCACACGGTATTTGCGGTCAATGCGGCAAATGGCATGAGTTACTCCCGCCTGCGCGGCAAGACGCCACCGACGATCCGCCTCCGGCGGAAGAAACATTCCCAATCGTATCATTGAATTTTTCTCCTTGCTCAAAAGATAAACACATCTTAACCCATTGTCCAATTTTCGAGGTCTACGATAGTTTCTTGAAAAGAACGGAATCGTAGATTTTCTCCCAAATCTGGTTCGTACGTGCGAGGGAGAATTGTTCGGCGAATTGACGCGCTTTCGGGGCAATCTCGGTTCGCTTCTGTGGATCTGCCCAGGAGAGAATGGCTTCTGCAAGCGATTCCGGTGTCGGTTCGGCGGTGGCGACGGCACGCGAAGCGAAAAGTTCGTGCGCGGCTCCGTCCCGTGTGGCGGCGACGGTCTTGCCGAGTGCAAGCGCCTCCACGACAGTGCGGCCAAACGGCTCGTTTTCGGAACACGCGACAAGCGTGTCGGCGGCGGCAATAAAGGGGAGCGCGGGAGCGTCGCTGGCATCGATGGCGACGAACGAACGCAAGTCTTCGTTGGATTCCATGGTGTCGAAAATGTCATCGAGTGCAGTATGGTCTCCGCGAACGCGTCCCTTCAGGATGGCACGCAGGGAAGGCATTTTTTCGTGTGCGAGTTTGACGGCTTCCAGGAAGAGTCCGTGGCGTTTCCAGGGGATGAAGTCCGCCGCAAGGATGACGCGATAGCAGCCGGGTACCTCCTGGAACGGAAGGGCAGCGGGGACAGTTGCGCGCATCGCCTCCAAATCAAAGCCGTTCGGCACAACCTCAATTCGCTCGAACGGCAATTCCTCACGCCACTTCTCCGCCACTTGCAACGAAATCGCTGCCACAAACGGCTTCAGGCGTCGCGCCAATGGATGCAGCAGAATCTGAGGCATTCGCAAATCGCGGTCATGCAGAATGACTGGCATTTGCGGACGCAATTCCGCCATCAGCAAACCGGCACGGACGCAATTCAAATGCACGACATCGGGTTCAAAGTTCTCCAGTGCCTCCCGCAGAACGGGCAGCGCGGTCTTGCAGTCCTGCCAGAACTGCCAAAGCCCCGAAACGTTCGCTGGCCAGTGCCGCGCTTGCAAATGCGAACCGCGCAGCCCCGCCTCGCGCACGCGCGGCCACAGCCCATCCCCCGCCACGACATACGCGCGGCTGCGGAACGCCTGCAACTGACTCCAAAAACTCTCCTGCGCACCGCCCACAAAGGGCGCACAATCCAAATAGAATATCTTCAAACTACTACCCCCTGAGGCAATTGCAAAACACTTTGGAAGTCCACAGAATACACAGAACTGTTTTTTCGCGTTGATGCGCCGCCAAATACTTGAGGTAATTGCAAAACTCCTTTTTGAGTCCACAGAATACACAGAAGGCAATCCGCCGCTTCGCGGCGGCTTGCACTTTGTATTCTGTTTTATGTCAACTGTTTAGCCGCGCGTTGGCGCGGATAAACAGTTCTGTGTATTCTGTGTGTTCTGTGGACTCCCATAGGGTTTTGCAATTACCTCACTTGATAGAAAACGACATGCGAAGCGTCGTCGAATTGCCTTCTGTGTATTCTGTGTGTTC
>JAFRLI010000280.1 GCA_017431255.1 Victivallales bacterium
GTGGTTAGTGGTTAGTTGGTACTCTTAGGGGCATGCCCCTAAGAGTTCCTAAGAGTCGTGCGCCTAGGAGTCGTGCCCCTAGGAGTCGTGCCCCTAGGAGTCGTGCCCCTAGGAGTCGTGCCCCTAAGAGTACCAACTAACCACTAGCTACTCGTCCCCCGGAGGTAGTCTTGTTCGAGGATGTCGGCCATTCGCCGCCAGGAGAACTTCTCCTTGACGAGGGTGCGTCCGTTCTCGCCGAAGGTGGTTCGCTGTTGTGGGTCTTTCAGAAGGCGGAGGATTTTCTGCGCGACGTCGTTTGGGTCTTCGGTGCACGCAAGGAGGCCGGTCTTTCCGTCGAGGACGACTTCAGGCGTGCCGTCGAGGGGATAGGCGACGACGGGGACTCCCGAGGCAAGTGCCTGCACGCAGGCGCGGGGGAGGCCTTCGCGGAGGGAGAGATGCGCGAGGACCGTCATGAGCGGCGTGTAGCGGCAGACCTGGCTGGGGGGAATCAGTCCCGCGAAGAGGAAGTTGCGTTCCAGTCCGAGTGCCTGTACCTGCGCGCGCAGTTGCGCCTGGAGGATGCCGTCGCCGAGGAGCAGAAAACGCGTTTCAGGTTCGGCGGCGACGATTTGCGGGGCGGCTTTCACGAGGATATCGTGGCCCTTGAATGGGAACAGTCGTGCAATCGTGCCAATGACAGGCGCCCCCTCCGGGATGCCGAGGCGTTCCCGCAGGGTCGGGTCGGGTTTCGCCTGCAAGAATGCCTCCAAATCCATTCCGCTGTAGACGACTTCGTATTTCTCGCGAGGAGCGATGCCGGCTTCCACGCATTGGTCTATCATTGCCTGGGCAACTGCGTAAATCTTGTGGCAACGGGCGGCGGCAAAGCGTTCGGCCGCGATGTACGCCCAGTTCTTCAGGGCGGATTGGTAGGCAAAGAAGGCGTTGCCGTGGACGGTGTGCACGATGTACGGGACGTGTTCCTGGAACGCGGCCCAGCGGCCCAGCACGCCCGCTTTCGAGGCATGCGTGTGCACGACATCAAACTGGTTTTCCCGGAAAATGCGTCGCAGTGCCAGGAAGGCACGGCGGTCGCGCAAGGGACTGATTTCGCGGCAGAGGTCGGGGACCTCGAGCACGCGCAGTCCCGCCGGGCAGGTCTGCTTGAGGAGTTCGCCTTCGGGGCCGGGGGAGGGACCGGTCACCAAGGTGACCTCGTGTCCTTTTTCCAGGTGTCCCTGGCACGTGTAAAGCGTGTTCTCCTGCGCACCGCCTACAATCATTCGTGTAATGACATGACATATCTTCATGGAAAAGCCTCTTTATTATTATCCTCGTTTTTGTGCGGATTGCAAATGAATAGCGGAAAAATCGTGTGGGAGATTGGCACTTTTTCGCATTTGGGGTACATTAATATGGGGGAGGTTAGCATTTTCGTGCCGCCATGTCGCTAAGGGACTTTTTTGAGAAAACTGAGCAGTACACCGTTGAAATCATCAACGGCCGTCAAACAACAGGCTGGGACCGTTTGTTCCGGACGTTCCTGTTTATGCTCTCGCATCTCTATCGCCTGGCAGTGCAGTTGCGAATGTCCCTTTACGACAATGGGTTCCTGCAACGGCAGAACCTAGGGAGTTTCGTGGTATCCGTGGGAAATCTGACCTGCGGGGGGACAGGGAAGACTCCCGTGGTGGAACTTCTGGCGCGGACGCTTGCCGGGCGCGGGCGAAATGTCGTCATTCTCTCCCGGGGCTACCGCAGCCGTCCTCGCACCTGGCGCGAAAAAATCAAAGGACTCTTCCATAAGGAAATGCGGCTGCCGCCCAAGGTCGTTTCCAACGGCAACGAGGTCTTGCTGGATTCCCAGAATGCAGGCGATGAACCCTATATGCTCGCGCGAAACCTCCTCAAACAAGACCAGCGCCTCGGCGTGGCCGTGGTCGTGGACAAGGACCGCGTCTACGGCGGACAGTTCGCCATCCAACGATTCGGTGCCGATACTCTTCTGCTGGATGACGGACTCCAGTACCTCAAGCTGCGCCCTCGCATCAATATCGTACTCGTCGATTCCACAAACCCCTTCCATAACCACGAAATCCTGCCCGTTGGACTCCTCCGCGAACCCATCGAAAACATCCGCGGCGCCGATTACATCTTCCTCACAAAATCCAATGGCCGCAAAAGCCTGCGCCATCTGTGCGATTTTCTGCATCGACACAACCCCAACGCACCTATCATCGAATGCAACCACGAGCCACGACATCTCCAGGACCTCTGGTCAGGAGAACAACTGCCACTCACTACACTCAAGGGGAAAAAAGTCGCCGCCATCTGCGGCATTGCGGTTCCGGAAAGCTTCGAAAACTACCTTGAACAACTCGGGGGCGTCATTGTCAACCGCAAGCGATTCGTCGACCACCACCGCTACCGCGAATCCGAAATCCAGGAGTTCTATGCCGAATCTCTCAAGGCTGGAGCCGAACTGCTCGTGACGACCGAAAAAGACGCCGTTCGCATCCCCCATGTGAAGTTCGGCACAACCCCGTTCCTGTTCTTGCGCGTCGAAATCCGCATCCTCTCCGGACAAGACCACTTCAACAATTGCATCAAATCCATCTGCATGAGGTAATTTTGTGTGGTTCGTGGTGAGTGGTGAGTGGTGAGTGGCACGAGCGCAAGCCCGCGCCCTAGAAACCAAAATGAAAGACCTTACGACAGAAACAGTGCAGGCCTGCCTTCAGACGCGCATCTTCGGACATGCGCTGGAGGTGCACGACTGCCTGGAATCCACGAACCTCACGCTGGAGGAACGCGCCCGCACCGGTGCCCCGGAGGGCCTTGTCGTGCTGGCCGAGCAACAGACGGGCGGACGCGGACGCGCTGGCCGCAAGTGGTCTTCCCCACCCCACAAAAACCTCTATTTTTCCCTGCTGGCCCGTCCTGCCTGCCCGCCAGGCATGGTCCCGCAGATTGCCATCCTGACCGCTCTCGCCGTCCGGGAAGCCCTTTCCCACCATTGCAGCACTCCCGACTTTCGCGTGAAATGGCCCAATGACCTGCTCTGCAATGGACGAAAACTCTGCGGGATTCTCTGCACGATGTCCTGCCAGGGCAATCGCACCGACTATGCAATCGTGGGGGTCGGCATCAATGTCAATGCGGTCCGCGAGGATTTTGCCCCCGAGGTACGCGACATTGCAACCTCGCTGGCACTGCTCGCCGGACACGAGTTCCCCCGCGCAAACCTGCTGGCGTCTTTCCTGTCAGCGTGGGAACGACGCTATGAAGAATGGCTTGCCGCTGGCAACCTGACCCCCTTCCTAGACGAATGGCGGCAACACTCGTATCTGGAAGGCAAGCACATCCTCGTGCAGCAAGGAAACGAGCCCGTCTCAGGTACCGTGGACGGCATTTCCCCAGAAGGGCATCTCATCCTCCGCAACGGCAACCATACCACCCTCGCCGTCGCAGGAGACGCACATATTCTCCCCGCAAACAAATAAGGAATTGTCAACAGAACACACAGAATCAACAGAAATGTTTGTCCACGCCGCATGCAGCCAAGCACTTGATATGAAAAAAACGTTATTATTCAGAACCCTGAATTGTGGTAACGATTTTGAAACACTTTCTTCCACAAAACACACAAAACA
>JAFRLI010000281.1 GCA_017431255.1 Victivallales bacterium
CCGCTTGGAAAATGGGAGTACAAGCCTCCGACCTTGAAAGAGGTGACGGAGCGGGGGATGGACGGGCTAGCCAAGTTATTGGAGCAACTTAAGAAGGGACATCTCTGACGGAGAGGCAGACGGGAACAGCCTCAAAACGACTATCGCCATCCTTTTTGACAAACTCTCAAAAGGTGGGAAATGACGCCGTAAATCTGGAGGGAAACGGCAAGGAAGAACACGCAGGAGGGGTAGCCTAGTGCTACCCCTCCTGCTGTTGCTTTTTATCGCGAATCCCACGCTCTTCAGGCAGATGGCAACTGGAACTTACAGAACTTGCAAAGGCGAGTTATATTAGTAACTTGAATCATCTTTCTCCTTTGGCTTTGGCGTTTGCCGAGTGGGATTTCCTGGTGAATCACTATTTCCCTGGAAGTGTTAAAAATTGGTCAGAAGAAGACATTGCCAAGCAGGTCAAAAAGTATTGGCGCTCGTTGAACGCCATTCACAATCGTCGCAAAAACAAAAGGGCTGCCAACCCTTATAATTCTAGCGTGGAGGAGTGGGTGTGGCGACAAATTGAAAAACACGCAAAAATGCTTGAAGAGGTCTTGCAAAAACAAAGAATGCCTGATAGATTAATAGATACGATTCCTCTGTGTGAAGCCAGGGGGGAATCGAACCATTGAGGTCAAAAGGCTTTTTGGCATTTTTTGGCATTCGTGCTCGAAAAATCAGTGCAGGAGGGCGGTATCAATCGGTCTCATTTGTGCTTGAAAAGCCCACTTCGAGGCGCGCCTAGGCTCCCCTGCCGCCCACCACTTTAAAATGTCCTGCAATTCAACGAGTTGCAGGACTTTTTGTGGCCAGATTCCTGGAGTTTTCGCTTTGGTTTTCTTTGCGACGCTTATGTACGTTTTCGATCTGCGAAAATGTTCATAGGGTGACTATAGGGTGACGGGGGGAGTATGCAAGAGGAAAAGGGAGACATAGGCGTGTATCTAGAGAGGGAATTGCAAAACTCTCATTCCAACCGCCTTCACGGCGCGGCGCAACGGCTTCATCGCTCAAACTCGGGGTGGTGGTCAGCACACAGGGGCTTCGCTCTTCGTCCTCGCTTACGGCGTTTTGGTGGTTGGACGGTAGTTTTGCAATTCCCTCCTAATTTTACCAACTGGATATATCCTTTATTTGTGTTATAGTAGATTTTCGTCAAAACCTGCCAGTCCGGTCTATCTGGAAGCGTTCATGAAGAGACTGCGACGAACAAAGTCGGGTCCTTCCAGCAAGCCAACGGAGTCCTGCCATGAACTTCATCAACGTTGTTCCGATCTTTAGTTCCAGTCCAGAATTCGCCGTATCCGAAATCAAACGCCAAAGCGGGGAAGTTGGTCTGAAGAGGTTTGCACTGAGCATGAGCATGCATCCCGTCGGAACTCCGGCGAAAGACCGCGCCAGAATGACCATCGAATGCGCGAGGAGAATCTTGGAGGGGCTAGCCGACACCCCTGTCGAAGTCGGCGTGCTCATCCAAAGCACGCTCGGACATGGTTGGAGCGGCCCTGTCCCGCTGACCAACGAGCCGTGGCAGCGCATCGTCATGGCCGACGGCAAGGTCTCTAGCCGCATGTGTCCGACAGACCCTGGATTCCGGGATTATGTGCTCTTCTGCATTGAGGAAATCATGAAGCTGAAGCCCGCATTCCTCCTAATGGATGACGACTTCGGTCTGCGCCACGGCGAATGTTTCTGCCCAAACCACGTCAAGATGTTCCATGACGCGACGGGGCAGAACCTGACACAGGAAGAACTTCAAAAACTGGTCGTCAAGCACACCGCAGAGGAGAATCCGCTGGTCGATGCATTCTGCCGCCAGCGCGATGAACTCATCCTCGCCTTCGCCAAGGAAATCCGAAAGGTCATCGACCGCTACAATCCGAACATCGTCTGCACAATGTGCACGCCAAGCAACGGACACAGTTTCGTCAACGCCGTCACGCACGCGCTCGCCGGGAATGCCATGCCGTCCGCGCGAGTCAACAACGCCATCTACGGTGCCAACGATCCGTTGAAGTTCATCCAACTGACGCGCAGCACCAACGCCATCCGACATCAGTTCTCCAACGTCCCAGACCTCCTCGACGAAGCCGACACATTTCCGCAGAACTATTACAGTGAAAATGCGCGGCTGTTCCACACGCACCTCGTCAACGCGATTCTCTGCGGGCTGAGCGGCGCAAAACTATGGATGTCGGAGTTCCGGGAACCCGTCCATACCGGCTCGCAACGGAAATACGAAGCGTTGTTCCGGGCGAACCTCGCTCTCTATGAAGAACTGCAGAAAACCGTTGCCAACCTAGAATGGACCGGCGTCAAAGGAGTTCTGACACGTCCGAAGCACTTGAATCATCCAATGACGAACTCCAGGCTCACCGAACCCGACTGGAACAGTGCACTGCTTGCGGAGTTCGCCTTCCCTGTCGCCTTCGACGAAGGCAACCGGGGCGGCATCTACACGTTGACGGAAAGGCAGGCTCGCGATTTGAACGACGACGAACTGACCGCGCTCTTCCAGGGTTCACTGCTTCTGGATTCGACAGCGGTCAAGCACCTAACCACGCGCGGGTTCACGGAACTGATGGGCGTCCGCGCCGTCGAGGATCCCAACTTTTTCTGCACGGGCGAATTCCGTGAGGGCATGAAAGCGACCATCGGCCTCATGTGGCAGCCGGTCATGGCGAAACTCGAACGGACATCTGACGCGGCGCAAGTCCGCACATGGTGCGTAACGAATCCGGGGCGCAGCATCGACGTGGCATATGTCGCTCCTGCGATGGTCTTCCACACCAACAAGTTGGGCGGTCGCGTCGTGTCAGTCGCATGGTCCCCGGAAGAGCCATACTACATCGTCCGCACCCCGCAAAGACGCCGGCTGCTTCTGGAGGTTCTTGCCTTCCTCAACGGCGACAAGCCGCTGGAAATGGTCATGGACATCGACCAGCAGGTCCTGGTTCGGCACGGCATCATCGACGCCACCACGGAACTCGCCGCGCTTATCTCACTGACCGTCGACTCGATTCCCGAAATCAGACTGAGCATGAACGACACGCCCAGAAACGTCCGACTTCTCTCCCCAGAAGGCCACTGGATTGCGCAGGAGTTCACCTATGCCTACGGCGTCCTGACCGTTCCGAGGACGGTGGACGTCTGCCAGCCCGTCATTCTCAAGATCATGAAATAGGGCGTGCCTACAGGAACTGGAAGATGACGACCTGGTGTGCGGTGACAGGGAGTTGCAATTGCAACGTGCCGTCGGAGGTTTTGGTGGCGGGCACCGTCTTCCACTGACCATCGATGTCGAGCATTTGGACTTGCGCGAAGTTCTTGGTCCATTCGCCGCGCAACGGGATGGTGTCGAGGGGATCGAAACCGAGGTTGACGAGATAGGCGACGCGCTGCTTCCCCTGGAAACCGTAGCGGAGGAGAAGTTCGGCGTCCTCGGTGTAGTAGAGGCCGAGGGGCGCGAGCCTGTTCAGGAAGTCGATCAGCTGTTCCTTGCGTTTTTCCGTCAACATGACGAAATCTTGGAATGAGCCATCGAAACGCGCGGAGCGGGCCATCGTGATGACGTGCTGCCCGAAGCAGTTGACGGCGTGGAGCGCGGCGGGCGCGACTGCCTGGGGTGGCTGGTCTGATTCCGGGGAAGACATGACGAATGCGGACAACTGCTCGAAGACGGTCGGCTGGAAGGCATTTTCCTTGGGTAGGGGCTGCAAGTGGCGACGGATGTGGCCACCTCCCCTGATTTGCTTTCCGTTCCAGATCTCGAAGGTCGAGGGAGGCGCCTCGTTGGCGACCTGGCAGCCCAGCCAGTCGGCGTGTCCCTGTTCCGTGAGCGCGAGGGCGGCATCGCCGTCCACCAGCACCGCCGATGTGCGGATGATCGTCTCCAGGTGTTTGGGTGACAGTTCCTGGCTCTGCCGTGCGGTCAGAGCGTTGCAGGTGGCGCCATCAGAGACAAAGGTGAATGGGATTCCCATCCGTCCGAAAATGAACTCCCAGCTGTTGCCCTGGGCTATCTTGTCCGGAAAGTCGAAGACTCCATCGGTAGAGACGGGAGTGCCCGCGCCCGACCAGGCGACGTCCATCTTCCGCAACGCCTGGAGCTGCTTGTTGTGCTTTCGCAGCAACTTGCGGTACACCTGGGCGCTGGTGGGTTCGAGGTTCTGGACGCCGGTGATCCACAGGGAGCCGCCCTTGCATCCCTCCAAATACGAAAGCATGATATGCTGCAGCAACGCATAGGCACCCATCGAATAGCGGTTGTGCGGACACGTGTCCGTTTCGCTCAGGATGTGGAACTGGTCGCCGAACATGACCATCTGCCCCGCGGTCTTGCGGAGCCACGCGGGGATATCCCGTTGCGTTTCCACCATATACCTGGCGTTGTTGACGCGCACCATCGGATGGCCCGTCTTCCCCGCCAGGATTTCCGCGAACTTGCCGTAGAACCGCGCCTCCTGCTCGCAGAGAAACAGGCCGCAGTGGATGTCCGGGGAGACATCGTCGATTGCCTTGCGGATGCCGCGGAAGTAGTTCTCCATCGTCAGCTGCAGCAGTTCGTCGTACTGGTGCGCAAACGCGGTGTCCTGGAACACGAGCTTGATGAGTTCCTCGGACGAATAGTTGGTGGAATGGAGGCGGTTGAAATGGTCAACATGCAGAGGGCAGAAGCATCCCTTACGAAGGGTCAGCAGGCGCGTGTCGTCGTCCACAATGAAGAAGTCGGGCATCTCCTGCCCCAGTTTGCGGATGTTCTGCCCGATGTATTCACAGAATTTCTCGTCTTCGGGGCAAAAGAAAGGGCTTCGCATTCCATTCCTGCGTCCCAGGATCATTCTCTGGAATGGGGAGGGCATGGTGACAGACCCTCCGTGCCCCATCGTCGCGTAGAGCAGGATCCCCGTCGGAATGCCGCTTCCCTCCAGGTGTTTTCGAAGCGTGCGGAACATCTCCGCGAAAGCGTCCGCCTTGTTCGTCGGGGGATCGCCCCTCGGCACAATGGGGCAACACAAAGCCACGGAATCGACGATGCCGTCGCGATACAGTTCCCTTGCGTCGCGGCTGAAGACCTCCATCTCCTCCTGGAAAGGCGGCACACCGAGAACCATTCCGTAGTCGTGGAAGCCTGGCTTCTGCGCTCCCAACACTCCGGTGGAAACACAAGACATAAGAATCGCAGCTCCGACAATGGCTTTCGTTTTCATAGAACTCCTTGATTTTTGAGGTTTGAAGTGGATCCAATTCTTTGGACAAAAGATTAAGTCCTAGAAGAAATCTTTTGTTGTTTATGCTGACATACTATACACCTCCTCGGGAGTATTGTAGCCAAGCGACTCGTGAATTCTTTTGAAATTGTAGAAATCAATGTATTCCTTGAGTTCTGTGCGAAGTTCCTTGATGTTGTCATAGGAGTGGAGTTTAAGCCATTCGTTCTTGACGTTCCGCCAGAAGCGCTCAATGAATATGTTGTCGAACGCCCGTCCCTTTCCGTCCATGCTTATGGCCATGCCATGCGCCTCGAGTATTCCGATGAAGGCGTCGGAGGTGAACTGCGCTCCCTGGTCGGTGTTGAAGCTTTCAGGAGGAGCGAACTTCCCGAGTGCCTCCTCCAGGGCCTCCGTGCAGAACGCGACATCCATTGTGTTGGAAAGCCTGCAGGCGAGGATGCGGCGACTGTACCAGTCTATGACGGCCACCAGATACAGGAAGCCGAACCTGGTCGGAATATAGGTGACGTCGCAGCTCCACACCTGGTTCGGACGCGTGATTTTGACATCCTTCAGAAGATAGGGGTATTTCTTATGCTGCGGATGCGGCTTGCTTGTCTTTGGACCGGGGGCCCCCCCCACGAGCCCCATCTTCTGCATCAGCCTCTGGACGCGCTTGCGGTTCACGGGAGTTCCCTGTGGTTACTTTCTGTAGTGGTAGAAGTTCAGGTGCTCATACTGTGTTGAATGGAAGGGAAGCTGTGTGGTGGGGGTGAGGGGATTGGCGACCTTGATGGAGGGCGCCACATGCCAGTCGCCGAAGAGGATGTTGGCACACTGGTTGTGACGGGCTGCCATGACACCCCAGTTCACATTGGAAAGCTGGTTCGCGTCTCTGTAGACGCGCCAGAAACCGCTTTCGAGATTGGGGGCGCCAGCGCCATTGGCGGAGTTCTGCCAGGCATCCATGTAAACGAAATGGGAGGAGGGGGCGACCCAGACGGAGACAGGTGCCGTGTCAAAGTTACTGTTTCCGCCCTTGTTGTAGAGGACGTTGAAATTCAGGCCGTAGTCCATTTTGTCGTACCTGGTGTCTTTTGTGTTCATGCTCGGGCAACGGAAGGTCTTGCGGTCGTACGGGCTCTTGATGGAGGACGTGCACTCGAAGGTCACGTACCAGAACTGGTAGATGGTGTCATATTTCTTCTTGGTGGGATCGTTGAACATCGGCGCAATGACATCGTTGTTGTTGATGGTATACTGCGCCACGATGAGGCCAATCTGCTTCAGGTTGTTCACGCAGGAAATCGTACGTGCCTTCTCGCGCGCCTTCGCCAGGGCAGGCAGCAGCATCGCCGCCAAAATCGCGATGATGGCGATCACGACCAACAGTTCAATCAATGTAAATGATTTTCGGCTCATCCTTGACTCCTTGAGTTCTTTTCTGGGGCAAAAATTTCCTTGTCTATATTATATTTTGGTCGGCAGAAAAAATCAAGCAAAAAAAAACTATTTTCTTGGATTTTTCATAGTTTTTATATCCTACAAGCCCAAAAATCTTAAAATCAAGCGCGTTTTGCGATAGATTTTTTTCGCAGTGTGGTGTATTAAATCGTGTTTTATATAACCTACAACCGGGGTTGAAAAGGAGACGCCCATGAGCGGATACATCGCCATCACAGAACAGGGAAACGAACGTCGTGTAGCCTGGAAGCACAGCTACAGGGAGCCTGGGAAAAGCACCCCCTGCTCCTCCGCGCTTCATCTTGGAGTGCTGGCCGCCGACGGTGCCGAGCTTCTGAGGTGCCGACGGCGCCGTCCGGAGGATTTCACGCCGGAGATTCTCGACGCGCTGTCAAGGAAAGGCATCGTTCTTGGCGAGCGGCTGGCGGACACTGTCGGAAGAAAGCCGACAGTGTTCACCCGCGTCACTGTCAGGGAACTGGCCTCCTCGCAGGTGGTCATGGTGGGCGTCTATCGTGTACTCCACCATCTGGCCGCGTCAAGCGGGCTGCTGGCCTCGCTGAAGGCCGCCTTCGCCGACGACGCGGAAGCCGTCTTCGCCTTCTTGACTAGAAAGTCAAAGGACGCCATCGCGGCGCTGCGGTTCGAGAATCTGTTCAAGGAGTTTGAGGCGGACCTCGCGTCGACTGTCAAGGAGAGAAATAGACGAGAGAACCCAAACGCCAGGCATCCGGGGCGACCGCCAAAATACAAATTGAAGGAGGATGTCAAAAAATAACCCACGAAGGAACTTGCCGAAACGCGAATGGGGAATTACAGTATTCACCAGTTTACAGGGAATAGTCCTGCCAGATGTAGGATATTAAATCCCTGAAAAATCCAAGAAGAATGTTAGAAAAATGCAGAAGATTTTTCATCCATCCCGCCGCGGAACGACCGGATTGCAAAAGCATTCCTATATCATCGAATGCAAAATGCAAGTAATATTCTATTTATAACTTTATTTGAAGTTATATACTTGCCGAAACAACAATCCAGTGCTATATTATCCACTTGCCGGACACGGGATTGACAAACAGGCGGAAGGCGATATATTAATGTTGTGCCCGGCGGTGGAGGACAGTGATGTTCCGTCCCCGTGCCTTCTGCCTGGATGTCGCAGGGTTCGATGTCCGAAAAAAAGGAGGTTTTTATGGGACGGCTGGATTCCTACGCCAAGGCATTCTTCGGGAAACCGGAGATTTTCGCGGCACTGTTCAACGGGTACCTGTACCAGGGGAGCAAGGTGCTTTCCCCAGGGGACCTGGAGGATGAAGTAACAACGGAGGTATACCGGGGAACGGCGCGCACAAGGCTCTTTCTCAAGCGGGAGCGGGACGTGCTCAAGACGCTCGCCTGGAAGCACGGGAAGGACTGCGCCTACCTGCTGCTCGGGCTGGAGGCGCAGTCCTACCATGACGCGGCCATGCCGCTGCGGTGCATGATGTACGACGCCATCAACTACACAAACCAACTGAAAAACGCACGGGAACGCCGGACGGGACAGCCCCGCAGGAAAGGACGGGGGCCCGTGTTCGGAAACCAGGACGTCCCCTGCAGGCTCGGTCCCGTCGTCACGCTCGTGATTGCCCTCACGGACGACCCATGGACGGAATGCAGGGAGTTGCACGACCTCCTCGACATGCCGGGGGACCCCGTCCTCAGGGACCGCATCGCGAACTACCGCCTCAACCTCGTCACGCCCGGCACCATGACGGAGGAGGAGATCCTGTCCTACGGCGACGAACTGGGAGCCGTCCTCCTCGCGGCCAGGAACGCCAATGACAAGAAGGCCTTCCTGGAGGCCGCGAAGACCCACGCGGTCTTCCGCTCGCTGCCCTTCGACACCGCCTCCCTCATCAATGAAATGGTCCATCTGAACATCAAGTTCGACCAAGAAGATAAAAAGGAGAACATCGACATGACGCAAAAGACAATCTCTTTCAAGGAGTATTTCCTGCAGGAGGGACTCAAAAAAGGTCGCAGGCAAGGCCTCAGGAAAGGACGGGAAAAAGGACTCAAGCAAGGTCTCAGGCAAGGTCTCAGGCAAGGTCTAAGTCAAGGACGGGAAGAAGGACGGGAAGAAGGACGGGAAGAAGGACGGGAAGAAGGACGGGCTGAGGGACAGCAGCGTGGTGTAATCTTCACCCTGATGAAATTGGGGAAACCGACAGAGGAGATTTGCAACTGGCTTATGGAGACCTTCTCCTTGACGGAACAGCAGGCGAAACAAGAAATCGTCGAATACCAGGCTTCCCTCAAATCAAAGGAAGAAACGGTCACTACCCCCCTCTGAAATGAGCACTGACACCACTGAACAACAACGCCCCCGGTCCTCTGACCAGGGCCGTTCTCCTCGCGCTCCATGCACACCTGGGAGGAGCGGGGAAGCCACGTTGCAAGGGTAGACCGCTGACTCTCGCTCCGTGCACGCTTGGGAGGAGCATCCTGCTGCCTTGATGCGTATCTTGCTCCGTGCACGTCTGGGAGGAGCATCCTGCTGCCTTGATGCGTATCTTGCTCCGTGCACGTCTGGGAGGAGCATCCTGCTGCCTCGCGGTGAATCTCGCTCCGTGCACGTCTGGGAGGAAAGGATCATGTTCATGTTA
>JAFRLI010000282.1 GCA_017431255.1 Victivallales bacterium
AAAAATCACTATCTATAAGATAACTCCTTCCCTCGTAAATTCAAACTCCTTTGTCCCTTTTCCCTCGAAAATGAAAAGGACCGTCTACCCTTTCCAGAAACGGAATCGACCCCGCGAGCAGAGTTCGGGGGGCCGATTCGTTTCAGAATCCTTCCGGGAATTGATTACATTTTTGCATAGGCGTCATCGAGAGTGCCGAATATGTAGGCGATGGCGGGGTCACCACCGTCCGGATTCGGTTCGGAATCGTTGCTGATGGGATGTTCGGAACCTTCGTTGAGGACAACGATGACGTCGTCGAGGGCTTTCAATTCCTCTTCCAGAAGCATTTTGAAGCCTTTGCGTTTTGCGGGGTCAGTGACATTGGTATTCCCCTGGAAATCCATGTCGTGCATGAGCATTTCCATCAGTGCTCTCGTCTTGGGGGCTTCCGTGCTTCGCAGTGCATGTTCCAGGCGGTTGCGACCGGCAGGACCGAGTTTGTTGAGCAGGAAAGTGATCACGGCCATGTCACAGGCTTGCTGATGAGGTCCGCCGGCTTCCTTTTCTCCGACGAGGACGAAACGCCGGTCGATGTCGATGCGCTTTTTGACCTCACTGAGGACGTTGCGAATCTCCTCGATTGCCCCGTGGATATCCTCCGCAGAAGAGAGACCGTTGATGTCCTTGAGGAGAGGCGTGGAGCAACTGTTGACGATGGCGGCTATGTCTTTGAGAAGACCTGACGGGAAGGGGGTCCCACCCATTACCGTGACGGCGGAGAACAGGAGTTTCTTGACACCAGGATACTGACGGTTCAGTTCGCGGATCTCTGCAATATTCCCCTGGAGTCCATCCAGTTTTCGGCGGATGCTCGCGTCATCGCGAACATTGTTATTGGAGGTGAGGATGAGGTCGGGAGCGAGTTCGATGGCGATGTCCTGGAGGCGCTTGTCTTTGCCGCAGAGTGACAGAAGATGCTGGAGTCTTTCCTTAGGGTCAAGATCAAAGTTCTTCGTCAAGAGTTTGTGGACAATCTGGGGACGATTATTGAGGAGGTTCTCGTTCAATTTGTAGGCATTGTCGACCAGGACATCCATGGGTGGCTTGAGGTCATGGACGGTTTTATTGTTGCGAGTGCCGTCCTTGTTGAAGAGGGTTTTGGCGATGTAATTGCCGTACCAGACATCGATTTTGGGACATCCAAGGCGTTCATCGCTGGTGATTTGGTTGCAGAGTTCCTCAATTTCGCCGAGTGCGTTTTTGATGTTTTTGTGGATGAAGGTGACGTTGTCCAGGACTTTTCCTTCATCGATGAGGGAAACGGTTGGCAATTCCGTGGAGGAGGCGAGTCCTTTGAAGACCTGTTGGCAGATGGGCTTCAGTCCTTGCAGGGAGGTGTTCTCCAGTTTTTTGTGCAATTGTTTGATACTGGGAACCAGTGCCTGTTCCGTTATGCGGCGGGCGCTTTGCTGCACGATGGCATTGGTGTCGGAAGAACGGAAGCGAGTGACGAAATCCTTGAGCGTGCGTCCGCTGATGGTGGAGCCGAACTGCATGGCTTTCATGCTTTGTTCCAAGGAGATGTTGCTGTCCAGTCCGTCCTGTTCCAGGAGGGCGGTCTTGATGGCATCCATCAAATGCAAGCCCTTTGCCTTTTCCGTTGCGGAGAAGAAGCATTTGACATTGTGCCAAAAACCAGCCTCCTTGATTTGTCCCGTCGTGCTGGAGAGATAGTAGGATTTGTTGGCGTTGATGTTCCGAATGCTGTCTAGATTGAAAATCTTGTCGCTCATATTTGTTACCTCCGTTTTTGGGTGGATGGTTTCCTTGCCTTGAATACGCTTGCCGAGGGGAAAAGTTACATTATACTGGGAAAAATACGATATTCAGGGAAGAGTTCGGGGATTTTTGCGGGAAATCGTCGTCTTCGTCGTCTTCGTCATCCTCTTCTTCCTGCAACGTTTCGACGGCGTTGATTTCGGCGAGGATGTCCTGCGCTTTTCCCGCAAAACTCATGAGTTGTCCCGCAAACTCCTCTGCTTTGTTGTGTTCTGGCGTAATCGAACGCGACAACACCAAGGCGTCCCTGCTAATGCCCAGGTAACTTCCACCGGTCTTTTCTCCATTGAAGGAAAGCTCCAATGCCTTCCGCATCATCTGCGGCGACAGAGTAATCCCCGGCTCCCGGAGAATCGCCAGCATCACGATGTCATTCTGGCGTGCGCGATACTGGAGCAGCAGCGGGAAATCTGCCGTCTCCAGAAAGCACGACTCTTCCGAGGTGACTCGCAACGGAAGCCCCGTGGCACGCGCCATTTCCTGAATGAGAGACTCGAAGACAGTCATGTCGGTTACCTGATTTCGATTTATTTCTCGAAGAGGGCTTTGACAATGCGTTCGACGTGTGCAGGACCGTTGCCATACGTCAGCACGACGGTCGGGAACTCGGAAGTCGCCAGATACGGGGAATTGGTGACCACGACGAACTTCTTGCCGCGCTTGGCAAGTTCGCGAATGAACTCGCTGCCGCCCGAGCCGCGTCGGTAGTAGTAGTTGGTGGCCACGATGAGGTCGGCCTCGTCCAGGCGAGCCAGAACGCGTTCCTTGTCCTTTTCGGTGAAAGACATTTCCGTCTCCACCATGCCCATCTGCGGATTGTAGGCAAAGCAGTGTTCCCAAAGAATGCCAGGATGGCACTTCTGGGTGTTCACGAGGCGATAAATCGGCGGAATCTGCTCAATGAGCAGGATTTTCTTGTCCCGAGGAAGCGGAAGCAGACCTGCGTCGTCCCGCAGTACGGAGACCGTCTTTTCGGCGGCCTCGGCCTCGATGGCGGCCACCTTCGGGTCGTTGATGCCGTCCGAGCAATGCGCCAAATCCTTGACACCGCTGCCGTCCAGCAGACCATATTCCTTTTTGACCGTCAGCGTGCGCCGAATCGCGTCCTCCACACGCGACAACGGCAGGCGGCCGGACTTCACGGCTTCCACCAGTTTCGGGAACACTTCATCCAAAAGATTGCTCTCGTCGCGGAAGAGCACCAGGTCCGCGCCGGCGCTGATGGCTTCGATGCATGCGTCTGCAACCTCGAACATGGCGACAATGCCGCCCATCGTGATGTCGTCCGTAGTGACGGTGCCCTTGAATCCGAGTTCGCCTTTGAGGAGGTCGGTAATGATGGGTTTGGAGAGGGTGGCGGGGCGTCCCGAGGGATCGAACGCAGGATATGCGGTGTGAGCGGTCATAATGCAGGGGAGCCCGTTGTCGATGAGCCGTTTGAAGGTAAGGAGGTGCTTGCGGAGTTCTGCCTCGGGGAGGTCAATGACGGGAAGTTCGCCATGTGCGTCCTGCGAGGAGGCGCCGCGTCCTGGGAAGTGTTTTCCCGTGGTGATGATTCCCGCTTCCTGGAAGCCCTTGAGTGCCTCCAGTGCGTAGGTTGCGGCGGTTTCGTAGTCCTCGCTGTACGAGCGTGTGCCGATTTCGGGGTTTTTCGGGTTCGTGTTCACATCCAGCACGGGGCTGTGAATCCAGCTCATGCCGAGTGCGGTCAATTGACGGCCCACGGCCCAGGCGACGCGCCGTGCCAGCCCCGGGTCGCCTGAGGAACCAATGCCCATGTTCATCGGGAAGAAATGGATCCCGCCGTAAGGATAGTCCGCGCTGTTTTCGCCTTCCATGTCCACCGTAATGTGGATGGGAATGGGGTGCGGATTTTGCATGGCAGCCTCCTTCAGGCTGTTGAGGTAGGCCGTCCACTCTTCATTTGTGCAGTGGCATGCGGGAATGCCAGGAATGAAGTCCTTCACCATGTTCTTCGGTGCGCGAATGACGCGGTGCGCACAACTTGCGCTCGTTGCATATGGGTCGTGAATCGCCGTCTTGGAACGCATCGTCATGCCCACGCGAATCCCCGCTGGATGATACTGGCGTATGCGACGGAAAATATCTGGCGTCGCCACAGACCCCACAAAGCCGATCACCAGGCACTGGCCGATCTTCTCTTCCAATGTCATCGATGAAATTAACTGCTCAATGTCTAAACTCATCCTGTTCTCCTTAGCTTTTGAAACAAAAAACAAAGTTTTTCACAACATAACAAAAATATAGCACGCAAGCGGCAAACTTGCGTGCTATTCTTTGAAAAAAAGTACTTCTAGAATAAAAAGTTGTGTTTTTGCTCTGGAATCTACGCCTTTTTCGTGGTTTTCTGGACCATGAAGAGGGAGATGAGGAGGGAAACGATGTAAAGCGCGCCTGTGGCGTAGAGGACGTACTGGTAGCCGGTGGGATTGAACACCTGCTCTTTTCCGTTAATGACCTTGGTGACTTCGGTTCCGAACTTCTTTACGATGAAACTCGCCATCTGGTTGCCCGTCAGACCTGCGATGGCCCAGGCGGAGAGGGTGATTCCGTGGATGGCAGAGATGTTGCTCATGCCGTAGTGGTCCGCCAGCAGGGTAGGTACGTTGGAGAAGCCGCCGCCGTATCCGGCATTGACGATGAAGATGAGCGCCAGCACGAAGGTGATGAGAAGGGCGTTGCCCTGTCCCTGCTCAATGCCCTTGGAGAAGAGAACCAGTCCCGTCGAGATAATCGACAGAAGGAAGATGAGTTTATAGATGGTGTTGCGGTCCTTGAGTTTGTCCGCCCAGGCGGAGAATCCGAGGCGACCGCCTGCATTGAAGATGGCGGAGATGGTGGAGATGATTCCGACCACGCCAGCGAGACCGATGCACTTCACAATCATCTTTTCCTGTGAGATGAGCGCCAGACCGCAGTGGATGTTCAGGTAGAACATCAGCCAAATGCCCAGGTAGTTCACGATGGACTTCGAGCCAATCACCTCGAAGGTACCGGGCTTCTTCTCGCCACCTTGTGGTTCATGCCAGGAATCCGGTTTCTTCAGAAGCAGATGACCCACGAACATCATCACAAAATAGACTGCAGCCAGGATGTAGAACATCATATAGATGCCGCGATCCTTCCCCAGGTGTTCCAGCATCCACTGCATCACAGGGCTCGCAAACGCTTTCGCCGCGCCAAAACCCGCCACGGCCAGACCTGTCGCCAGTCCCTTCGTGTCGCTGAACCAAAGCATCAATGTCTTCACGGGGGAAAGATATCCCGTACCGAGACCGACACCCATGATGAAGCCATAACTCAGGTAAATTCCGATCAGCGAAACGGGATTCCCCTTGTGCAGACCGCCGTACCAGATGAAGACGCCCGTCAAGGCCATCCCTGTCGCAAAGCAAACCGTTGCAATCAATGAGGATTTGTGGATGTCCTTCTCCACCACATTTCCTAAAAATGCTGCCGACATCCCCAAAAAGAAGATTGCAAAACTGAATGCCCACTCCGTTGCACCCTTGCTGAATCCGATGTGGTCCGCGATTTCCTGGCTGAACAGAGACCAGCAGTACACCGTGCCAATGCTACAATGCAACAACAACGCCGGGATGGCCGCACGAAACCATTTGTTCGCTCTCCAACCAACACTCACACTGCCTTCTTCCATGGGTCCTTTCCCTTATCTTGTGCTAATGAATTACAGGGCAACACTTGCCCTGTATTGAATCCTTCAACTTGCGTCATAATGAAAAAACAAGATATAAATTTAAGCCAAATCCTTGAAAAATCAAGGCGAAACGCCTAAAAAACCGCTTGCTGTCACGTGTTGTCATACACACAAGCGGTTTTGGGCACGGAAATGCATCCATCCACAACTGCTGTGTGGTATGTCTCCAAACGTGAAAATATACAAAGTGCCAAATATGAAATGGATTTCTGTGCTATATTAATTACAAACAGAATCTAGCCTCTTGGAACTCTTCCCCTTGCATCGCATATACCACTCCATAGGAAAGCGTCCATGCAAAGAGCCAACAAACTGACTACGGTCATCGACGAATCCATTCAGACTATTCCCCTAGAGGACTCCATAGAATCTCCACAACTCGTCTATCTTGAGTTCGAAGGCGCGACGACCTTCTACGTCAACGCCGAACTGGGCGTCGTCATCGGCAATATCACGGTCGAGTCTTCGGGCTTTGACGAAAACGACATTTCCGCCATCGTCGCGTCCCTCAACGGTATGTTCGACGATGTTGTCTTCACCTCCGAAATACCGTCCGGCGGTGCCTTCTCCACAGTCTATGTCGGCGTCACCTCCGCCTTCGACGGATACGGCAAGTTCATGGGGCTTGCTGAGACCATCGACTCTGGCAACCAAATCCACGACGACAATGCATTCGTCCTGCTCGGTTCCTCTGCCGGAACGGAGTTCGTTGTCTCCGTCATCGCGCACGAGACAGAGCACATCGTCCACGGTCTGGAGCATGGCGGCGAGGGACTTCAACGCTTTGCACAGGACTACGTCGTGTCGGAAGGCGAAGAACTCGAAGACATAGAAATAGGCGACGGAGACACTCTGCAAGTTGAAAACGGCGGGCTTGTGACGAATGCGACCGTGTATGGCGGCGGCCAAATGGTCGTCTGTGATGGTGGTGTTGCGGGCATCACAGCAGAAGGCGACGCTGGTAGCGTCCTTGTCTTTGGTTCCTTGGATGTCAATGCAGGCGGTGAAGCGCAGAACGTGACCATGGACGGTGGTCATATGGTCGTTGGCGGCACCGTGGTGAACACTTCCTTGTGTGCTGGCAGCGTATTCGTGAACGGCACGGCAAACTTCATGACAATGCAGGCTGGCTTCCTGGAAGTAGCCGACGGCGGTCTGGTGAGTTCCCTGCTGGTCTCCAGCAACGGCATGGTGAACGTCCTCAATGGAGGGAAAGTCTCTGCCACGACACTCCGCGGAACCATGACTGTCTCCAGCGGAGGCTTTGCAGAAACCGTCTCCGTGTACGCGGGCGGCAACTTTATCGTTGATGGAGGTTCTGCCAAAAACGTTGGCGCGTATTATGACAACGGAGTCATGACCATTACCAACGGCGGCCGTGCGGAGAACATCATATTGCATTCTGGCGGTACCATGGACATTTCCAGCAGCGGGGTCATCTACAACACCATGCTCGTGGGTGGCTGTTCCATGATTGTACAAAATGGGGGCCTGGCAAGTGCCGTGAGCGTGTCTGGTGTTATGGCAGTCCGCGGTGGCGGCGTGGCGTCTGAAAATACCATCGCATACGGCACCATGACCATCTTCAGCGGCGGCATGGCGAACGTAACGACCATGAGCGGCGGTTCTATGGATATCTATAGCGGCGGCAAGGCGAATGACACGACCATGAGCGGCGGTGTCATGAACATCTACGACGGCGGCAAGGTGTCTGACACGACCATGAGCGGCGGCAACTTGCACATCTACAGCAGCGGAACTCACAGCGGTACCTTGTCAATTGCCTCCGGAGCAGCCGTTTTTGTTGAAAACGGCACGGTCATCGACTTCACGGTGGCGGCGCAGGAGAACAAGAATGTCCCGCTCATTGACCACTATGACCGCATCGAAGGCGCGGGCGACGCGACATACACGCTGACTGTCAAGTCAGACCTGGAGAGTGGGAGTTATGCGCTTGCCGGATACGCAACGGATTTCCGTTCGTCCATCACGGTGAAGACCGACACTCAGCAAGAACTTGGCTCTCTATCCGTGAACGGGATTTTGAAAACGGATGATTTCACCTATACGCTTTCCCTCGCGGATGGCACTTTGTCCCTTGGGGTAAATCTGGACATGGAGGCACCTGTCCTTTCTTCCCTCAACGCCTCGCCGGAGGGTGTCACGAACCAGGACGTCACCGTTACGGCGACGTTCACGGACAATGTTGGCGTCGCCTCCACACAGTATCGCATCAATAGCGGTACATGGCAGGACTATGTAGACGGCGTTGTGATGACCGCGAACGGCACAGTCGAGTTCCAGGCGACCGACGCGGTTGGAAACGTCTCCGACATCGCCGTATATGAGGTCACGAACATCGACAAGGTGGCACCGACCATCACGGATGTTTCCGCAGACATCACCGCCCCCACGACCGGGAGCGTGACTGTCACTGCCACCTTTGCAGACGATGTGGCCCTCGCCTCCCAGGAGTACAAAATCGGCAATGGCGATTGGACGGTCTATACCAGCGGCGCAGTCGTCACCAGCAACGCAACCGTCCAGTTCAGGGCGGTTGACAGCGCGGGCAACGTCTCCGACATCGTGGATTACGAGGTTACCAACATCCTCGAGCCATTGGAACTCAATATCGCATACAGCACCAAAGAGCGCACCAATGAACGGATAACGCTGATCGTCACCGCGAACAGGGAACTTGTCAAGGTCGAGTACACCCTCACGAACGGCAGGGAGTGGATCGAGGTCGCGAAGACCGCAGATGGCTTCACATTCACCCGCGACTACAACGGCAGTTTCAATGTCCGTGGAACGGACGCCGAAGGCAATGTCGGCATAGCGACGGCCGCCATCTGGAATGTGGACAGAGTGGGGCCAGCTCGCCCGACCATCACCGCCTCCACCCAAGCCCTTACCAACCAGAACGTCGTACTCACCGCCGCTTGGTCCACCGACTCCGTCGAGGCGACTCGCGAGTACAGTTTCGACCAAAAGACTTGGACCGCCTACACTGGCCCCGTCGAGGTCGAGCAGAACTGCAATGTCTATTTCCGCAGTGCAGACGACCTTGGAAACATCGGCTACGACAGGAAGTACAAAGTCACCAACATCGACAAGGTGGCACCAAAAGCCCCGAAGGCGACGCCTTCCACCACCAAGTCCACCAACCAGGATGTCACTGTCAAGTCCAGCAAAACCTATGGCGTCAAACTCCTCGAGTTCAGCAAGAACGGCGCGACCTGGAGCGAGTACACAGAACCCATCGTCTTTTCTGAGAACGGCTCGGTCCAGTTCCGTGCGACCGACGCGGCGGGCAACGTCTCTGACATAACCACTTGCCATGTCTCCAACATCGACAAGGTGGCGCCTGATGCTCCCGTCGTCACCGCAAGTGTGACAACGCCGACTATCGCTGCCGTTCGCCTCACCGCCACCTGGGCTGCCGACGCCTACAAGAAGCAGTACAGCATCAACGGCGGCTCAACTTGGAAATCTTACAAGCAATACGTCCTTGTCAAGGAGAACACTCTTGTCTTGTTCCGTGCCATTGACAAGGCGGGCAACGTCTCCGAAATCATCTCTCAAGATGTCAATAACATCCTCCAGAAGGGCAGCGGTGCCAGTGCCATTATTGTTTCGCATTCCGCGTCCATCCAGGATTCCCCAAATCACTATCAGGACTGCCAGCCTATCAGCAGTGGTGACGACGTGCTCCCTGTCCAGCCGGGCGACAACCTGCTCTGTGGCGCCGCTGGCAATGACAATCTCTTCGGCAGTGACGGAAACGACGTCATTGTCGGTGGTGCGGGCAATGATTTGCTCCGCGGCGGCGGTGGCGACGACCTTTTCGCCTTTGGCGGCAACTGGGGGCAGGACATCGTCGAGCAATTGGAGAACGGCAAGGTCACGCTCTGGTTCGATGATGGCGACGAAAGCAAGTGGAACCCCGGGACGCTGACCTACACGGACGGCGATCAGTCGGTAACGGTTTCTGGCGTGAACGAAGTCACGTTGAAGTTCGGCGATGATGGCAGCGAACGATACCGCAACTTGCTCGCCTCCGGCGCCTTCGGCGATTCCAGCAGCTGCAACATTTTCGAGAGCAAGGGGATGCTCGCGTAGCAGGACATATCCAATCGCTGTGCGTATGCCTCGCCGCTTCGGCTCTTGTGGTAGTGAACGTCAAAAAAGTTTTCTTCTAGTAGGGATTCTGTAGGCATATCACGATAGATATCCAAAAAAAGACAGGAAAGATAAGGGATAGTACTATCTTGACGAGCCAAAAGTCCAGTATGATTTCCCGGTAAGCACGGTTTTTTGCCCATTTGGTAACAAAATAGTAAAGAGTGGCATAGCCAATAATGCCAAAAATAGCAATGACGCCCCAGGTCAAGTACTTCACTGCTATGTGTCCCAAATGAATGGGCGTAATAGGTGTTTCTGCGTAATCGAAGGCATCGTCTGAGAAAGACGTCGATTTGTTTTTGTGGTCATTTAAGAAGTCAGGAGGAACAAGTTTACGCTCGCCGGGCTTCATGGGCCCAAGTCCTGTCAATTGTTCACCTGTAAAAGGATTGTAGGGTACGCCATTGGAATCGGCTTTTATTTCGTTGTATAGAGACATTGTGCATTCCTGGTTACGGTTAGATGTGAAAACTCCCGCGCAAACTAGTCGTCTTTCCGCTTTGTCTTGGCGTATGCAAGACAAAATACAGTTCCCGCTGCGCCAGCGTGAGCGCATCGGGAATCCGCGCCAACGGTTCAAGCATGTAATGCTTACCCGGCACGCATGATCCTGTGGTGTTGAAACATCTTCTCATCTTGTTCCCCCAATTTGTCTCCTTTTTCCTTCCTTCTCTGCGACAGGAAGAAAGGAAAAAATCTACCTATCATCCCAGTTACTATAGAATCGTCCGTATGATTTTCAATCCATCTCGGCGCATCCCTGGCAGTGCCTGTTTCGCACGAAACAGGTGCAGTGGTTTTTCTACCGCTGACTTGCGGTCAGTATTCCGTGCGGTCGATGATTTCCTGCTGTTCCTCTGGCGAGAGGGCGATGAAAAACTCGCTGAAGCCGGTCTTGCGGATGAAAAGCGTCCGATGCTTTTCCGGATGGAGCCGTGCGTCCTCGAGCGTCGCGCGGTCGGCGAACGTAAAGCCGACGTGCTGCCCACCGAGCGCAAAGAAACTGCGCAGGAGCGCGGTCAATTGTTCCGCGTCCGGTCGGGTTCCGCTTAAATTGAGATTGAGTCCACCGCAGATGCAACGCCGAAGCGGTAGCGTCGCAACGCTTCGCAGGAGCGCGGTCGGGCTTTCATGGTCGGCACCGTGAACAGGGGATTGGTTCTCGCTGACAGGCTCGCCCGCACTTCGTCCGTCTGGCGTGGCTTTGACTTCCGCCCCGAAACGGGCATGCTGCGTTAGGGAATAAAACGACGGCATCATGATCCAGTTGTCGCACCGTCCGACTTCCTCCAAGGCGTCGATGAGGGTATTCCCGGCGGCTGCGGCGAACCGGTCTGCGGCGGGGTCGCCGTTGCCGAACTTCGGCATTCTGGTCCGCAGTTCGTCGCGGAGTTCGGCGTGTCCGGCGAAATCTTGATCGAGGATGTCCAGCAGTTCCGGTAGCGTGAAGCGTTGCTCTTCCGTGACCAGTTTTTGAATGGCGGCGAGACTGTCGCCGATGGTGGCGATGCCGCTGAACATATGGTGCTGCCAGCGGTAGCGTTCCGCGCCGCCTTGATAGATATCGCGGCACTGCTGGATTGACTCGGAGAGGAAGAGCGATTCAAAACGGAACACCGGCTTGTCCGTGTAAATATTTGTCACGCTTGCGCTGTATGCGCGAATCTCGTCGATTGCGATGCGTCGCAGTTCGGAAAGGATCGCTTCCGGTGAATTGCTTCCCGCCGCTGCGGCGCGTTCGAGCGCGGTGCGGAACCATGCGGTCGAATTGTCGAATCGGTCGATGCGGCGCATGATATTGTAGAGTTTCCCAGGCAGGTCGACGCGGTTGCAGGCGGTGAACGCATAATTCGCCGCGTCTTCCGGGGCGATGCCCGATTTCCGCAGTTTGTCGTGAATGAGATCGTCGTTGAAGAAATTGCATTGGGGACCGAGCGTCTGGGCGGCATGGCCCGCCAATTGCCAGAAGGCGTCCGGAGATTGTGCGGAGAGCCGGAAGTTCAGTGTCGGCTGAGGAAGTCGGACCAATTCCGCGGCTTCGACGAGGAGCGTCTGGACTGCCTCCGCACCATCTGGAAGCGGACCGCCGAAGGTGATGTATTGCTTGCTGGAGGTGCACGGGGTGGGTTTCCGCGCATAATTGTCCGTCGCTGTGCCGGTGATTTCGTTGAACTTTATGAGAAAGAACGCAAAAAGCCGCAGGGTTTCCTTGTGTCCGACTTCGCGAAGGGATGCTTTGACGTGCCCCGCCAGCAGTCCGTCAAGCCTGCCGGGGGCGAAGTCGCGCGCACCGCAGACGCAACTGGCGACGAACTGCATCATCCAGATGCTCTGCAGGGAAGAAAAAAGATCGTATGCCGGACCATATGGAACGACTGCAAGTGCCTCGGCAGCGCGGAGTTTCCCGGCGGCGCGGGCGGCTTCCGACCAGCGGCGGGCAAAATCCCGAATCGCAGTAATACAGCGATGGGCGCTGTCCCGATAAGTACGGGCGGCAGGCGTGGCGATGCGGGACGCGTTCTTTTCGACGTCGGTCTCGATCCCCGCTAGACCGCGTGACAGAACTTCGGCAAGCGGCAGGGTGATATGCCCCTCGCTGGCAAGTCCATCCTGGGTGCGGGAGATGGGGTCTGCATACGGCCAGCGTGCTTCGCGCATGCGACCGACGAAGACGTCGTCTGGCTCGACTGGCGTCGGAAGTTCAGCAAGCAACGCCTCGAACTCGCTTAGATAGCG
>JAFRLI010000283.1 GCA_017431255.1 Victivallales bacterium
CTCTTCAAAAGGTTCTAAAGAACCGTTGCTTCCTGCCTGTCCCCCGGCGGGAAAGGTCTTGACCTTTCCCGCCGGGGGACAGCACAGGAAGTCAGCGCGACTTCCGCGCGTGTTGAGAGACAGGAAGGATGACTGTTCTTTTTGTGTATTTTGTATGTTTTGTGGATAAAAACAAAAGACCTGAATCACGCGGCGACCCTTCTGAACAGTAACCATTTTTGAACCAATTGCAAAACTCCTTTTTGAGTCCATAGAATACACAGAAGGCAATCCGCCGCCTCGCGGCGGCTTGCACTTTGTATTCTGTGTGTTCTGTGGACTCCCATAGTGTTTTGCAATTACCTCACTTCTATAAGACCTGCATTTGGAAAGGAGAAACCCCATGAAAGCGAAGCACATTCTGATGATGCTGGCGGTTTCGCTGGCAGCGCTGGCCGCCGAAAAGGTATTCACCGCAAAAGACTTCAAGTGGTCGACCGTGCCAGGAGTCAAAATGGAGACTGTGGACGGGAAGCCGTTCCTCATTGTCGACATTCCGAAGGGAGAGGTCAGCAAAAAGCAGAACTGCGCCGTGGCCGCGCTGGATGTCGAGGCCATCAAGGGGTCTTTGTTCTCCGTTTCGGTCAAGGTCCGCGGGAAGGATGTGACGGAGCCGTCGCAAAGGCACAATGGTGTCAAGTGCATGGTACATTATGTTAAGGACGACGGTTCTTCGACTTGGCCTGGCGCCAGCATTCCTCGAGGGACCTTCGATTGGCGGAATACGGGACTCCTCTTCTGGATGCCGCCCAATGTCACAAAAGCGGTTCTATTGCTCGGTCTGCAAGATTCCGCAGGACATGTCGAATACGACCTTTCCACCCTGCGCTGCGTTTCATCGTCTTTGGCGGAGGACAACTACATCGTCAAATACCCCGAACGCGTCCAAAACACCCCGCCGCTACGCGGCGTCATGTCTCCCCGGCCAGAACGCTTCAAGCCGTCCGACCTCACGAAACTCGCGGAATGGAACGTGAATCTCGTCCGTTTCCAAATCTGCCGTCACTGGGCGCAAATCGGGAGCGACACCGATATTGAGGAATACGACAACTGGTTCCACAAATGCCTGGATTCCCTGGACGCACTCCTCCCCGACGCCCAAAAACTCGGCATCCAGTTCATCATCGACCTCCATTGGCCCGTCGGCGGACGCGTGGAATCCAACGAAATGCGCATCTTCTACGAAAAGAAATACCGCGACCATTTCATTGAACTCTGGAAGGAAATCGCCGCCCGCTACAAGGGCAAATCCGCCATCTGGGCCTATGATATCATCAACGAACCGAAGAACTTCCAGCTCTTGCCCGTCGGCTACTGGGAAGTCCAGAAAATGACCGCGGAGGCCATCCGAGCCATTGATCCGGATACCCCTATCGTCATAGAATCCAATATGGCCGCCAATCCTACGACCTTCTCGTATCTTCCCTCTCTCCCCCTGGACAACATCATCTACCAGGCACACATGTACTATCCTGGTCAATTCACCCATCAAGGCGTCTTTGGCAGCCCGACCAATGTCGCCTATCCAGGCGTCATCGGCAGCGTGACGTTCGACCGCGCAGAACTCAAGAAGTACCTGGAGCCTGTTCGCGCCTTCCAGTTAAAGCACAAGTGCCGCATCTACATCGGGGAGTTCTCCGCCGCAACCTGGGCCCCCGGTGCGGAAAAGTACCTTGCGGACTGCATCTCCATCTTCGAGGAATACGGCTGGGACTGGACCTACCACGCATTCCGCGAATCCCCCGTCTGGTCCCTCGAACACGAAGGACCAGACCGCAAGCACATCGTCCCCTCCAAGGACAATCCCCGCCTCCGCGTCATGAAGGCCGCCTGGGCAAAGAACCAAAAATAGTTTCATCTTTTATCCACAAAATACACAAACTACACAAAAGGAACAGGTTTTTGTATTGAGGTAATTGCAAAACTACCGCCCAACCGCCAAAACGCCACAAACGAGGGCGAAGAGCGAAGACCCGGTGTGGTGACCACACCGAGTTTGAGCGAGGAAGCCGTTGTGCCGCGCCGTGAAGGCGGTTGGGATGAGAGTTTTGCCATTCCCTCCAGGGAGTCGTGGATTGTGCTTCTTTTGTCCAGGAGAGCGAGTTCATCGTTCTCCACGCAGAACAGGCGGTCTCCCTTTCTCTTTCGGAAAAGGTCGATGGCACGGCTCTTCGCGACAGTGCAGAGGTAGGTCTTGAGGGTGGCCCTGGAGGAGTCGTACTTCTCAGGGTTCTGGAAGAAACTGCAGAGGGTTTCCGAGGCGACATCGTCGCAGAGGTCTCGTGGAAGCCTTTTGACGGCAGCCGCTCGGGAGAGGATGGGGAAGTACTCGTTGTAGAGGTCGGTTGCTTTGTGGTCGATTCCATCGATACGAATGATTTCGCAGTTTTTGTTCATGGTTCTTTTCTTCTTTTTGATTGTGGGATTCTACGGGCAAAGAACAGCACGGCGTTTTGGCGGTTGGGAGGTCCTTTTGCAATTACCTCTGTGGAAAACCTGATTTTTGGGAAATCTGGTTTCTCTCCACAAATATATGAAGCACATGCCGTTTTTTTAAGATATTTTCGGGAGCTTGAGCACAAAAAAACGTTGTGACGGCGTCCCCTTGCTTTTGTGGCAAATCCAACACTCCACTGACCGGTTCCTTGCTGACTTTTGAGGTAATTGCAAAACTCCTTTTTGAGTCCACAGAATACACAGAATACACAGAAGGCAATCCGCCGCTTCGCGGCGGCTTGCACTTTGTATTTTATTTTATATCAAGTGTTTAGCCGCGCGTTAGCGCGGACAAACAGTTCTGTGTATTCTGTGTGTTCTTTGGACTCCCATAGGGTTTTGTAATTACCTCTTTTGATAAAAAAGCTATCAACAAGTGGTAATATAGCAATCAACGTGCCAAAATGGCGCAACGGATGTTTTACCTGAAATGGAGTTTTCTAGGGGAGTTCAAGTGGTGGATTTTTAACGCAACTGGTAAAATATTGACAATATACCTGGCGACAGTGGAAGGAAAGAACGCATGCCCATCTGGATATTGTTTCGTGATGCGTCATTATTCGTGCCCGTGTTTTCCGTTTGGTGAAAAAAAGCAGCGGCCACCCGAATGGTTTTGGGTGGCCGCTGCGTGAGGGCACTCTATTTATGAGATTTAGAGAAAGGGGGTGCTAGATTTTGTCGAGGGCCTGCTGGAGGTCGTCGATGATGTCCTGCGGGTCTTCGATGCCGATGGAGAGACGGATGAGTTCGGGAGCCAGTCCAGCGGCGCGTTGTTGTTCCTCGGAGAGCTGGGAGTGTGTCGTGGAGGCGGGATGGATGGCGAGGCTGCGTGCGTCGCCGACATTGGCGAGTTGCAGGAAGAGCTGCAGGGCGTCGACCGTGGCTTTTCCTTCTGCCGCGCCGCCTTTTACGCCGAAGACGACCATGCCGCCTTTGCCTCCGGGCAGGTACTTCTGGGCGAGGGCGTAGGAGGGGTCGTCGGGCAGTCCCGGATAACGTACCCAGGCGACCTTCGGATGGGCGGCTAGGAACTGCGCGACCTTGGCGGCGTTCTCGGAGTGCTTCGCCATGCGGAGCGGGAGGGATTCCACGCCTTGGAGGAAAATCCATGCGGCGTCGGGCGAGAGCGTGGGGCCTTGGTTGCGGAGAGCGACCGTGCGCAGGCGTGTCGCAAAGGCTACCGCACCCAGGGTGGACCAGACGATGCCGTGATATCCGCGGTCCGGTTCGTTGTAGAGGGAGAATTTGGGGTCCGTCCAATCGAAGTTGCCTGCGTCGATGGCGATGCCGCCAATGCCGGCACCGTGCCCGCCAATCCATTTGGACAGGGAGTGGATGACTACATTGGCGCCGTACTGGATGGGATTTTCCAGCGCAGGGGTGGCGAAGGTGGCGTCCACAATCAGCGGCAGATGGTGCTTCTGGGCGACGGCCGCGTAGCCGGCGATGTCCGCAACATCCAGACCGGGATTGCCGATGGCTTCGACAAAGATGGCGCGCGTGTCGGCATCGATGGCAGCGTCGGTGGCGACAAAGTCATTGACCTTGACGAACTTGGCGTGGATATTGTTGCTCTGCGGGAGGATGGCGTCAAACTGAGTATATGTTCCACCGTAGAGATTGGAGGCGGCAACGAGGTTCTGCCCCGTGGCGACGATGTTCGTGACGGTGAAATAGATGGCGGCCGTGCCCGAGGAGAGTGCCAGCGCGGCGACTCCGCCTTCGAGTGCAGCGAGGCGCTTTTCCAGGACGTCTTCGGTGGGGTTCATCAGGCGCGCGTAGATGTTGGCGGCTTTGCGGAGCGCGAAGCGGTCGGCGCCGTCCTGCGCATTCTGGAAGTTGAACGCGGTGGTGCGGTAGACGGGGACGGCGGTCGCATCCGTGGCGGGATCGCCGTGCCAGCCGCCGTGAACGGCAAGGGTATCGAATCGATATGGTTTTTGTTCGCTCATGGGGAACCTCCGTTGTTACAGACCAAAGACGGAATGAAATGACTAGATATTCTCGAAAAGCCAGGTGGAGAGGTAGCGGTCGCCGGAATCGGGCAGCAGCGCGACGATGGTCTTGCCTTCGAACTCGGGGCGCTTGGAAAGTTCCAGGGCGGCCCACAGCGCAGCACCCGAGGAGATGCCGACAAACAGGCCTTCCTCCTTGGCCGCACGACGCGCCGTGTTGCCGGCATTTTCCGCCGAGACGCCGATGACCTGGTCCACGAGATTGAGGTCAAGCACCTTGGGAATGAAGTTGGCGCCAATGCCTTGGATTTTGTGCGGACCGGGCTTGCCACCCTGCAGGATGGGGGAGACATCGGGTTCCACGGCAAACAGCTGGAAGCCAGGCTTGCGGGCCTTCAAAACCTGCCCGACCCCTGTGACGGTCCCGCCAGTGCCAACGCCGGCGACGAATGCGTCCACCTGTCCGTCCGTATCCGCCCAGATTTCCTCGGCGGTGGTGAGGCGGTGGGTCTCGGAGTTGGCGGGGTTCTCGAACTGCTGCGGAATGAAGGAACCGGGATTCTCTTTCTGGAGTTCCAACGCTTTCTCGACGGCTCCCTTCATCCCCTGCGCTCCCGGCGTGAGGACGAGTTCCGCGCCGAAGGCGGCCAGCAACTTGCGGCGCTCGACGGACATGGAATCGGGCATGGTCAGGATGAGGCGGTAGCCCTTCACGGCCGCGACCAGCGCAAGACCGACACCCGTGTTCCCGCTCGTGGGTTCGATGATGAGACCGCCCGGCTGCAACAGCCCGCGCTTCTCCGCGTCTTCAATCATCCCCTTCGCAATGCGGTCCTTCACGGATTGCGCCGGATTGAAGAACTCCACTTTCACAAGGACCGTGGCCTTGCCTTCGTTCAATCGGTTGATTTTCACCAGGGGGGTGTGACCGACTTTTTCAAGAATGTTGTTGATGATGTTCGACATGATGGAATCTCCTTTGCTGTTGTTGGTTGTACTTAGAACTGATACTGTGCGCTGAGCACGAAACCGTCCCCAACACCCAGTTTGTCTGTCTTGTCTTTGTTGCCGGTGTTCACATATGCGCCGACCAACGTGAGCTGCTTCGTCACAAACCAGGCAACGTGCCCGTTCCAGTAGTTCGCGTTCTCAATGTCGTCGCCCACTTTCATGCCCTGCTGGAACTCGATGCCGATGGCGACGTTTTCGCTCGGCAGCACGTCGATGTTCGCAAAGAATCCCGTGCCGTAGTGGTTGTGTCCGACTGCCCCGTACACGACCTCGTCGCTTCGCTGCAGACCGACCGACACCAGCACGGGCTTCGGCAACTGCGTGATGAGTTTGGTCGCGACGATGTAGTAGTCCGCTCCCGAATGTTTGAGACCGAGGGCATCCGTGGTGTCGCTGTCCGTATGGCGATATTTCACGCCGATGGCCACGGCGGGCACCCACGCGGTATCGAATGCATTCTCTTCCACAAGCTGCACTTTCAACCCGATCGTGTTTGCAAAGATGCTGTTGTCCCCGTAATCCTTCGCATTGATGAGATTGCTTGCATAACTCAGCTCCACGCGGTTCGCCAGGCTCAGCGAGACACTGTACGAACTCCATTCAATGTTGCTGTCAGGTAACTTGACGTACCACGCTCCTATCTGCGGCTTCGTTACCCATTCGTTCCCTTCCACCTTCACCCCTGACAAGTATGCCAGCGGATTGAACGCAATTCCGCCCGCTCCGTCCAAACTGTTCAGGGGAACTCCACCAAACAACGACACACCACTCAACACAACCGCCGCAACAAATCCAACATTCTGCTTCTTCATCTTTCGTCTCCTTTCCTTTCTTAGTTCTTTGGTTTTTGTCCCTTTTTGTTTTTAGGCTACCAAAACAGTAGTCTTTTTGGACAACGCTTACTAATATACACCTCATTTTCTGGATTGCAAATAAAGTCTACCAAAAAAGTTGTTTTTTCTTGAAAAAAGATTAAGAAAGGTCGGAATCGGCGCTGCGCAGCAGCGGCGATTCCCAAAAGGAAAGGGACAGAGGAGGATGTGGAAAGGCCAATA
>JAFRLI010000284.1 GCA_017431255.1 Victivallales bacterium
CCGCCGATGATCTCAAGGGCGCGAGCCTTGGCGCGTTCCAGGCTTCTTTGAACTGGGCGCTGTTGTCGGTTATGTCTACGCTGCTCATCAGTAAATCACTCCCGGCTGGTGCGGCATTGGTTCTATGTCGCCATCCACGGTAATGTTGCGGTAGTCGTAGAGCATGGTGAGCACAGCCAGGGCTTGCAGCATCGTTCCTGCCGGGGGCACATAGCCGTTCGCCATCTGGCCCCGTGCTTTGTTGATGCTCGTCTCGACAAACATCAGAAATGCGCCATCGGAACACACCAGGGATTCCACCCGCTTTTCGCCAGTGATCTGTATCTCCTGGTATCCGTGGTCCGTTTGTCCTTTTGCCGTGATCGTCGCCATGCTTTTACCTCACATCGTTGCCAGCAGTCCCAGAATCCAGGTCTCCATGTCCGGGTCTTTCGCCAGCCGTCCGTAGTCCGTGAAGGCGTACTGGAAGCCCATAGAGACGAGTTCGTAAGCAGCGCCGCCATAATCCTTGCCCATGTAGGCGTTCTCGAACTTGTCCTTACGAGTTTTTTCGCTTCTGTCATATCCCTGTCCCAGCCATTCCAGGGATTCACCCGCCGTGCGTCGTGCATAGAACTCGCGTTCGCTTTGCATGATTCCAGGGACACATTGCTCGAAGCGATGTCCCATTTCGTGAACGTTCGTGGACAACCTCTCATTGAACCGTATCTCGCCCGTGCCTGTGTTATAATAGGCGCGGTCTGTAGTCCAGTGCGGCTGCAAGGCGTACCAGTGGTCTTGGCTGTGTTCGAGCCATGCGGATGGGTAGCAGTTCATGGCTTCTATTGCAGCCTTCATCGTCCGATCTGTGCTGTCTGGGTAAGCTTCGAGGTCGGCATACCGCTTGACGTTGTCCTCGGTTATACCGCCAACGTCACGAATCTGCGCGAGGTTTTCCTGTAAAATCGCGCTCCTGCCGTCGTTGTTGAACAACCCCCAGTATTGTTTACTGAGTTCTTCGTACTGACCTTCAAGTTCTTTTCGCCGCGCCCTTCCTTCGGCGAGTTCCTGCCGATATTGCTTTTTGAGGGCTTTGTCGTCAGTCTCTTTGATCAGACGGTTCAATTCACCGTTTCTGGTTTTCTGGGCTTCTATCTCATGGTACAAGTCGCGCTGCTGGACACTTATTTCTTCCGCCCGTACCATCGGGTCTATGTAGTTTCTGCTGATTTCCTCGGAGAGCTGCCGCCCGATATCCTGCACTTCGTCCAGGCTCCAATCGCCCTCGTGGTTTGCTATGGTATCTTTTATTCTATCAATCGGGCTCAATTCCTGCTCGGGTTCGGGAGTTTGTTCCTACTCGCGCTTCATTTCCTCCCATTCCCGGTAGGTCATGTCACCTCCATTCTCGCCAGTCTCGTTGTCTCGGCGTTCCATGGAGTTCGGGTACTCGGGGTATACATACACCAGTGTGCAGCGGCAGTTCCAGACGTTAGCGGGATCTGCGTCCGGGTCGCCGGGGTACATGATCGGCCCCAGTTCGCTGTCGAACGGTTCATCTACATCTGCAATCTGCCCGTCGAGGTCTGCGTGGGCATCGCGGGTGTGTGAATCCAGCGGTGCCATCCACTGCTTTTTGACCTTGATGCCGAGTTCCTGTGCCTGGTGCAGCCCTTCAATCCGTCCGGCGTTCTGCGCTCCGGTCTGCATCGTCCGGGCGTTGCGGAGCATCGCACTGGCATTAGTTTCCCCGGTCTGCTTGCCTATCCGATGGGCTATCTTATCCAGGCTTTCCCCCTGGATTATCCCTTGGGTTATCGCGGTCTGGACTTGCCTGTTGTACCACTGGTAGCTCTTATCCTTGCCTACGTACTTCTTGGGCGGCAGGAGATCAGGCTCCTTCTTTACCAAACGGCGCACACTGTCAGCGTCGTATAAGCCGAAGTTGGTCTTTATCCCAGCGTCGTGTTCCAGGGCGTAACCCATATAGTTGGCATTCGCCGCAAACACATTGAAGCGGGAATCGTTGACCATTTCCTGCGCCACCTGATCGGCGTGGTACAGGGTATCAGCCATCTGCTGCTTTTTCTTTTGCCACTGTTCGCCCTGGAATACCTGACCGCGCATCCATGCGTCGAAGTCAGCTTGGGTCATTTTCCCGTCAGCGACCATCTGGCGCATCTGGGCTTCCCTCCGGGCGTGAGCCTGAGCGAACTCCAGGCCTTTCTGCTCGATCTCTTTGTACGCCTGTTTATAGATGTCGTTTATCTTGGCTCTCAGGCGGCGAAATTCAGCGTCTGTGGCCTTTTGACCGTAGTCAGGCATGGTTTATACCCCCGTGTCCTCCAAGCCCTCCACAGGGCCATTCTGGGGCTCGTCCTCAAACCTCACCGCGTCCTGCGCGTCCTTCATGGCGAGTATCTTCGGGATCATGTCCGGCGTGATGTTGGGGAGCAGTTCGAGGATGGTCTGGTCGTCCAGGAATTGCGCCTCCTGTATCACGTTGGTCACCTGTTCCGTCTGATTGGAGATTCGGTTCCGCTTGAACTGTGGCACAGCGTCCTCTATGCCTTGCAGTTTGAGTATCTGCTGGACGAACTCGATCACCTGGTACTCGAAGGCATCGGCTTCCTCGTCCATTGGCTGGTAGGCGGCGTTGATCTGCGTCGCCGTAATAGCTCCGGCAGCCACGTCCTCCGGGTTGAACGCGCCGAAGTCGCGGTAGATGCTGTTGGCTATCCTGTTCAGATACGCTTCCCTGGCATTGAACGGCGGCTCCTGCGTGTAGGGCGTGACGCTGCTGTTGTCCGTGTCAGCCACAGCGACGTGCTGCAAGCGCAGCC
>JAFRLI010000285.1 GCA_017431255.1 Victivallales bacterium
CGGTCCCTGCGGCCCCTGCAGTTTTTGTAGGACGAGGTGGTCGGCAAGGCGACGAGGACGCCGTTGCTACACCAAATCCATTTTGCGTCGGAGGAACCATTCGGCGCAGAAGAGAGCAAGGAGGAGGATAATCCAGGGAGAGCGGTTCCACAGGGGGGCTTCCGTGGTAGTTTGGATAGTCCTGGGAGAGAGGTGGAGTTCGGCGAGGAGTTCGTTGCGTTGGTTCCAGGAGGTCCACCGTCCACCTGTGGCGGAGACGAGGCGTCGAAGGAACTGTCGGTCTATGATAGCGCCTGTGTGCTCATGTTCAGGGAAACGAGAAAGAAGAGTGAGAGAAGCACGGCGAGTGCCATCCGCTGTTAGCATTTCAACGAGATAAGTTCCCTTCTCTTCTGGTAGGATTTCAAGACGGAAACCGTCCTGCGGAGCCACTAAGCCAACGTCAGCCTGAAGTTTGCCAGGAAGCATGGGATAGGAAAGTTTCTTGCCGGCAGGCGTCGTAATATTGCAGGTGACTGCCGCCCCCTTGCCCTTCCCGGCTCCGATTGCCCCTAGAACAACTTTCTGGTACTGCTCCACCTCGGGATCCGCCACCAATGCCTGCAAAGCCTCTTCGCCATCCTTCTCGTCCTGACCAGGTGCCAGCCAGTGAAGCAATTGCGTCACGAAACGCCCGTAAAGCCCCTTCGTCGCGCTTGCACCGGAACCCAGTTGCCAGCGCCACATGGAGTCGCTCAAAAGCATTGCCACGCGCCCCTGACCATAACGGCGCCCCAGCAACACGGGAGATCCCTCCCCGGAAGCCAGGTAACTGGTCGCAAATCCATTGGGCTTGACCGGTCCCCAGAGCGTCAATACTGCGGGGAAACGCACCTCTTCCGCCAGTGCCGCAAAGGTCGAAAGAGCACGTCCCTCCGAAGTGAAGTCTACGGGGAAGCGTCCTTCCTTCATGCTTGCGCCCTCCTCGGATTTCGCAGGCAAGAGAGGTTCTAGTTCCGCCAAGTGAGCAACGCCTTGCGCTGAGAACGAGGTCACGCCACCTGTGAAAAGCAGCCCGCCCCCCTTCTCGACGAACTTGCAGAGCGCAGTCGCCTCGTTGGAAGTAAGAGAAGCAGCCGGCAAATCCCCGAGGATGACGACGCGGTAGGGGCGAAGGCTAGCCTCGTCCAAGGTCGGAAGTGCGGCACCGGCCCCGGTTTCGTCAAAGTTGATGAAACCACCGTTGCCTGCGCGGAGATAGGCGCTGAGTTGGAAGTTCTTTTCGGCAAGAAGGCTTCGCTTGAGGAACTTGAAGTCCCATCGTGGCGTGCCTTCCAAGTAGAGGATGCGCTGTTTGGCGTCGGTCACATCGAGCAGGAACTCCTTGCGGTTGTTGGAGGCCTCTTCGTCGGCGATATCGATACGGATTTCATAGACGAGTGCCCCGACTTCGGTCGGTTCCACCTCGAACTGGAGACGACGCAGGTTTTCCCGTTCGGCGAACTCGACATTCTGGGTTTGCAGAACGCTCCCCTTGAGGCGCAGTTGCACGGGGAAGGTCGCCGGTCCTTCCCCGGAACGGCGCTGGATGGTCACGGAAATCGTTGTTTTCCAGTTCAAGATGACGCGTTTGGGATAGGCAAGAAGCCCGACCAGAAAGTCGTCTTTTTGGGTAGCGGCGAGGGAACCCGGTTCTTCCAGTTCCGGAATGAACACGGGGGCGCCGAGCAAGGTGGGGTCAAAGGATTGCGCGCTCTGGTCGAGTCCGTCGGACAGAAGGATGACCCCGGCGAGATTGTCGCCTCGGAAACGTGCGGCGAGTCGGGAGAGATTATCGGAAAGGAAAGAGCGCGGGGAGTTGGATAGCATTTCTTCCGTCCAGCCTTCGGAGAGATTTTCGCCGGCGGAAAAATAGGTTACGCGGGCCCCTGAGACAGCCTTGCGGAATGCAGAGGAGCGCAGGTATTCGCGAGCACGCGCAGCGCGGCTTTGCGGGGCTGCAAGAGGATTGTCTTCCATACTCGCAGAGGAATCGACGACGACCGCCACAGCGGGACGCTCCACCTCCGCACGTGTCCGCCGCAGAGACGGCTGACAGACCAGCCATGCAATTACCAGAAATGCCGCCATGCGCAACGAAAACAAGAGCCAGCGTTGTCGCAACGTGAGGCGACACACGGCGTATGACCGCCACGCCAGCACGCCAAAGGCAATCCCGCACAGCACCAGCAACCACAGAGGAAGCACAGGTTCGAGAATCAATGCAGCCAGCATCATTTCGCACCTCCTCCCAGCACGGATTCCATCGCGGCGGAATGCCGGGCCGGTCGACTGCGGAAATTGGCGAAAAGCACCTCAACCATGCTTAAAATCAACGCTCCCAGAAGCAAGGCAGGCCACAACGGACTGCCCAGGCGCGTGCTTTCCACCTGGCGGCGCAACTCGGTCGTATTTGCCGAATAATGACACGGCACATCAGGAAGACTTTGCGGAAGTCCTTCGGAGGGGAGATATTCCAGGAGCATTTCAGCGCGTGGGATGTTGACGGCGAGGCGAACGGTGTGCGTCCCGTCCGAAACCGTGTAGATGCCGGGCGTATGGAAGTCGCCAAGCAGGAGTGGTTCCCCGACAGCGTGCCGCGCGAAAGTTCGGGGCTTGACGCGGCCCTGCTGGTCGGTCACATTCAGGCGCACGTTGAGAGAATCGCCAGGCCAGGGGAGCAGAAGAGCGTCGCCGACGAATGTGGAGAGGGAGCGTCCACCGCCGCCGGCAGAGTTCTTCGCGAGTTCCTGCATCAAGACCAAATAGAATGGCGTGATGGGGAAATCCGCCCAATCGCGATTGGCAGAAGTACCGAAGACCCACAGCGCACCGCCTTGGCGAGGCTGCACTGCCAGCGCAAAGGCCCCCTGTTCCCCGTACACAAATGGTGCAATTCCCGAAGCGGAGGGCACGGAAAACGCCAATCGGCTTCGCGCGGGCGCGCTCCAGGGCGGCGGCAGAATGCTCTCCATGCGCCGTACTAGCGACTGTTGCCGGTCCCCCAGCAGCACCTCCAGGCGTTTCGCCTCGGGAAAGTCCTCTCGCGTTACCTTGACATTTGCCAGTTCCTCGAAGGCGTGCAGTCCTTCCTCCGTCAAGCCACCTGCGTCTCCAGGGAACAGCACCACCGTCGCCCCAGACGCAAACGCGCGGCGAATCTGCCCCAATGCAGCCTCGCCCAAATCAGGCGGATTGCAGAGCATGACCAGCGGATACATGGAAAGGTCTGCGGAAAGGAATCCAGCCCAATCCATGGCGACAGGCTCCACGGCGGCAGCGCCGCGCCCGCCTGGCCGAAGAGCACGCGTCAAAAAGAAGGAATCGCGAGACGAAGTACCGTTGACAACAAGGACGGGAACCCCCAGCACGCGTGGCAGGCTGAAGAAGAAACGGTCGTTGAGGGCGAAGGCGTCCTCGTCGATTTGCACGCAACCCGTGAATTGCCCGTCTTCCTGAGGCGGATTCAAGGGAAGCGCGAGGCGGTTTTGTTCGCTGGGCATGAGTTCGAGGGAAGAATGGTTCAGTTCCGCGACGCCCGAGGTCACACGCAGGACGGTTGCGCCGGCGAATTGTGCATTGGCTCGCAGCCGTGCCGTGGCGGAGGTTCCGGCGTCGCCAATGAGAGCGGGTGGAGCGAAATCAACGCCTTCCACCAGGGCATCCCCCGAGGTGACCACGGCCTCGCGATTAAAGAAGACCGCCACGCCTGCTTTTCGCAGTTTCTCACGAAGAGAAGCGACCTGTTCCGCAGGCCAGGTAGTAGTCTGGAAATCGGAGAAGAGATGCAGTTCTGCGCCGCGGAGGTTTTCGGAATCATTCAGGAGGGCTGCAAGCGTTTGGGTCAAGTCTGCGTAGCCGTATCCAGGTTGCAAGCCGCGCAACGTGGTGAGGATGGCTTCACGGTCTGTGACGGGAGGGAAGATGACGTGTGCATCCGGGGCACCAGGTGCGAGGATGGCGACACGATCCCCTTCCTCCAAGTCGTTCACCAGAACCTCCGCCCAGGAACGCGCCATTTCAAAGAGCGTCTTGCTCCCTTCGTGCGCCTGCATGCTCGCCGAACTGTCCAGCACCAGCACCAACGTGCGATGGTTTCCCGGCACAAACCGGCTGAACTTCACCAACGGACGCGCAAACGCAATCGCCAGCAAAAACACCAGCAGCATTCGCATCAGCAAGGTCACCGTCTGCGTCACCCGGCGAGAACGCCGCGAGGACGAGATCGCCTCCATGAGAAAGCGCACGGCCGCAAATGCAATCGGTTTCGGACGCCGACGATGCAGGAGATGCAACGCCAGCGGCACGAGTGCCACCAGGCTGAACCACAGAAATGGATTGGCTAGAAAGACTGGCATTGCGGTAGATTATTTGCCTAGGCGGAGCACGACTGCGTCAAAGTCATGCAGCCCTGAAATGGTGATGGAATCCTTGTCCTGGGTGATGGAGACATAGGGATTCGCGAGTTTTCCCGTGACCTTGAAGGCGGCCGGCAGATTGAGTTCTGCCAAACCATCTTCGAAGGAATGGATGACGATCAGTTCCCCCGTGGCAGTGGTTCGGCGGGAGATTTGCCAACCTTTTGGATGGTTGTAACTGTGGTTGAGGGAACGCGTTAAGCGCGTGACACCGTTGCGGAGAATGTCAGTCGACCCCTGGTAGAGTCGAATGGCTTCCAAGACGAGTTTTCGCTGTTCTTTGGTGAGTTTATCGACATCGCCAGACAGGCAGAAGCGTCCTAGGAAACCCGAGGCGAGTTGGTACATGTGGCGTTCCGGGGAGTTTTCCTTGCGAAGGGTGGACCAGACCTGGTTGGTGGTGAAGGGAACCAGTTGCGCGGCATTGGCGGCGACCAGAGGGACGGAAATGTGCTCGTGAGCGTCTGAAAAACTCGCCATATCCCCGATGCGCATCCACTCCTGGGTAAGACGGTGCCCACCTGACGCACAGACCTCAATCACCACTTGCGGAAGTTTGCGCCGCAAATGCTCGTAATATGCCGTCACTGCCTGCTGGAGTTCCTCGACCCCGTAGACGCCGGACCCCTTCAGGGAATCCGCATAGCCGAGCGTGGCATTGTAGTCGACTTTCATGTATCCAATGCGATGTGCCTTGAGAAACTTGGCGACGCGCTCGTCCAGGTATTCCCACACTTCCTTCTTGCGGAAATCGAGGAAGTAGCGGTCTCGCACATGGCGATAGGGAGCACCTTCGAAGGAGACGAGCCAATCCTGGTGATTGCGGAAGACATCGGAGTTGGCTGCGACATTTTCGAACTCGAACCAAATTCCGGGGATAAAGCCGGCGGCGCGGATTTCGTCCAGGAACGCGTCAAAACCGCCATTGGGATACATCTCCTCGCAAATCTGCCAGTCGCCGATGCCCTGGACATAGTCTGGCTTGCGGAACCAGCCGGCGTCCAGCACGAAATAGCGCACGCCCGAGCCTTTGAGCGCCTTGATGATGGGACAAAGACGCTCGGGATAAGGTCGTCCCCAGGAAGTGCAGAACTCGTTGAAGATGACAGGAAGGTCGGTCTCGGAATCCGGAGAAATGGGACGACGAAGATTGGCCCAGTTGACGAGGCGGTTCTGGGCGTCCTGCATGTCTCCCGAAACGACCGTCACGATGGCGAGAGGTGGCGTGTAGGATTCCCCAGGGGCAAGGGTATGGATCCATCCATTGGATTCGCGGTCGGGAGCACCGCCTGCGATGTCCAGGAAGTCATCGCAGCGGCGCAGGAGCATCTGCCATGGCTGCGCGGTCGCCAGATGCGCGGCCCAAGTGACACCGGCAGGACGGTCTTCCAACCCGATGGTCGGGAAGAATCCCTTGACGACAAGGGAACTGGTCTGCCCGAAACGGACCGTTCTGTCCGTGAAAGTTCCCCAGGACGGTTCAATGCCGAGGTCTTCGATTTCATGTTCCTCGTGACGTCCTTCGGCGCTCCAGTAGGAGTTGTAGCGATGGAGATAGAGGGAATCGGGCGCATCGTCAGAATGGAAGGGAGAGATGAGACCGATATCGAAACTCTGCGCCATTTCCAGAGTAATGACGTGGTCGGTCCCGTTCGTGACAGTGGAAGAGATTTCCACGAAAGGCTCGCCTTTGCGCCAACGGAGCACCTGCTCATAGGAAATACCACGGTCGTCGCGGAAGGTGGTGGTGACCGCATTGCCTTTTCGCTTCTGCGAAACGAACTTGAGACGCGAAACCGTCTCCCCGTTGTTCATGTTGTCGCTGACATTGTAACGACCGCCATACGCGTCCCCGGCGACCTTGCACTGCGCCAGCGAGAATAGATGGGACGCAACCGTGCTTCCACCTCCGACTTGGTTGCAGAACTTGCACGCGAACGTGTCGTCCAAGTTGGCACGGTGTGGCGGAATGCGCTCTTCTGTGCCTGCCGGAACCATCGAAAACGCGACTGCGTCGTCCTTCTTGAAAAACAACGCCACCATGTCGCCAAACTCAAAACGCGAAAGCAATTCGTACGGGTAGTTCATCGCTTGCCAACTTTTTTCACATCGTTTTTGTTGCAGAGAAATCTAGAGGTTCTAGAGGTTCTAGAGGTTCTAGAGGTTCTAGATAATGTACCACCTCTTTTTCGATTGTAAAACAGACTTGTTTGAATCAGCGTCTCAGAAGTTGGATTTCTTGTTTGATTGCACGAAAAGGGAGCCGGAGCGATTTGCAAAGTTTCAGGATGGGTTTATCTTGTATCCATGTCATTTTGTTTGGTTGAATCGCAAGGGCAAGATTTTTATGAAGTTTCTTCTTGATTATATCCGTTATGTGTTGGCGTGGCGCAAATGGCGCCGCAAGGCGCATGAGAAACGCGGTCCCGGGTTGAAAATCGGCAATTTGCCGGAATTGTTTCGTCATCTGGACGAAGTGGGAGTGCGCTATGTGGTGTTGCGTTGGCCGGAAGAGTTGCCGCGTTCCCTGGAAGCGGAAAAGACCTATGTTGGCGACGTGGATTTTCTGCTGGATTCCGATGATTTGCAGAAGTTTTGTCGTGCCGTGACCCGTTTTCCAGGTCAAGTGAAAACCGACATCTACACGGAGAACGGCAAGATGGGCACGGGGTTTGGCGGTCGTCTCTCCTATCTGATGCCCTGGATGGCGGAAGGCGTGCTGGAGCGTCGTCAACTCTGGGATAATTTCTGCTACGTCCCCTCTCCCGAAGACGCACTGATGACGCTTGTGTATCATTTTACCTACCAGAAAGGTCTGCTGTCTGGACTGGATACGGGGCTGGACGGCGTACACAACGAACTGGAGAACCGCCATTCGCCAGAAAAAGCAATGCGCAAACTGGCCTCTGCGGTCGGGGAAACGCTTCCAGAACAGATGACGCTTTGGTCGTTGCATGGATGGCTGGTGGAGCACGGATGGTCTATGCCGTACGATTTGCTGTGCCGCTGGAGTCCTGCGAAACGGAACGGCTGGCACGATCAACTCCAGAAGCGATTGGAAAAGGACCTGCGCGAAAGCTTGCATGGTTGCACGAATCTTCTGGTGTTTTTCCTGCGGGCCGAGGCTGTCAAGGCTGGTCTGGAAGACGAAATGACGCAGGAACTCGCCAGCCGATTCCGCATTCTGGAGCGCGTGGAACTATCGGCTGAGGCACGGGAACGCGTATGCCGCCACACGCGCGGCGGCAACTGGGGCACGGCACGATTCCATCAACTGGAAGAGCCAGTTGTCGCGCTGGTGTGCAAGGACGAGCATCCGCAGACGATGGAAGGCGTTGACCCCAAACTCGCGGCCAAGCATCGCGTGGAAAATGCCAATGTCTTCTTCAAGCAGCAACTGCGCGAACAACTCTTGCAACGACACCCCGATGTCCATAGCAACTTCCTGCATGGAAGCGACAACGACCTGGAAAGTGCAGAATATCTGGCGGCCCTCTATGGTCCCGATTTCCAAGACGCCATTCAACGCCTTCACGAAATGATGAAGTAATATGCTCCCGCAATTGTCAGAAGCCGGATTCGACACGGAATGCCACCTGGGCTGGTGGCTGGCGGACTTGCATTTCTGGTACGCAGGAAAACTCCTGCCGCCGGAAATCTTGCGGCAGTTCACACGAACGCCCCGCACGGAGGAACTGTTGTCACAGCATCGTCGGCAGCGTGTTTTTGAGGTGGAGTTTTCGGAGAAACCGCTGATTGTGAAGCAGTTTTTGCTGAACAACTGGCGTCGTCGCCTGGAGCGGGAAAATGTCGGGCTTTGTGCCTTGCGGGAACAAGTGGAGTTTTCCCACATATGGGATGGACGCGTGCCACAGTGCCTGGCCTATTTTGAGAAACGGATTTTTGGGGTTCCTGTGATGTCAGGTTTTGTCATGGAACGTCTGGAAGGTTTCAGGGAACTGAAGGGGGATTGCCCCGCCGACCTGGAACGCGCTGCGGAAATGCTGGAAACCTTGCATCGGCGCGAACTCTATCATGCAGACTTCAAATGCGGGAACATCCTTTGGAACGAACATAAGGAGGAACTCACGCTCATTGACTACGACCACTGGAAGACATGCACGGGAGACGACGAAAAACAACGGGCGCTCTTGTATGAAGTCACCCAGTTCCTGCTCAATGGGCCCGTAGACGAAAAGGCGTTCTGGAAGGTTCTCTCCCAACGCATTCCCTGCACAAAGGAACCGTCTTTCCGCGAAGAAGTACAGCGCATTCGGAACAGCCCACTCTTCCGCAAATACCGTTCCGACCTGGTGCCAATCCCCTGACCCCTCCCCCCAGACAAACAAAACGACCGCAGGCAGTCGCTTGCGGTCGTTTCGCTTCGAAGAACCTAGCGAGAATTAGATCTGCTCGATTTTGGCTTCGGGGGCGTTCTTCTGAACGGAGGCAATGCCGTTCTGGGCGCTCTTCATGGATTCATAGGCTTCGCTGGTGGCGATGATCTGGCCATTGGTGGCCTTCAGACGGAAACGAATCTTGCCACCCTTGTCGGCGTAGAGTTCGAACTTGGGGTGCTTCTGCGGCTGGAAGTCCTTGACGGTCTGGTCTTCGATGGCGGCATCGGGGGCGTTCTTCTGAACACTGGCGATGCCTGCTTTTGTGGTCTCAATGCTCTTGTAGACCTGAGAACTCGCGATGACTTGGCCATTGCCGGCGAGCAGGTTGAAGATGAAACCGCCATTTTTGGATGCCTTGATCTGGAATTTGCCCATTGTTGTTTCCTTGGGTTGTGGGGTTGAATTGCTCCGCCGAATGCGGATTTCTCGTTTCTATAGAGTATTTTATCAACTTTCGCGCAAATGTCAAATGAAAAGTTGCAAAAAGTTGTCACTTTTTCGATTTTTTTGCGAATTGCGTTAGGAAAAACAGAAGTTTCAAAGCCCCAAAGGTCTCCTTCCCATCCTTTGAGTTGGTCCTTTGGGTCAATTTCTCGAAAAAAAAGAGTATGAGCGTAGAGAAGGACAGAAAAAAAGGTGTATATTAGGTTGGGTTGATTTTTGTTCACTGTGTACAGAATGCGGCGGGAGCACCTCTTGCCGAAAGGAGAAAAACCTTGAAAAACGAAAAGAAAGCGGTTGCGTCTGGCAGCAAGAAGGCTGGAAAGTCGGAAGCATACAAGAAAGCAGGCGTCAACATTGACTTGGCGGTCAGTTTGCTGAGCGGTTTGAAGAAGAAGATTTCGACGACACGTCGTCCCGAATGCCTGGCTCCCATCGGTGGTTTTGGTGGAATGTTCCGGATTGACCTGAAACGCTGGAAGAAGCCAGTCATGGTCGTAAGCACGGACGGCGTGGGAACCAAGTTGATGGTCGCGCAGATGATGGGGAAATACGAAAGTGTCGGGCACGACATCGTCAACCACTGCGTGAACGACATTGCGGTGCAGGGTGCGGAGCCAGCCTATTTCGTGGACTACATCGGGACGGGGAAACTCCAGGCGAAAATGTACCAGGAGGTTCTTACGGGACTGGCGGATGCCTGCCTGGAGCAGAACATGACGCTCATCGGCGGCGAAACCGCAGAAATGCCTGGCATGTACGGGGACGACTTCGACCTGGTGGGATGCATCACGGGAATCGTCGAAGAAGACAAGATTATCGATGGTGCGAAGAACATCAAGGCAGGCCAGGTAGCGATTGGCCTGACCTCGGCGGGCTTGCACACGAACGGCTTCTCGCTGGCGCGCAAGTGCCTGTTTGAGCAGGGCGGTCTGACCGTCAAGAGCAAGCCGAAGGCACTCGGCGGCAAGACAGTAGGCGACGTGCTGCTGGCGCCGCACCGCTGCTACTGGAAGGCCATTCAGGCCTGCCTCGCAGCCGGCATCCACCTCAACGGAATCTCCCACATCACGGGCGGCGGTTTCTATGACAATGTCCCGCGAATCCTTCCCGACAATGTCAGCGCCGTCTTTGACACGACGGTCATCGACGTGCCGCCCATCTTCAAACTCATCCAAGAACTCGGCGATGTCGATCCCTACGAAATGTACCGCGTCTTCAACATGGGAATTGGAATGGTGTTCTTCGTCCCCAAGAAGGACGTTGCCGCCACGCTCAAACTCTGCAAGGGGGCCGGCTACGAAGCGCTCGTCGTCGGGGAAACCGTGAAAGGCGACCGTACCGTCACCTGCAAACTCTAGGAAACGGAATGCCGGGGAACGTCACACAGGAACTCACCCGCATCCTTCACCAGATGCGGGACAACGGCCAAACCGCCGTATGGCTCTCGGATGCCAACCGCCAGGCATTCCAGACTGCCCAGCAGCGCGCCTATGCCCCTGCGTTCCCGCAGCAACCCGCACCGCAGGCGTTCCCGCAGCAACCCGCGCCACATGCGTTCCCGCAACAACCCGCGCCGCAGGCGTTCCCGCAACAACCCGCGCCGCAGGCGTTCCCGCAGCAACCCGCACCGCAGGCGTTCCCGCAGCAACCCGCACCGCAGGCGTTCCCGCAGCAACCCGCACCGCAGGCGTTCCCGCAGCAGGCAATGCCCTCCCCTGCGCCCGCACCGCA